>NZ_JBIRAZ010000019.1:0-226834 GCF_044326415.1 Actinomadura sp. 6N118 | reverse complement strand
ACCCCGGCAGACATCTCGAAAACAAGGCAGCCCGTAGGCGCCAGTTCCGATGCGGGTCATGCCCGAGTACCGGCGACAGCCTGGCAGCAACCCAACCCAGCCGGATCACCTGGATCAAGAATCACAGTTCCGATGTTCGTCGACCCCCCCGGGTCTTCCTCATGGGAGGTCCAGGGCGAGTTTCCCGATGTTCTGAACGAGTCGCGACTGCGGCGGCTGATCAAGATCGTTCTACAGGTCGTGACGATCGTCCAGCCGGGATCAAGCGGTCGGTCAGGAAGGCGAGGATGTCGTCTCTGGCCTTCAGCGTGGGATGCCCGCCCTGGTCGACGAGGTGGGCGGTGACAATGCTGTGGGGCGTTTCGACCACGTCGCGGAAGAACGGGGGCGGATTGGTATTGGCCGAACTGCCCGGAAGGACGCGGCCGTCGAAGGCGTCGCCGAGAAGTGCTTGGTAGGCGGCAAAGCGCTGGCCGGTGCACCAGCGGTCGTTGTCAAAGCGGTAGGCCAGAACCTTCAGTCCATCGCGTGCGATGCGGTCTCGGACCGCGCGTGCGTCCTCGTCGCTGATCTCGAGTCCGGCGGGGTCGTCCAGCGGCAATGAAGGGTGGTTGACCACTGGCGCGATGACGGCCGGCTCAAGCGCCATGGTGAGGGCAAAGTTGCCGGTGAAGCACAGTCCGATCGCGCCGACTCCCGGCCCGCCGCAGTCGGCGTGAGCTTGGCGCGCGAGGCCGCGTAGCCACGCCGCGACGGGACTGGTGCCGCCCCCGGCGAACGCACGGAACTCTGCACTGACGCACGCGCGACGGGCAATCTTCTCCCCATCCTCGGCAGTGGGATAGGCGCCGTCGATCCCGAAGAGCGAGGGGACGTAGACGGTGAAGCCCGCATCCCGTACCCAGCGCGCCAGTCGAAGAACGTCAGGACTGATGCCTGGCATCTCCGGCATCAGCACAACGGCCGGCCCGGAACCCGCGGCGTAGACCGTCTTCACCACCCCGTCCACGTCCACGAGTCGGCGGGAGAAGTCCGTGATCGCGTCGTCAAGGCGTCCGTTGGCAGCACTCATGGTGCCCAGCGTGGACTGATGTGCCCGCATTGGACCCTAGGCCAGATCGCCATATATAGGGGTAATCTCGCCAAGGCGGCGAGGAGGTGAGCGTGAGCGCGCTGCGGGTTGGTGTCCTGGCCTATCCAGGCTGCTTCGCGTCCGAGGTGTTCGGCGTACCCGATCTGTTGACGATGGCCACGCACACTGCCGGCCCGGACCATGCCGGATACGAGGTGTCGATTGTGTCGCCTCGTCGTCGCGTCGCCGCGTCGGGTGGTGCGGCACTGGACGTCTCTCCGCTGCGCGAGTTCGACGTCCTTGTCGTGCCAGGGTTCGAGTTCGCGCCGGGCCTCGACGTGGACGCCAAGCTCGCGGCACTCGCACCCGAAGTCGCCGTGATCCGCTCACACGCAACCGCGGGCAACGCCGTCGTCTCGATCTGTGTCGGTGCGTTCCTGCTCGCCGAGGCTGGACTGCTCAACCGACGCCGGGCCACGACGGCATGGCTCCACGCGGACGAACTGGCTCAACGCTGCCCGAACGCCGATATCCGACCCGAACGTCTGGTCGTCACCGACACCGGTGTGACGACGACGGCGGCCTTCAGTGCCATGTACGACTTCGCGCTGGAACTGATCCGCGAGCACAACGGTGCCGGTGTGGCACGGACAACCGCGCGGGTGGCGCTCATCAACGATGCGCGATCATCCCAGGCCCCGTACGTTGACGCTCGACTTCTTCCGCAGCCCGGCAACGAGTTCTCCCGCAGGGTCATGCGCTGGCTCGACCAGAACCTCGCCGCCCCATACGACCTCGCCACACTGTCCGACGCGTTCAATGTCAGCACCCGGACGATGCTGCGGCGGTTCGCAGACGAGACCGGCCAGAGTCCCCTCGATTACCTGCAGTCGTCGCGCGTCCGCCGCGCCCGCCATCTCCTCGAGACCACCGACAGAACCGTCGCCGGCATCACCACCACGGTCGGCTACAGGGACCCCGGAACATTCGCCGCTCTCTTCGCCAAACACACCGGACAACGCCCACGGGACTACCGCTCATCCTTCCAGCGCAGCGCCAACTGACCGCGACCTTCCCCTGGTGTGCGGCACACAGCGCCGGTCGGCCCTCGGCCGGCTGGCCTACCGGCCGTCCGTTTGCCGGTGGAGCGGAGTCATGTGAGTTGTTCCGAGATCCAATCAGTGGTCGCCGCCAGCCAGTCAGGGCGGGCGTTGCCGAGCAGGTGGTCGCCATGGGCGATGAACACGTACTCGCCGCGCGGTGCAAGGCGTGCCAGCGTCTCGCCGTTGGTCACGCCGGGGATGACGTCGAGCCCGCCGTCCACCACCAGCAGTGGGCAGGTGATCTGCGCAGCGAGGGCGGAAAGGTCCACCTGGCGTACGAAGTTACGGCCGGCCTCTTGTCCTCCGGCGCGCTGGATGAGGATCTGTCGTACCGGAGGCGGCAGCACGTCCCAATCAAGCCGGAAGGGGCCGCTGACAGTGGCAGCGGCCGCAACGCGCGGCTCGCGGGCGGCGCTCTCGGCGACGTAGTAGCCGCCGAGGCTGAGCCCTATGAGCCCCACACGTTCGACGCCGAGCGCGTCGATCACCTGCGCCGTCACCCGGTGGTAGTCGGACCGGACGGTGGAGCTGGCCGCGAGTACGCCCTGCCCCGGTCCGTCCATGGCGAATACGGCCAGGCCCCGGAGCAGCAAGGCTGTGATCACGTCGTGGAACTCCTCCTTGCTGGAGTCCAGCCCGGGCACGACGACGACGGTTGCCGCCGCATCAGCCGGGCCTCGCAACCAGCCGGCGAAACCTGGACCCTCGATCCGGCGCGCGTGCGGCTCTAGCAGCTTCAGCGCGAGACCCATGGCGGCATCCGCCTCGACCGCCGCCCCGGCATCCACCTCAGCTGTGACCGTCGCCTGCGGCCCCAGGGTGGCAAAGTGGAACCAGCGCGCGGCCACCTGGTAATGCTCGCCCGCCGAAATCGCAGTGGCCGCCTGTTCTGCGCGCGTCAGGTGCGCGCGTGCGGTGCGCATCAGGGCTTCGCCCCACTGGTTCAGGTCGGCAAGCTCGCCGGTGACGCGCTGATACTCGTGCGCGTCCAGCCCGGCTCCGGTGGCGCGCGAGAAATTGGCGGCGGCGAAATCCGCAACGCTCATCATGGCGACACTCATCGTGCTCCTCCAATCGTCAGGACGGCCTTGCCACGGATGCGGCGTTCTCGCAGGTCGACCAGGACCTCGGCGGTCTGGCTCCAGGCGGCGGTACGTCCGATCTCCGGGTGCAGCCGCCCACGGGCCACCAGGCGCACCAAGGTGGCCAGATCGTGGCCGTACGGTGCGCCCGCGTAGTGGAAATGCCGGATGGCGGCGTTTTCCGGACCTGCGAAGAAATCGAAGAAATCCAGCGTCACCGAGGTACGGCTGGCTTGGCCGAACCAGATCAGCGTGCCTGCCGCAGCCAGCTTGGCGAGCGCGACAGGCAGCCCCCCGCCGCCCGTGGACTCCAGCACCACGTCGAACGGACCTTGCGCGTCGGCCACGTTCTGCACAACCGCCACCGCGCCGAGCTCTTGGAGACGCGCGCCACGTTCCGGCGTGGCCGTTACCGCAGTCACCTCCGCCCCTGCTGCGGCGGCCAGCTCAGTCACGTAGTGCCCCACGCCACCGGAGGCACCGGTCAGCAACACGCGCCGTCCCATCAGCACGCCTGCGGTTCGGAGCAACCGGAGCGCAGTGATCCCGGCCAGCGGCAGGGCCGCCGCCTGGAGGGCGCCGATCTCGTCGGGCAGGACGGCGAGGGAGTGGGTGGGCACGGCCACGTACTCGGCCCAGCCGCCCTCCGGCGGATGGCCCACCACCCGGGTTCCGGCCGCCGGTCCCGAGCCGTCGGCGGCAGCCTGCACGACCAGGCCGGCGACGTCCTTGCCGGGCAGCAGGCCAGGACGGGGCTTTTCCAGCAGGAACGTCTCTCCCCGGTTCGGCGCGAACGCCTCGACCCTGATCAACGCCTCATCCGGGGCCGGAACGGGCTGAGCGTCCTGGGCGAACTCCACGGGACGCGCCGCATCACCTGTGGGAATCAATCTGTGCATGCCGGTCATGACACCGGCACTGGGGCCGGGTGATCCAACAACGAACGGGAAAGGCCGACAACCATCGGTTGTCACCTAAGGTGAGGCCGTGGATCTCGACTTGGCGCAGGTGCGCGCGTTCGTGCTGGCCGCCGAGGAACTGCACTTCGGCCACGCCGCCGAAGAACTGGCTATCTCGCAGCAGGCGCTGTCCAAGCGGGTGGCCCGCCTGGAGGCCGCGCTCGGCCGGCGCCTGTTCGAACGCGGCGGGCAGGGAGTGCGGCTCACCGAGGCCGGGCAACGGTTCCTCGAACCGGCCCGGCAAACGCTGGCCGCCGCGGATCTGGCTGTCGCCGCCGTACTGGACGCGCACCGCCCGCTGCGCGTCGACATCTGGGGTCACCTGTACGCGCCCATGCGCACACTGGCGCAGGTGGCAGCCCGCGGCGAGTCACGCCTCGAACTCGGACACGGTCGCGACCTGCCGTCGGTGACTGCCGCGCTGCAGCACGGCGACATCGATGCCGCGTTCGGCCGCGTTCACCCTCCCGTGCCCGCAGGGCTGACCCACCGCCTGGTACGCCTGGAGCCAGTAGACGCAGTCCTCAGCGTGGAGCACCCCCTGGCTCACGCGCCGACAATCCGGCCGCAGCAGCTACAAGGCAGTGCGCTCTTCGCCCCGGGGCCGCTCCACCGGCTCGACTTCCTCCACCGCTTCGCCGAACGGTTCGACATCCGAGACCACGTCGAGGGCACGAACCTGGGTCTCGACCATTTCCTTTCGGACTTGGCAGCCGACTCCCGTCGCTTCTTGCTGCTGCCCGCAGATGTGCCCCTCCCACCCCATCCAGCGCTCCGCTCGGTCCCGCTGACGGATCCCACACCGCTGTACGCCTGGTCACTGCTCTGGCGAAGCAACGCCGACCATCCGCTGCTGGACGCCCTGATCAACGCCTTCGTGGCGGAGGCGGCGCGCAACCGCTGGCTGGAGTACGACCCTGCCCACGACTGGCTCCCCGAACGCGGGAACGAGCAGTAACACGGGTTCGCCGAACGGCTCGCCGAGCATGCGGCGCTGGTCCAGATCCCAAACGCGAGAATCATGCCGTACGGCCTGGCTCAGCCCTTCAGGCCCGAATGGGCCAAGCCCTCGATGAACTGGCGCTGAGCCAGGACGAACACCAGCAGGATCGGCAGGGTCGACATCGTCGCCGCAGCCAGCTGGACGTTCCACATCGGCCCGCCGTAGGCGTCCACGAACTGGGTGAGCGCCTGCGGCAGGGTGAACATGTCCTTCGAGGACAGGAACACCACAGGCTCCAGGTAGAGGTTCCAGGAGTGCAGGAAAGTGAAGATCGCCACGGCGCCGAGGGCGGGTCTGGCCAGGGGCAGCGCGACCCGGTAGAAGGTCCCGAAGCGGCCGAGGCCGTCCACCCGGGCGGCGTCCTCCAGTTCGTCGGGCAGGGTGATGAAGAACTGCCGCATGATGAAGGTCGCCAGCACGCTCGGCGCTCCCAGGACCGGCACGAGGATCAGCGGCCAGTGCGTGTCGACCATCCCCGCCTTCTGGAACATCTGGAACAGCGGGACGATCGTCACCTCGCTCGGGATCAGCAGCCCTGTCAGGACCACGACGAAGAGGACGTTCTGCCCCGGGAATTCAATCCGCGCGAAGGCGTATCCGGCCATGGCTGAGACGATCATCGTCCCTGCTGTGACGATCAGTGCGATGTACAGGCTGTTGAAATACTGCCGCGCGAACGGCTGGAGCTCGGCCGCCTGCCGGTACGCCGTGAGATCGAACCGGCTGGGCAGCAGCGACGTGGGGAAGTCGAACACGTCCGCGGCTGGCTGGAACGAGGCGGTGACCATCCACCAGGTCGGGAAGACGAACGGCACGCAGAGCACCAACATGAGGCCGTACAGGGACAGTCTCGTTCTACGACTCATGGAAGACCCACCTCCGCCGCATCCGCCACTGCAGGAAGGTCAGCGCGGCGACGATCGTGAACAGCAGGATCGACAGGGTGGCCCCGTACCCGAAGTGGTGGAACTGGAATGCCTGCTGATACAGGTAGTAGACGAGCACGGTCGTCGACGTTCCCGGCCCGCCCTGGGTGAGCACCGCGATCTGCGCGAACACCTGCAACGACCCCACGACGGTGATGATCGAGGTCAGCAGCACGGTCGGGCTGATCAGCGGCAGGGTGATCCGCCGGAACCGGGTCCACGTCCCGGCCCCGTCCAGTTCGGCGGCCTCGTACAACTGCCGCGGGACGCCCTGGAGCGCCGCGAGGAACAGGACCATGTTGAGCCCCACGTTCTTGAGGACCTGGACGACCACGACCGACGCCATCGCGGTCGACTCCCCGCGCAGCCAGTTCGGCCCGGTCACCCCGACCGCGTCGAGCAGCCCGTTGACCCCGCCGTTGGACTGGAGCAGGAACTGCCAGACGATCGTCCAGGCGACCAGCGAGACCACGACCGGCGAGAAGAACACGGTCCGGAAGAGGACCGTCCCGCGCAGCCGCTGGTTGAGCAGTACGGCCAGCGCCAGCGCGAAGGTCAGGTTGAGCACCACGAGCCCGATCGAGAACAGCACGGTCGCGCCGAGCACCGACCGCAGCTTCGGGTCGTCCACGAGCTTGCGGTAGTTCTCGCCGCCGGTGAACTCGAACGTCGCGGCGAGCACGTTCCACTCGTGGAGGCTGTACCAGAACACCAGCCCGAGCGGCACGAGCACGAACACCACCGTGCCGATGAGCTGGGGCGCGGCCATCAGGTAGCCGACGAGGTTGTCGCGGCGCCGGATCGTCCAGTAGGAGCCCCGGGGGGCGGCCTTGGCCGCCGCCACCCCCCGGGTCCGCAACTCGGTCGTGGACATCACGATCCCAGCAGTGGCTGGATCTTCGTGCAGACCCCGTCGAGCACCGACTTCACGTTCGCGCCGGGCTTCCACAGCGGGTCGAGCGCCGCCCGGACGGTCTGTGCCAGCTCCGCCTGCCCGGTGTGGCTCGGCTTGACGACGCCCTTGCCGATCCCCGCCACGACGACCTTGTCGAGCTGGTCGCGCTTGAGCAGCGGGTTGCTCTTGGCCAGGGTCTCGGCGTTGAGCTGCGAGGAACGTGGCGGCGGGAAGTAGGCCGCGAGCTTGGCCGAGTTGGCCTGGTTGGTGAAGAAGGCGAGGAAGTCTGCGGCCGCGGCGGCGTTCTTGGACTTCTTCAGCACGCCGAGCCCGCCCTGGCCGATCACGAAGTACTCTCCCTTCGGCCCGGACGGCAGCGGAACCAGGTCCCAGCCGAACTTCGCGTCCTTCAGCAGCGACGCACGGGAGATCTGGGTGATCGTCATCGCGGCGTCGCCGGTGAAGAAGTCGACCGTGGTGCCGGGGCCCGGCACCGCCTTGTCGGTGAAGATCGCCTTGTGGAGGAAGGTCATCGCCTCGGTCATCTCCGGGCTGTTGAACCCGCACGTCTTCCCGTCCGCGCTCCAGGCACTGGCACCCCAGCCCGTCCAGACCGAGGCGAGGTTGTCCCAGTTCTTGTAGTCGAAGTCGCGGATGACGAGCCCGTTGCCGCCCTTCGCGGCGACGGCGGCGTTGACGGCCGCGACCTTCTCCCAGGTCCAGTCGCCCGACTCGATCAGCTTCTGCGGGGAGTCCTGCCCGGCCTTCGTGAGCGCGTCGGTGTTGACGAACACGCCGAACGGCGAGGTGGAGAACGGGTAGGCGTACAGTTCGCCGTCCTTCTCCCACAACTTCGTCATGGACGGCACCAGCTCCGCGCCGTTCTCGACCTTCGACTTGAGCGGCGCGAGCGCGCCGGACGCCACGAAGTCGGGTGCCGAACTCTCCAGGATCCAGGCCAGGTCGGGGGCCTTCTTTCCGGCCAACTGCGTGGTCAGGGTGGTGGTGTAGGACTCGACGGGGATCGAATCGAACTTGATCTCGGTGATGTCCGGGTGAGTCTTCTTGTAGTCGGCGGCGATGTCGTTGAAGAGCTTCAGGTGGGCGTCGTTGGACGTCCAGATCGTCATGCGCAGCGCGTGCGAGTTCTGGTTGCCCGAAGATCCGCCGCCGCATGCGGCGGCGGTGGTGAGCAGCGCCGCGACGGCGGCGAGGGCGCGGAGTTTCATGGGGTGGGGGTCTCCTCAGTATCCGACGATCTCGGGCCAGCGCAGGCTGACGCCGTCCCGGGTGAGGCGGTGCTGGAAGTCGGCCAGGAGGGTCTCGTCCTCCCGGACGGCGTGGGGCGTGGTGGCACGGTCCAGGCAGAACGCGGCGAGCGCGCCCGCGGCCTCTCCCGCGTTCCACTCGACCGGATGCAGGCGGTACGCGCCGTTGGTGATGTGGGTGGTGCCGATGTTCTTGCTCGCGGGGAGCAGGTTGGCGACGCGCCGGGGGATGAGCGCGCCGAGCGGGATCTCGAACGGCGAGCAGGCGACGTCGAGGTAGTTGTCGCCGCCGGTCGAGGGGTGCAGATCGATCCGGTACATCCCGATGCCGACGGAGTCGGGGTAGGAGACCGCGCCCTTGTCGCCGCGCACCGCCAGCGACAAGTCCTGTTCGGTGACGGTGTACAGCGCCCTGATCCGGCGCGACTCCCTGATGTAGGGGGCCTGGGCGAGACCGTCGGCGGAGCCGGTGACATCGCCGCGCAGCCGCAACCCCGGATAGCCGGTGCCGCCGTCGTGGCGGGGCGCCTCGGTCTGCATCCAGTACAGGACCGACTTCGACAGTTCGCGGGCCGCGGCCAGGTGCCCGGCCGCGTCGGGGACGTCGAAGGCCGGCCCCTCCAGATAGTCGATCATCGGCCAGTTCACCAGCGTGATGTCGCTGCCGTAGGTGCCGGGCAGGAAGTTCCGGCGGGCGGCGATCCGGCGGAACGTCCACAGATTGCCGTCGCCGGGGCTGATCCGCTGGTCGGCCACGACGGCGAGCGGGTCATCGTCCGGGTTGGGGGTGAAGGAACGCTCCATGATCTCGAGCGTGCGAGGGTTCGGGCAGCGCCAGGACAGGAGCTTGTCGCCCCAGAAGGATGGCTGGTAGTCGCGCCAGAAGCCGTACGAGGCGGGGCGGTCGATCGTGTGGTCGCCGTCGACGTGGTCCATCGCGAAGCACACCGAGACGGCCTGCATGTTGAGCGGCTGGGACTCGGCGGGGGCGCTCGGCTCACCGGCCTCGGCCTGCGCCTCGAAGCCGGTGACGTACTCGGTGCCGGTCAGCGGGAGGAGCTCGCCGATCTCGGTGGCGTCCAGGATGTAGGCGCCGGTGACGACCACGTCGCCCGCGCCGCCCGCGTTGCCCGCGTTGCCCGCGTTGCCCGCGTTGCCCGCGCCGGCCATGTTGCCCGCGCCGCCCGCAGCCCCCGCGCTGACCGCGAGCGTCACGGAGGTGACCCGGTCGCCGTCCACGGTGGCCGCGACCGGCCGGTAAGGCTGGAGCACCCGCAGCCGGCCCGATCCCCGGTAGGGGGCGAGCATCGCCTCGATCACCGCAACCGCGACGCGCGGCTCATGGCACAGCCTGCTGACATGGCCGCCGCCCGGATTGAACTCACGGGCCGCCCGTGCCGCCTCGGTGAGCGGGTAGTGCTCGCGGTAGTAGCGCCGGATGCCCTCGCGCAGCGCCCGGTAGGAGGCCGTGACGCCGAAGTTCTCGACCCACGACGGCTCGTCCGGCGGCACGGCCTGGCTGGTGAGCTGGCCGCCGAGCCAGTCGAACTCCTCGGACAGGATCACGGTGCGTCCGGCCCGCAGCAGGGCCAGCGCGGCCGCCACGCCGCCCAGCCCGCCGCCGACAACGACCGCGTCCGCATGGATCTCTTGCACATCAAGCCTTCCGGTTGCGGGGGGCAGCGAGCGTGGTGCCCTCGACGGGCTCGCACGGCAGAAGTTCCTGGGGCGTTCCGCCTCGTTCGAGGACGTCCGTCAGCAGCTCGACGGCGCGCCAGCCGATCTCGCGCCGCGGGATGCTGAAGCCGGTGAAGCCGGGCCGCCGGTCGGGAGTGCCGAGCACCAGGATCGACAGGTCGTCGGGGATCGAAAGCCCGCGGGCCTTGGCGGCCTCGGTCAGGGCGGTGCCGTCGGCCGGTTCCTCGACGAACACGGCGGTCACGCCCGCCGCGCTCAGCTCATCCAGGATCCGGGCATGGCCGCCCTCTCCAACGGGGAGATGGAGGGCTCGGGGACCGGCGGCTTCGCGGAAACCGCGCATCCGGTCGGTCCGCGACTCGCCGCCTTCCCCCGCCCCGACATAGGCCAGCCGGGTGTGGCCGAGCGCCTTCACCCGCTCGACCAGGGCGCGGACCGCAGGGGGATAGTCCACCCCGACATAAGGAACGGGCCCGCCCGCGTCGTCGCGTCGGCCGATCGAGATGAAGGGGAAGCCCTCGGCCAGCAGCCGGGCGAGATCGTCGCGGTCGACGGTGCGGCCGAGGAGGACGCAGCCATCGGCCAGCCGGACCCGGCTGTCGGCGTTGAAGATCCGCCGCCGTTCCCCCGAGGCCGCCTTGGCGCTGGTGAACAGCAGCAGGTCGCAACCCGCGTCCTCGGCCCGTTCCTCGATCCCGAGCAGGAACGGATGGTAGAAGTCGGCGCTCGCCGAGGGGAACACTGCCTCGTAGGTGAACACGCCGATGATCCGGTTGCGCCGCTCGGCGAGCCTGCGCGCAGCGGGATCGGCGATATAGCCGGTCTCGCGGATCACGCGCAGGACCCGTTCGCGGGTCTCGGGGGAGATGCGCACCTCGGTGTCGGTGCGGTTGTTCAGCACCATCGACACCGTCGTCTGGCTCACGCCGGCCATCCGGGCGATGTCCTGCTGCGTCAGGCGCCTGGGAGGGGTCACGGTAGGTAGCAGCCCAATCTGGTGATAATGCGCATTGGCAACTCGGCGGGCCTCATTCTGAGACGACGTTCCCGCAACTGTCAAGGGGTGATTTTCCCTGTAGTAATTCGCATTATCACCTTGACGACGGATCTTGCCGGGATGAGACTGTGCGGCCAGCCGGACCTTTCGTCGTCACCCAGGGCGAGGGTCGCCGCACCACCCCCCGAGGAGCTGGCACGGTGTTCGAACCCAGAGACATCAGCCGTCGCGGACTGCTGACCGGAGCGGGAGCGGCCGCGCTGCTCACCACCCTGCCCACGGGCGTCGCCTCCGCCGCGAGCCGCGCCGCCGGCCGTGCCGCCGCAGGCAGCGTTTCCGCCGCGGGCCCGCTGCCCGACCTTGCCAAGCTCGGCCCGATCGCGCGGACCGCCTTCGCGCCCGCCGAGCAGCGTGTCGCGTCCTACCTGGTGTCGCTCGCCCCGATGGTCAACGGGATCTCCGACGCCGACGCCGACTACGGCTTCTTCACCGGCGGATGGTGGCGCACGCCCGCCAACGCCACCAACGCCCGGGTGCAGGAGCATGTCCTGACCCTGGCCTGGTTCTACGCCAAGGCCCGATCCTGGAACCCCTACTCCCGCGACCCCGCGCTGCTCGTGGGGCTCGACGCGGCCCTCGGCCACTACCTGGGGCTGCAACACCCCGATGGCAGCTGGCCCGAGTACTCCGGCAGCGAGCACTCCCTTGCGGCGACGGGGTTCGCGCTCGGCTACCTCAGCAAGGTCCAGTCGCTGCTGCGGTCGGCGAACGCGCTGCCCGCCCGCCGTACCCAGATCACCGCGGCGCTGCGGAAGGCCATGACCTGGCTCCTCAATCCGTCCAACGAGAGCGTCTGGCAGAACGACCTGACCTTCGCCAACCAGGTCACCGCCGGGCTCGCCGGGTCGGCCCTCGCCCTCCGGCAGGACCCGAACGCGACCCTGCGCTCGCAGCTCACCTCCGCGATCGGCCGGCTGGCCGCCAACGGGCAGAGCCCCGCTGGCTTCTTCTACGAGGAGTCGGGGGCCGACATGAACTACAACTTCGAGGTGATGCTGCCCGAAATGGCCGATTGCTGGCGGCAGAGCGGCGACTCCCGGCTCGTCAGAATGACCTCCGCCTACACGGACTGGCTCGGCTACAACATGCTGCGTGAGCCCGACGGGTCCGGCTGGATCACCAACATCGCGCCGTCGTCCCGCACCAGCACCCTGTTCTACAACGACACCAGGCCCGATCCGGAACGGACCGCGCTGAACGGGCAGTTCGTCCCGGACGTCCCCTCGCTCGGGGCGTTCCTGCCGGCGCGCGAGGACCTCGCCGCAGCCCGGAAGGCCTGGGCCGCCGCCCCCGCCCCCATCCCGGCCCTCGTCAAACCCGACACCTCGCCACGCATCATCGCCCACGGGCTCTACGACGAACGCTTCGCGACCCGCAAGGACAAGGGCAAGGCGATCGCACGACTGCCGTACCTGAAGTCAAAGCACTTCACCGAGCGCCGCATAGACCTCGGCCAGGAGTTCCTTTTCCTCCGCCGACGCGACCTGTATCTGGGCGGCTACTTCGGGACGCGCCGGGCCACCACCCATTCCCGCACCGGTTTGACCTTCCTATGGCACCCGGTCGCGGGAACGGTGATCCAGTCGCTGAACAACAACGACCACGGCTGCTGGGCGACGGTCTTCCCCGGCCAGGTCGCGGACGCCGACGGCCCCCAGCCCGTCGAGTTCCTCGGCCGTTCCGCCTTCCGCTTCCGTACCCCCACCTCCTCGGTGGTCACCACCGTGACGGCCGCCGACGGGCGGCTGACCAGGTCGGTCCGCGCGACCTCGGCGGCCGGTGAGCAGATCCCGCTCGTGCTGCGCGCCTCCGACACCGTCGTCTTCACCAACGGGACGAGGGCTCCCTACGGCGGCTCGGTCACGACCACCGCCGATGGCCTGGACCTGCACCGGCGCGGGGGCGTCGTCCGGTTCCGGTGGGGCGGACCGCGGACCGTGAGCTTCAGGCCGTCATCGGTCTACCTCCTGGACGGCGCCCGGCGCACCCACATCCTGCTCGTCCAGCACGACGGGAACCTCGACCTGTCCATCAGGCTCGCGTACTGATGCATCCGAACCTGGACCCCGAACTGCGCCAAGCCCTGGCCCGGTCGCCCCTGACCCGGGTCGACTACACCCGCCTGTCCCCGGACGAGCTGCGCGACCTGCGAGAGCTGCGAAGAAAGGCCAGCGCCCCACCGCTGCCGGGCGTACAGGTGCAGGACAGGATCGTCCCCGGTTCGGGGATCCGGGTACGGATCTACCGGCCGCCATCCGTCACGCCAGACGCTCCCTGCCTCTACTGGATCCACGGCGGCGGGATGATCCTCGGCTCTCCCGAGACGGACGACGCACGGGTGTCGCGGTACGTCGCCGAGACCGGAGCGGTGGCCGTCTCGGTCGACTACCGGCTGGCCCCCCAGCATCCCCACCCGACCCCCGTGGAGGACTGCTACGCCGGGCTCGTCTGGACCTACAAGAACGCCGCCTCGCTCGGCATCGACGCGTCGCGCCTGGCCGTCGGTGGCATGAGCGCGGGCGGCGGTCTGGCCGCAGGGACCGCCCTGGTTGCCCGAGACCGGAACGGACCTCCCCTGATCTTCCAGCTCCTGCTCTGCCCCATGCTCGACGATCGAGACGCCACCCCGTCCAGCGCGGCCTTCGCCGAGGCGATCACCTGGCCGCGCGCCTTCAACGTCTTCGGCTGGTCGGCCCTGCTCGGCGCGGCCGCGGGCGGGCCCGACACCCCCATCTACGCGGCCCCCGCCCGCGCCGCCGATCTGTCCGGGCTCCCCCCGGCCTACCTGGACGTCGGCGAGCTGGAGGTCTTCCGCGACGAGTGCGCCGACTACGCCCTGCGGTTGGTGCGCTCCGGCGTCTCCGTCGAGTTTCATCTGTGGCCCGGAGCGTTCCACGGTTTCGACGACGCACCGCTCCCAAGCACCGAACTCGTCCGGCGCGCCCGCGCGGAGCAGATCGCAGCCCTACTCCGCGCGTTCGGAGGCCGAGCGTGACCTGGTACGGAGCCCATCAATGGGTGGCTCTGGCGGCTTTTGAAACACGGCCTTGGAGTCGGCTGGTTGGGGGCGTTCTCGGTGGGGATGTGGCCTGCTTCTGGGATACGTATGAGCGTGGTCTGCGGGATCTCCAGGGCGAACTTCTCGGCGTACTCCACCTTCTCGAATCCGTCGTCCTCGCCCCACACCCGGCGCCTACCGACGGACCTTCGGCGAAACCCGGTAGGCAAGACGGCTTCTGGATTCCTCAACCGCAGAGTCCTGCTCGCGGATGAGTGGCCGGCTACCGCGCACGCAGTATCTGCGACGCGCCTGCGGCATCCGCAGCAATCGGGATGCGCCACCTGCCGCAGCACAAAGTGCGTCTGCATCGAGCGCCATGGTGAGGGCGAAGTTGCCGGTGAAGCAGAGTCCGATCGCGCCGATGCTGGGCACGTTCCTGGAGGACCCGGTGGATGTGCCGCGGGTGGTGGTGGACTACGCAGCCGAGCAGCTGGGGATCGATGACGCGTCGTGCATCAAGGAGTACGCCGAGCGGGGGCCGACGCAGTACGAGCACACCACCGAGATCGGTGGCTTGCTGGAGTTTCGGGACTTCGTCGACGTCGAGGATGAGGTCGGGGCGTTTGTGGCCTCGCGGGTGGCCAAGACGCGGGACTCGCGGCGGGAGCTGTTTGACCGGGCGGTGCTGTGGCTGGTGGAGGAGCGGGTGCTGCTGCCTGGGATCACGACGCTGGCGCGGCTGGTGCGCCAGGTGCAGCGGGACACGCTGGAGAAGGTCAACGTGGCGGTGGTGGCTCCGACGCCGGTGCACACGCGGCGGGAGCTGATCGCCGCGCTGGAGGTGCCCGACGGCAAGCGGGTCTCGACGCTGGAGTGGATGCGCACTCCGGTGGTGAAGCTGACGGGGACGGGGCAGGTGGAGTCGCTGGACCGCGCCTCCTATGTGCTGGGGTTGGGGACGGGCGCGGTGGACCTGTCGGCGGTGGCGCCGGTGAAGCTGGCCGAGCTGGCCTCCTACGGCCTGCACGCCAAGGCCCCCAAGATCAAGAACTTGAAGGGTGAGCGGCGGGTGGCGACGCTGGTGGCGACCGTCCGCCATCTGGAGCGCTCGTCGGTCGACGATGCGCTGCTGCTATTTGACCTGCTGATGTCGACGAAGCTGCTGTCGGGGCGACGCGCAAGAGCAACGTCGAGAAGCTGAAGACGTTCCCGAAGTTGAAGACGGCGGCGTCGCGGATGGCGGCGGCGTGGGCGGTGGTGCTGCGTGAGCTCCCCGACGGCGAGCTGGTCGGCGGCGATGGTGGTCTGGTGTCGATGCCGCAGGTGATGTCGGCGGTGGAGCAGGTCGTTTCCCGCGATGATCTGGCGGCCGCGGTGGAGGCGGTGCGCCAGCTGCTGCCGCCGCCGGGCGAGGGCGACGACGGCGACGCCGAGCGGCGGGCGGCCCTGGTCGACCGGTACGCCACGGTGAAGTCGTTCATCGAGCTGCTGGCGTCGGTGGTCCCGTGGGGCTGCACCGAGGCCGGCAAGCCGATCCTGGCGGCGCTGCGCGGCCTGCCGAAGCTGATCGCCGCCAAGAAGCCCGGCGTCGTCCACATCCATGGGCTGGAGGGCCTGGTGACGGGGTCGTGGCGGCGGCTGGTGTTCGCCAACCCCAAGCTTGCGGCGCCGCTGATCGACCGCCCCGCGTTCGTGTTCGCGGTGCTGGAGCAGCTGCATGACGCGCTGCGTCGGCGGGATGTGTACGCGGTGGGGGCCGACAAGTGGGGTGATCCGCGCGTCCAGCTGATCTCGCCCCGGGTGCGGGAGCGGGACACAGTACTGACCGCGCTGGGGTTGCCGGCCGACCCGCGCGCGCACCTGGCCGAGCTCGCCGACGTCCTCGACGGCGCCTATCGCCAGGTCGGCGCGGGACTGGCGACCAACGACGCCGCACAGATCGCCGACGGAAAGCTGTCGCTGGCCCGGCTGGAAGCGGCTCCGTATCCAGAGGGCTACCAGGCCGTCCATGACGCGGTGGCCGCGATGCTGCCCCGGATCGACTACCCGGAGCTGTTGCTGGAGGTCAACGCCCGCACCGGGTTCCTGGACACGATGCCGCACATCTCGGGGTCAAAGGCCCGCCGCGATGACCTGGACCTGAGCTTGGCGGCGCTGCTGGTCGCCCGCTCGTGCAACATCGGCCTGAGGCCGGTGGCCAAACCGGGCACCACCGCGCTGGGCGAGAACCGGCTGATCGGAGTCGAGAAGGGCTACTTCCACGGTGAGGGAATGGCCGTGGCTGCGGCGATTCTGGTCAGCAAGCAGGCCGAGATACCCATCACCGCCGACTGGGGCGGCGGGATGGTCGCCTCCACCGACGGACTGCGGTTCGTGGTCCCGGTCCGCTCCCTGCACGCCCGCCCCTCGCCGCTGTACTTCGGGATCGGCAAGCGGCCGCGCGGGACGACATGGCTGAACACCGTGTCGGACAAAGTGATGGGGCTGGGCGGCCTGGTCGTGCCGGGCACGCTGCGCGACTCGCTGTACATCCTGGACGCCATCCACCGCCTGGACGCCACCAAGCACCCCGATGTCATCACCACCGACCAGGGCAGCTACAGCGACATCGTGTACGGCATGTTCGCCGCCTGCGGCTACCAGTTCGCACCGCGGCACGCCGACATCACCGACACCCAGCTGTGGTGGATCGACACCGCGATGCTGGACGGCGAGATCACCCGCGACCATCGCGCCTCCAACGGGTGGGGCGCGTTCAACACCTTGGCGCTGCGGCGGGTGTCGGTGCCCGCGGTCGTCGCCGAGTGGGACGACATGATGCGGGTCGCGGGATCCTTGGCGACCAGCAAGGTCCGCGCCTACGACCTGATCAAGATGATGACGGCCGGTGGCCGCCTGACCGGCCTGGGCAACGCCTTCGCCCACTACGGCCGCATCTTCAAGACCCTGCACCTGCTCCAGGTCATCCATGTGGAGGCTTACCGCAGGATGGTCGGCACCCAGCTGAACATCGGCGAGTCCCGCCATGATCTGGCCCGCAACGTGCTCTTCGGCAACCTCGGCCGCCTGACCAGAGGTTATGAACGCGGCATGGAAAACCTACTCGGAGCGCTCGGCCTCGGCCTCAACGCGATCACCTGGTGGAACTCACTGTACGTCGACGCCGCGGTGAACCGGCTGGAAGCAGGCGGGCTCAGCGTCGGGCCACAGGTCCGCGCCCGTCTGTCACCTCTGCTGTTCGCGCACATCAACTTCCACGGCTCCTACCCAATCCAACGACCTGACCTGCAAGGACATCTACGCGACCTGCACGATGCGAACGCAAACGCCTCCGAGCCCGAGCCGCAGAAGCGGTAGACGCCGGTGAGCGACGCCCGCGACAGCTCCGGCGGCGCCGGCGAGACCGCTGGCCGGAATCCGGGGAAGAAGCCCTGGTCCAGGCGCTACAGCGGTCAGAGAGCGCTCAAGGAACACTGGGGCCATTGCCTACACAACAAGTGGCTCATCGCGATGATCCACCCCGACAACCTGCCCTTCCATCGAGTCGCCGAGAAGATCGGTCTGGCCCCTCTGACGGCTATCCGACCATTTACGGGCCTCGTAAGCTCGCTGACGGCAGGCGCAGCGAGAAACCCGCCGCGAGCAGTACTGGGGATCCAGCCGCACAAGCCCAGAACCCACGGACGAGGGTGACGAAACCAGGTGCAGCGGCCGTCCGTATCACCCGTTGGTGTTGACGAGTTTCCAGAGCCGGGCTGACGCTGCGGGCATGACGAGTATCGAGACCGGCCCCCAGCCCGTCAAGCCCGTGGAAGCGCCCGCTGGCCTGTACCAGGCGTGCGGCGGCCGGGACGGGTTCTGGCGGCTGGTGGCCGCCATGCACGAACGCATCATCGTCGACGACATCCTGCAGCCCCTGTTCGCCGGCGCCGACCACCAGGAACCGGTCACCGCCTGGTTCGTCGACGCGCTCGCCCATCCCGATCGCGCCCGGCGCGGCGGAGGGCACCGGCTGCTGTCGGCGCACCAGGGACACGCGCTCACCGAAACCCAGCGCCGCCGCTACACCGCACAGATGACCGCCAGCGCCGACGACGCCGGATTCGCCGACGACCCGGCCGTGCGCGCGGCGTTGGTGGCCTGGCTGGAGTGGGGCACCCGCACCGCGCTGGCCGCCGCCCACGGCCACCCGACACCCCAGCCTCCGGGCTGGCTGCTGGCCGCCGCCGACGACCCGACCGGCTGAAGACGACCCGACCGGCTGAACCAGCACCACCACGACATGCGACAGATCGCAGCCGACTGCCTCCCTCAGAGCCTGGTGAGCAGCTGATCGTAGGGCGCGACCGAGCGAGCCGGGCGGGTGTCGGCGGGCAGCGTGGCCACGACGGCGTCCAACTCGGCATGTCCGTTCTGCCCCGTGGTCGCGAGGCATGCGCATGACCGTGGCCGGAGAGGGGCGCTCGCCCTTCTTCTTGCCCTTGGTGATGACGAACTGGGCGGCGATGTCACGCAGGCTCATTCCCTGGTCGCGCAGGTACAGGGCCATCGACAGCATGTGGTCGTCGGTGACCGATGCGCCGCCGATGGTCTGCCTCGGGTCGCGATCTCGGGAGCGCGGAGCGGAGTGAGCTCGAACGGAATCATCTCTCGCGCTCCGGGATGATCACGGCCGTGCGTGTCGATGGCGACGCGGTGGGCGACCGTTCTCTGAGGTCCGGGGACCGCGTTCCGCGCCCAGTGTTCCGCCAGCCAAGCGGTCCATCTGGTCAGCCGCGGCGGCGCCGTCTCCTGACGGGGCGGTCTATCCGTTGGTGGCTGGCGAGACCTGGGAATGTTGAGGTCCTCGAAACAGAGGATGCCCTGCTCGGTGAGCAGGTAAAGCCGAGGTCGTTGACGAGGCTCTTGACGAGCGCGCTCTTGTCATCCGGGTCGATGACGTCGGCGTGAGCGGACGTGCCGCCCAGAGCCGGGGTGGTGCCCAGCAAGGTAGGGCCGCCTGCGTTCTGCTGGGGGTCCGGTGATGGCGGGCCGGTGGTCTGGCGAGGGCTGGTGGGGTTGGTCAGCGGGTCGTCAGGTTGTTGTGGTGGCTGTGAGTGCTTGGGGCAGGGTGAATGCACCGGTGTAGAGGGCGTGGCCGATGATTGCGCCGTCGACTCCGTGGGGAGCGAGGGCGGCGACGGCGCGGAGGTCGTCGAGGGTGGCGATGCCGCCGGCGGCGACTATCTGTGTATCGGTGCGGGCGCAGACGTCGTCGATGAGGTCGAGGTTGGGGCCGGTCATGGCTCCTTCGCGGGTGACGTCGGTGACGGCGTAGCGGGGACAGCCGGCACGGTCGAAGCGGTCTAGGAGCGCCCACAGATCGCCGCCGTCCTCGGCGCGTCCGCTGTGGGCGAGCCGGGGGCCGCGTGGAGTGGGCCGGACGGGCAGGGTGATGCCGATCCGGTCGGGGTGGTGTGCGATGGCTTCGGCACACCAGTGCGTGTCGGCCAGGGCCACGGTACCCAGGTTCAGGCGGGCGCACCCGGTGCTAAGGGCGCGGGCCAGGGAGGTGTCGTCGGTGACGGCGGGTCCGCACGAAAGCTGGACGCTGACCGCCAGGCCGTCAATGAGGCGGCTGATCTCGTCGGGGTCAAAGCGATACCCCCAGGCGTCGAGCACCAGAATGTGGATCCACTGCGCGCCCTGTTCCTGGAACCACAGAGCTGTTTCCAGCGGGTCGGTCCGCTCGGGTTCGGCGACGACCCCGCCCTGGACCAGATGCATGTTCTGGCCGTCGGCGAGATGCATCGACGGGAACACGGTGAACGACACAGCACACCCTTCGTTCGCGTAGCTCCGCCCGCGCCCTGGCTGGTGCTGAGCACCGCAGCCGACCCATCCGGGGGGCTGCGGCGTCCAGCGCGGACGCGCCGGTTGGACGGTCGCCGGCCGCGGGCGTCAGCATTGGTCCTGCGCTTCAGTGCTCCTTCCCGGGCCACCCTTGAAGATCACGCCTCTGACTGACCGAAAACTGCCATATTCATGCTGTTTCGCTCTTGTGCCTTTCCCGCACGTTCTGTTCGGCTGGCGGGACGTGGGCGATGACAAGGACTGAGCGCCAACGAGGGGGCGATCAGGTGCTGGAGCCGCAGGGGCGAGTGGTCATGGTGTCAGGCGGAGTTCGTGGTCTGGACCGGGCCGTGGTGGATCATTTGTGCCGTGAGGGATACACCCCGAGTGTTGGTGTTCGTGATCGTTCGGCCTGCGAGAGCGCCTGGTTGTGCTGTCTGGTGAGGTTGGGGACGCGGTTGCCGGATGGTGGTCCGCCGCCGCGGCCGGGCCCCCTGATGGGGCCGGGTGGCCTGGTTGGGGCGGGTTAGGGGAGCGACCAGCCTTGGCCGGTGCGGCCGTTGCAGTTCATCCCCACCGTCCAGTCGTCGTGGGAGTAATAGCCCAGGCATTGGCCGGTGTGACGGTTCTTGAAGGATCGCGCGTGGGTGTAGCGGATCTCTTCCCATTGCTGGCTGGTGCCGCCGTTGCAGTCATGTCCCGCCGCGCGGTTGTTGCTGGCGTGGTGGGTCAGGCACTGGCCGGTGTAGACGTTCTTGAAGGTCCGCGCGTTGGCGGGGCCGGTCTGCTGCCATTGCTGGCTGGTGCCGCCGTGGCAGGTTCGTCCCGGCGTGAACCAGTCGCTCATGTACTGGCTCAGGCAGAGCCCGTTGTAGATGTTCCGGAGCGTGACCGTGACGGGCTCGAATCCGGCCGCGGTGGCGCCGGAGTGGGTCGAGGCCGCGGTAGAGGCGGTGGAGGTGGCGGCCGGCGTGCACACGGCCGTCGTGGCCAGCGCCAGGGCGGTCAGGCTCTGGGCGAGCTTTCGGTCGCCCGTGCGGCCCAGACCCTGCGGTGGCCGACGTCGGCGCCGCAGACCGCCCTCAAACAGGGAGCTTCTTTGAGTAGTCACAGAGTGACCGTAGGTGAGTGGGCGGGCGTCGGCTAGCCCCGCGCCGCCCGGCTTTCGTCACCACCCGAACCGCCCCCTCCGTCAAGGCGCGGAGCCCGACCACCCCCTTCCTCGGGCCCAGACTGGCCGCCGTACGGGTTGGCCCGGCCAGCCACGGGCATGCCGTAATCGACCGCGCTGCGCAACACCTTCCCGAGGTAGGCATCGGCGTCAGCAGGCTCCATCTCCCACAACGGCCGCCCGAACCAGGCCCGCACCTGTTCCAGATGCACCACGTCCGAGGAGATCGTCCCGTCCGACAGCCCCGCCGCAGCCCGCGCCAGCATGAAACCGGCCAGCACATCGGTCTCCAGCGCCTCCAGGTCCTCCGGCGTGGCCGGAGCCCGCGCGACCCGAAGATCCTTCACCACCGCCAGCGTCAACTCCAGCCCCCTCGCCTTCACTGCTGCCGCAAAACGAACACGAGGAACGATGAACCTTCAGAATCCCTGAAGTCCCTTCAGATGCCAGAACCGGCATAGATCCGGGGAAGAAGCCCTGGTCCAGGGACCACAGCGATCAAAGAGGAGTCAGGGAATACAGGGGTTATTGCTTAAACGAGCGAAACCATGCAAAAACCCTGCGGAGCGTAACCCGCTAAACGCCACAAAAATACTTAAACGCCCACTCAGAGCAGTCCGCCGGTGGCGCTGATGGTTTGGCCGGTGATCCAGCTGGAGTCGGGTCCGGCCAGGAAGGCGACGATGGCGGCGATGTCGTCGCCGGTGCCGAGACGTCCGAGGATGGTGTTGCGCGCGGCGCGTTCGAGCAGGCGAGGGGGGAGTGACTCGCGCAGCATCGCGGTGTCGGTGGCGCCGGGGGCGACGCAGTTCACCGTGATGGCGCGGGTGCCGAGCTCCAGGGCTGCCACGGCGGTGAACTGCTCGACGGCGGCCTTGGACGCGGCGTACACGGCGTTGCCCGGCGTCGGGCGGCGGACGGCCACCGACGACAGGTTCACCACGCGGCCGCCGTCGCGCAGGCGTTCGGCCGCGTGCCGCAGTGCCAGGAAGGTGCTCTTGGCGTTGACCGCCATCATGGTGTCGAAGTCGTCCTCGCTCGCTTCGGTCAGACGTCCGCGCGGCAGCCAGACGGCGGCGTTGTTGACCAGCACGTCGAGCGGGCCAAGCAGGCTCTCGGCCCGCTCGAACAGGTCGTCGACCTCCGCGGCCACGGCGACGTCGGCCCGCACCGCGCGCGCTCCGGTGGCCGCCGCGACCTCGTCGGCGGCCTCCTTGTCCTTGCGGTAGCCGAAGACGACGTCCGCGCCATCGCCGGTGAGTCGCTCCACGATGGCCCGGCCGATGCCCCGGGAACCTCCGGTCACCAGGGCCTTCCTGCCGTGCAGCGGTCCCATCGGACTCCTTACGACTTCGATCGGTGACTGTTAAACTACATATTGTAATGTACATGATCATCTGTCCGGTCCGAGACGGAGGAACGCGTTGGGTGATCGGCGGCTGAGCCGGGACGAGGTGCACGCGGTACTGATCACGGCGGTGCGGGAGGTGCGGCCCGCGCTGGCGGGCGCCTCGCTCAGCGGCGATGAGCACCTTGTCGCCGAACTGGGGATCGACTCGGTCGAGCGGGTGGAGCTCCTGATCGCGCTGGAGGAGGCCTTCGAGGTCGAGGACGAGGTCGATCCGCGGATCTTCATGACCCCGAGGACGATCAACGAGCTGGTCGAGCGGATCGTGATCGTGGAGCCGGCGGTGCGCGAATGAACGCCGGCGACGGCTCGCCACCCGGGGCGGGGCACGCGCCCAGGGTGTACCTGCGCGGCACGGCGCCGGCCGACCACTTCTTCCGCGCGAAGGACGAGGAGCTCTCGCATGCCGACGGCTGGGACGCCGTCTTCGGCGATCGTTTCGGCCGGGGGGTCCTGAACCTCGACGGCGTCCGGCACCGCGACTGCCGCAAGGCCCTGCTGCCGCTGCTGGGACGGGCCGCCGCACCCGCACACGCGCGGCGCATCAACGACACCCTCGACCGGGTGATGCCGACGCTGCCCCTCGGTACGCCGTTCGACCTGCACTCCTTCACCACCCCGCTGGTCTTCGAGATCGCGGCGGCCGCGTTCGCCGGCCTGTCACCCGCCGAGGCCCACGAGATGCTCGGGCTCTACAACGTGCTCCGCATCCGCGACGTCGAACTCGGGACGGCGGACGGCGACCGGGATGTTCGCCGCATCGGGCGGGCGCGCCGCCGCATGCGCGCGTTGCTGCTGACGGCCGTAGAACGGCTCGCCGATGACGACGGGCCCGTTCGCCGTCTGCGGGCACTGCCGCAGCCGCCGCCGGACGAAGAGATCGCCGGGAACATCGCCATCCTGATCCTCGCCGGGTACGAGACCACCGGTTACCTCACTGCCAGGCTGTTGTGGCTGCTGGCCCGCCACCCCGCCGAGCAGGAGGCGATACGCCGCGAGATCGGTGACCGGACGCCGCTCTCGGCGGAGACCACCCCGCTGCTGGACGCGGCGTTCGCCGAAGCCGCTCGCCTGCATCCTCCGCTCCGGTATCTGCCCCGCCGGGCGCTCACCGATCTCGCCTTCGACGGGACGCGGTTGCCGGCCGGGATCGAGGTGTTCTATGGGATCGGCGACACCCAGCGCGACCCTGGCCTGTTCGACGCCCCGCACGAGTTCCGGCCACAACGGTTCCGCGACGGCGCGCCCGACCGGCTGGCGTGGACACCTTTCAGCGCGGGACGGCGCGTCTGCGCCGGCATCCATCTCGGAACCCTGGGAACCCAATTGATCACTGCCAGGCTGCTGCGGGAGCTCTGCTTGAGTGCCCCGCCCGGCCCCTACATCGGCGACGTCTGCCGCAACGGCGCGACCGTCGAACCCGAAAGCCCGCTCACGGTCCTGCTCCACCAGGTGCACCGGTGAGCGCGGCCGCTCTGGATGCGGCGACCCTTGCCGAGGCTGTGGGACTCCTCGCCCCCGGGGTCTCGGTGACGTTCCCGGCCACCGGAGACAGGCTGACCGCGGCCGACCTCGACGCGGCGTCCGCACGCTTCGCCCATGGACTGCTGGCGCACGATGGGGGTCCCGGCGACATCGTCGGCATCCTGGCCCCCACCGGCCCGCACGCCCTGATCGCCTTGCTCGGGACCGTGCGCGCGGGAGCGACGGCGAGCATGTTCCCCATGTCCGCCGGAGCCCCGGGGCCGGTGGCCGAACGGCTCGCACCGTCCGTCCATGTGGCCGGGATACGGCACCTCGTAGCCCACTCTGACGGTGTGGAGATCGCGACCGAGCTGGCGGCGCGCTGCCCGCGGCTGGTCGTCCTCGGCGCCGACCTGGGCTCACCGGGCAGCCGAGGGCTCCCTGCGGTGGGCCCCGACGCCCTCGCGGTGGTGCAGTTCACCTCGGGCAGCACCAGCAGGCCCAAGGGCGTCATGCTGCGGCACTCCACGGTGATGAGCGGACTGCGGGCGATCGTCCGGTCCAGTGCCATCACTCGAGACGACACCATCGTGTCGTGGGTGCCGCACTTTCATGACATGGGCTTGTTCGGCCCGCTGGCCGTGCTGCTGGCCGGTGGCAGCGCGCAGTTGCTTCCTCCGCTGGCCTTCGTCCGCCGGCCCGCCGCCCTCCTACGGCTGATGTCAGAGGTGAGCGGGACCATGCTGACCGGGCCCGACTTCTCCTACCGGCACCTGGCGACCGCCGATGCGCCCGCCGATCTCGATCTTTCGCGATGGCGGCTGGCCTACAACGGCGCCGAGCCGGTGCGGGCCACGACCGTCACCGGCTTCACCGAGCGCTTCGCCGCAGCCGGCGTGCCCGCCTCGGTGATGTATCCGGTGTACGGGATGGCCGAGGCCACGCTCGGCGTCGCCTTTCCCGTGCCCGGCACTGCCCCCCGGATCGTTCATGTGGACCGGTCGCTGCTGGCCGACGAGCGGCGCGCCGTCCAGGTCGCCGCAGACCACCCGAGGGCCAAGGCGCTCGTCGCCGTCGGAGTCCCCGTGCACGGCATCGGAATGCGGCTGATGGACGGCGCCGAGGTCGCGCCGGGACGCCTCGGGGAGATCGAGATCAGCGGGCCGGCGGTGACCTCTGGCTACCTGCACGACCCGTCCGCCACAGCCGAGGCGTTCGACGGCCCCTGGCTGCGCACTGGCGACCTGGGCTTCCGCCTCGGCGACGACCTCTTCGTCACCGGCCGCCGGAAAGAGATGATCATCGTGCGGGGGCAGAACCACTTCCCCGAGGACGTCGAGGACATCGCCCGCCGCCAGCCCGGCGTCCACCGCGAACGGTGCGTCGCGTTCGCCGACGACGGCGCCGAGCGGCTGACCGTCGTCGCCGAGATCGCGCCCGGCGCCGACGCGGGGACCCTGGCGACGCGGATCAGGGTGGCGGTCGCCGACCACCTCGCTCTGTCCGCGATCGAGGTCCACGCCGTCCGTCCCGGCTGGCTGCCGCGCACGACGAGCGGCAAGTGGCAGCGGGACCTGACGCGCGAACGCATCGCGCAGGAAGCCTGAACGGCTCGCGCCCTCCCGGTCGACCCGGGAGGGCGCGTGCCGCTCAGAACTCGCCGAACAGGAAGTTGCCGCCGGCCTCCGGGTCCTCGCTGGTGAAGAACTCCTCGAGCGCCTGCACCAGTTCCGCTTCGCTGACCCTGCCGTCGCCGTCGAGGTCGAGCTTGGCCATGGCGGCCTGGTGGTCCTTCGCGTCCATGTTCAGCGCGCGGTGCACTTTGGCCAGCTCCCGGTCGTCCAGCATCCCATCACCGTCGATGTCGGCCAGGTCGATGATCGCTTTGGCCACCGGCTGGATGGCTGCGCGATAGGAGGATTTGCGGTCGGACTGGAGGTATTTGACGTACTCCTCGCGCGATACCGTGCCGTCGGAGTCGATGTCCATGTCGCGCCGGATCCGCTCCCAGAGCCCCTGGTAGGCGGTGTTGAGGGCATTCAGCTTGGGTTCCGCCGACGGTTCGGGGAACTCCTCCCTCATCAGTGAGACGATCAGAGCGAAGTCGCCCTGGTCGATCCTCCCGTCGCCGTTGACGTCGATCCGGTCGAAGTGCCGACCGATCTTACGGCTCAGCAGGTCGGTGGTCATGGGCTCTCTCCTCCGGGGGTTGATACACAGAGTTATCATTCTGTCACTGATAGTCCTCACCGGGGAGTGACAACAAAGAACCGTAAGGTCACATCCCGACACCGCCGGTGCGGCCAGGCGTACCGCTCGAACCGCCGGAGAGCCTGATCTCAGGCATCTTGATCACCTGTCACTACGAGATGAGGTTCCCCCGTGGCGCGTCCACCTGGGGTGCGATGGGCAACCACAGAGTGCACGGCGAGCCAGCGGGTGCAGCGATGAGCCACGTGACGTTCTCGCCAGAGGAGGCAGCGGCGATCTCCAGCATCACCTTCCGGCTGTCCATGGCCTGGTCGATCGTGTACGGCGTGGAGCGCGGCATCAGCAGCAGCCGATCAGATCCGGACGTGCCGGAGGATCGGCGCCACCACGCCAGCAGGTCGGCGGGCGGTGTCCGGCCCAGCAGGGCCTCCATGAACGTGATCTCGTCGTCGGTCGCCGGCGGCCCGAGCCGCATGGCCGAAGCGGAAAGCCACAGCCGCGCGATCACCTGATTGCGGAACGGCGGACCGAGCGTGTGCGGCCGGGCCCGGCCCGACTCATCCACGCCTGGCTTGCCGGTGGGCGTGATGTCACGGCAGACCGCCAGGAAGATCCGCTCACCGTTGGTAGTCGGGCTGGGACGCCGGGGACAAGGGCATGACCCCCAGTGTCCCCCCACACACATTCCCTGGCCGGGCGAACGACAGCGCGGCCCGCACGAACAGACTCGGCTCAGTCCTTAGCGTAGCTACCCGTCAGTAGAGTCCCGAAGCCCCAGCAACGCCACGACGGGCGGCCCCGATCAGCAACGCGGCGGTGAACAGCACCCGCGCCCATCACTGCACGCTTGCTTTGGCCAGGCCGCCACCGCGGAACCCGGTGTCACCGGTGCGGCGCCACTGCATCCGGGTGCGCCACCCGGACGCCAGCACGGCCCAGACCAGATAGATGAACCGCCACGACGGTCTCCCTTCCAGGCAGCACCACAAGAACCGGGGACAGCGCAGGACGGGTCAGGAGCAGCAGGCGCAGCCCGGCCCGCAGCTGGTGCAGCCATCGCTGTGACCGGATCCGCCGTGCGCAGCGGCGGTGGCGTCGCCGGCAGGGCCGACGGGGGTGGGCAGGGCGCAGCAGGCGTCGCCGCGCCAGGCCTCGCGGCCTTCCTTGACCGCGACGGCGGCGATGATCAGCGCGGCGATCGGGTCGGCCCAGGCCCATCCGAACAGGCTGTTGACCGCAAGGCCGACCAGCAGCACCGCCGACAGGTAGGTGCACAGCAGGGTCTGCTTGGAGTCGGCGACCGCGCTGGCCGATCCCAGCTCGCGCCCGGCACGGCGCTGGGCGTACGACAGTCCGGGCATGATCGCCAGGGACAGGGCGGCCAGCACCAGCCCGGCCGAGGAATGCTCGACCTCGCCCGACCCCAGCAGGGTGCGGACCGAGTCGAAGGTGACGTAGGCGGCCAGCGCGAAGAACGAGATTGCGATGATCCGCAGCGCGCGCTTCTCGCGCTGTTCCACCGCCTCGGGGGTGCGGGCGGAGAACTGCCAGGCGACCGCGGCGGCCGAGGCCACCTCGATGACCGAGTCCAGCCCGAACGCCACCAGCGCGCCGGACGAGGCGATCGTCCCGGCAGTGATCGCCACGACGGCCTCGATCACGTTGTAGGTGATGGTGGCGGCCACCAGCAGCCGCACCCGCCGGGCCAGCACCGTCCGCCGCACAGATGAGGGCCCCAGCGACACCGTGGTCATGCTCGTGCCTCCGTTTCGGGGGCGCAGGCGCCGATCTGCTGGTCGGCGTCTGTGCCGTAGGTGGGGCACAGCGCCACGGCGCGGTTGGTGGCAGCCAGCAGGTGCTCGGCCGAGCGCAGCAGGTCCAGCAGTTCGGGGGTGGCGATGAAGTAGAACGACTGGCGGCCTTCGGCGCGGTAGTCCACCAGCTTGCAGCCGCGCAGGCAGGCCAGGTGCTTGGACACCGTCGACTGCGCCAGCTCCAGCTCGCGGGTCAGGTCCACCACCCGCGCCTCGCCGCGAGCCAGCCGCTGCACGATCGACAACCGCATCGGATCGGCCAACGAGTGAAACAGCGCCGCCGCCGGCGCCAGCCCATCCAACGAAGTCATTCCAAGTCCAGAATTAATCGCCATAACTGAATGATACGGAGAAACAGCGATCAATCAAGACATCGACAGACACGTGCTCGTGCCGCCGGCCTCGGCGATCAGCCGCTGGTCTCCAGCGCCGCCTCGTGTCGCAGGTCGCCGCCGACGACGATCGCGCCCGCGACGGCGAACCGCAGCGCCTCCGCCCGGCCCTGGCCACGTGCGGTCCCCGAGATGAGAGCGACCTTGCCGTCGAGCCGGCTTATGACGCCCCCGGGCGCAACGTGTCGGAGATGGACTTGACGCCGCCGTGTGCGGTGAGGCCGCCGTCGACCGGGATCTCGGCGCCCGTGATGAAGGAGGACTCGTCGGACAGGAGGAAGACCACGAGCGGGGCGACCTCGTCCACCGTGCCGGTGCGGCCGAGCGGGGTCTCGCGGATGTTCGCCTCGCGGAAGGCGGGCGCGGCGGAGGCGGTCATCTCGGTCTCGATGAAGCCGGGATGGACGGTGTTCACGCGGATGCCCCGCGGGCCCAGCTCGACACAGGCCGCCTTCGACAGGCCGCGCAGCGCCCACTTGCTGGCCGTGTACGCGACCGGGTAGTGCCCGGTGAGCCCGGCGGAGGAGCCGACGTTGACGATCGACGAGCCCGGCGGCATCAACGGCGCCAAGTGCTGGATGGCAAGGAGCGGGCCGGTGACGTTGACCGCCTGGACGCGGGCGAAGTCCTCGGGCGTGACCTCGTGGAGCCGCGCGCGCCAGGTGATGCCGGCGTTGTTGACCAGGCCATGGACCTCTCCGTACCGGCAGCGCAGCTCTTCGGCGAGCGCCGCCCACTCCTTCGCGTCGGTGACGTCCAGGCGCAGACAGCCCGGAGCCTGAGTCACATCGGTAGCGACGACCACCGCTCCTGCGAGGGTCAGCGCCTCGGCCTCGGCCGCGCCCTGCCCACGCGCGGCTCCGGTGACGATCACGACCTTGCCGTCCAGCCCGTTCACGGGCGCAGCCGCGGGCGTTTGCGGGCCCGGGGGACCGGTACCGGTCCAGCGCCGGGCACGACGGTGTTGGAGACGGTGCCGATGCCCTCGACGGTGAGGGTGACGGTGTCGCCGGGCTTCAGCGGTGGCGGATCCTGGCGGCCGCGTACGCCCCACAGCTCGGCCAGGCAGCCACCGTTGCCGCAGGTGCCGGAGCCGAGCACGTCGCCGGGACGGACGTATGTGCCGCGCGAGGCGTAGGCGACCATCTCCTCGAAGGTCCAGCTCATGTTGGACAGCAGGTCCTTGCCGACCACCTCGCCGTTCACCGAGGCGGTCAGCGCCAGTCGCAGGAAACCGTCCGTGTCCCGGTACGGCTCCAGCTCGTCGGCGGTGACCAGGTACGGGCCGAGGGTGGCGGCGGTGTCCTTGCCCTTGCAGGGGCCCAACCCCACCTTCATCTCCGCGGATTGAAGGTCACGGGCGGACCAGTCGTTGAAGATCGTGTAGCCGATGATGTGGTCGCGGGCCCGCTCGGGCGTCAGGTCTCGGCCCTCGCGGCCGATGACGGCGGCGACTTCGAGTTCGAAGTCCAGGACCGAGGAGCCGGGCGGAACGGGCACGTCGTCGTGCGCACCGATGACGGCGTACGGATTGGTGAAGTAGAAGGTCGGCGCGTCGTACCAGGCGTCGGGGACCCCGGCCGTGTTGTCGATGCTGCGTCGTACGCCCTCGACGTGTTCCTCGAAGGTGACGAAGTCCCGTACGGACGGCGGCTGGAGAGGCGGCAGCAGCCGCACCTGCGAGACATGCGGGCCGCCCGGCACGTCCAGCGTGGCGTTGCCCGCCTCGCGCAGCGCTGCAGGGCCTGCCCGTAGCAGGTCGAGCAGCGAGGCGCGGCCGGGGAAGGGGCGGAGGGTGCCGTCGTTCTCGACGGTGACGACGCCGCGGCGGCCGTGGTGTTCGTACGTGGCGAAGCGCATGGCATTCCTGAGGTCAGGGGGCCGGGGTGGGAGTGAACCGGGGACCAGGGGCGAGTCAGGGCATGGACCGTTCCGCGCCCCGGCGCCGAGCCGAGAGGGATCAGACCGGCGGGGCGACGAAGACACCGCGGTCGACGTCGTTGAAGGACTCCCTGGCGACCAGTTCGTTCATCGGGTTCGCCGTGCCCCACTGGTCGGTGACTTCGGGCCGCGAGAAGTCGTAGACATGCGGATGCCAGGTGTCCTCATCGAGCTCCTCCAACTCCGTTGTGTACTCGACGGTGTTGCCGTGCGGGTCGAGGAAGTACGTGAAAGTGTTGTCGCCGGCCATGTGCCGGCCCGGGCCCCAGACCTTGCGGGCACCGGAGCGCATCACACGCCCCGACCCGCGCATGTACTCGTCCAGGCCGCGCATCTCGAACGAGACGTGGTGCAGGGAGGTGTGCGGCCCCTTGGCAAGAGCCATCGAGTGATGCTGGTTGCTGATCCGCATGAAGTGCATGACCTCGCCCATGTGCGGGGAGCTGAGCGTGTCGGACAGCCGGAAGCCGAGGTGGCGCTGGTACCAGGCGCGGGTGGCGTCCAGGTCGGGGGAGTTGAGGACGACGTGCGAGAGGCGGACCGGGATGGCCTCCTTCTCCTCGATACGCCGGTGCCGCCGGGCCTCGACCTCCGCCGAGACCTCGACGGTGCGGCCGTCGCCGTCGAAGAAGCGGAAGCCGTAGCCCCCGCCGGGGGTGTCGACCTTGCCCGGCTGCGAGATCAACCGCACGCCGTCCGCGAGGAGTTGCCCGGCGAGCGTGTCCACGTCGGCGGCCGACCCGGCGCCGTAGGAGACGAGGTCGAGCCGCTTCTCCTCGGCCTTGCGGAGCCGTACGACGTACTGCTCGGGGCTGCCCTCGGCGGCCAGGAAGGAGATGCCCGAGTCCTCGGCGACCTTGGTCAGGCCCCAGACTCCGGCGTAGAAGTCGAGCTGCTTGTCGTAGTCGGGCACGGCGAGGTCGACGTGCCGCAGGTGGGTGAGCAGGCGGGTGGGCAGGTCGTTGGTCATGTCGGGCTCCTCAGGAGAGACGCAGCAGCGCTGCCGCGTTGCCGCCGCGTACAGCGTGGAAGTGGGGGTCGGGCAGGTCCGTGGCGGCGCGCAGCGCGCCGACCGGGTCCTCGGTGCCCATGTCGAAGGGGAAGTCCGAGCCGAGCAGGACCCGGTCGGGGCCGGCCACCCGGATCAGTTCGCGCAGGACGTGCGGGTCGTGGACGAGCGAGTCGAAGTACAGCCGCTTGAGGTAGCTGCTCGGCTCGAACGCGCAGCCCCGCGTGTCCGGTCTGGTCCGCCAGGCGTGATCGGAGCGGCCGATGTGGGTGGGCAGGTAGCCACCGCCGTGCGCGGCGATCACCTTCAGGCCGGGGTGGCGGTCCAGCACGCCGGAGAAGATGAGGTGGGAGAGCGCGACGGCGTTCTCGGTGGGCTGCCCGACCGTGTTGGACAGGTACCAGCGGTCCAGGCGCTCGTCGAGCGTGCAGCCGAAGGGGTGCAGGAAGAGCACGGCGCCGGTCTCCTCGACGCGCGCCCAGAAGGGTGCGTACGCCGGGTCCGACAGCTCCAGGCCGGGCGCGTGCGAGGAGATCTCCACGCCCAGCAGGCCCTGCGCGAGGGCGTGGTCCAGCGCCTCCACGGCCAGCGCCGGATGCTGGAGCGGCACCAGACCGAGGCCGAGTAGCCGTTCGGTGGCCCCTGCGACGTGCGCGGCGGTGCCGGAGTTGGCCAGCTCCCACACCGTGCGGGCCAGGTCTTCGTCGGCCCAGTAGTGGTAGTGCGACGGGGACGGCGAAACCAGTTGGAGGTCGACGCCGGAGGCGTCCATCGCGGTGAGCCGGGCCTTGACGTCGGTCAGGCGAGGGATGCGGTCGCGGACCATCGGGCCGCTGACGGCGAGCGCCTCGGGGCCGTTGCGGCGGGCGTCGAGACTGCGGGCGGCGGCCAGCCCGGGGTGTCCGGCGACGGCCTTCTCGACCTGCGGAAGCAGGACGTGCGCGTGGACGTCGATGGTGGGGGTCACCGGGCCGCCCAGGGTGTCCAGGGTGTTCGGGGCGTCCGGGGTCGTCACGGGGTCTCCTTCAGGGCGGACATCGTGCGGCCGATCAGGCCGGGCACGTCAGCGTCACGGACGCCGTCCAGTTGCCACTGGCCGAGCAGCACCGAGGCCTCGACGACCATGCGGACACGGTCGATGCGGCGCTCGTAGTAGCGGGTCAGCAGGTCGTCGAGGGAGCCGAGGGAATCCCACGACTCCTCCGCGCTCAGCAGCCCGGCCAGTACGGAGGCATCCTCCAGCGACATGGCCGCGCCCTGCGCGAGGGTGGGCGGGCAGGCATGGGCGGCGTCGCCGACCAGCACGACCCGGCCGCGGTGCCAGGAGCCCTCGACGAGCAGCCGGTCGAACCAGGTGTAGTTGACCTTGGCCGGGTCGGTGATGCTCGCGGCGATCTCAGGCCAGGCACCGCCGTACGGGGCTGCCAAGCGTCGCATTTCGTCCGCGTACGAGGCCGGGTCGATGGAGGCGCGGTCGCGGTTGGCCTCGACGAGATAGGCGTAGATGGTGTTCTCGCTGGTGGGGCAGTAGCCGGCGATGTAGCAGGGCCCGCCGTAGGCCAGGTCCGTGCGCTCTACGCCCGCCGGGCGGGGTGCGGCGACGCGCCAGATGGCCATGCCGGTCGGCTCGGGCTTGTCACTGATGCCGATCATCGCGCGGGTCAGGGAGTGGAGACCGTCGGCCGCGAGGACGAGGTCGTAGCGGCCCTCGGTGCCGTCGCTGAAGCGGGCGGTGACGCCGGCCCCGTCCTGGACCAGCTCGTCGGCAGTGGTGCCGAGGCGGACCGTCGCACCGCTCGCCCGGACCGCCTCGCATAGGATCTCCTGGAGCCGGGGCCGCTGCATGCCGATGGTCGCGGGCAGGTCCTCGCCGCCGGTACGGATGTCCTGCTGGACGTGGAACACGTGGCCGTCGGGCGTGGCCAGGCCCACGGAGTCGAAGGCGTAGCCGCTCTCCTGGACCTTGTCCCACACGCCCAGTTCGCGCAGCACGCGCAGCGCGTTGCCCTGGAGGGTGATGCCGGAGCCGAGGACGTTCCAGTCGGGCCTGGCCTCGATCAGGTCCACGGTGATGCCCGCTCGCCGCAGCAGCACAGTCACGGCGTTGCCCGAGGCGCCGCCGCCGATGACGAGGACGGTGCGGGGGCGGGGGTCGGTCATGGGGTCTCCCTGAGGGTGGGGCCGCGCGACTTCGAGCGGCAGGGGTGGTGGTGCGAGCCGGATGGGTGTGGCTGTCGGGGCGACCCACTCGGCCGGTCCGGGGCGTTACCTGGCCGGTCCGGGGCGTTACTTGGCCGGTCCGGGGCGTTACTTGACGGCGATCGGGTTCACGGGGGAGCCGACTGCTCCGGTGATGGGCAGCGGAGCGGCGGTGAGCCAGAACTCGTACCGCCCGTCGGCCGCGCAGTGCTGGGCCAGGGCGTCGAGGTCCCACATCTCGCCTATGAGCAGGCCCATGTTGGGGATGGCGACCTGGTGCAGCGGCTGGAAGGCATGGTCGAACTCGTTGGGCCGGACCTCGAAACCCCAGGTGTCGGTGGCGATCCCAGCGATCTCGCTGCCGTGCAGCCAGCCGGCGGTGGTGAAACTCAGCCCGGGCGAGGGACCGCCCGCGTACTCGCCCCAGCCGTCGCGCTTGGCGCGGGCCAGCCGTCCGGTACGGACGAGGACGAGGTCGCCGCGGCCGACGGTGACGCCGTGCGCCTCGGCGCTGGCGGTCAGGTGCTCCTCGGTGATGGCGAAGCCGTCGGGCAGTTCGCCGTTCCGGCCGACGACCAGGCCCACATCGAGGAGGACGCCCCGCCCGGCGACGTACGGCGCCATGTGCTCGATGCCGGTGACGAGGTCGCCGTCGGAGGTGACGACCTTCTCGGCGGCCCGCCCGTTCCATGCCTTGCCATGGTCGAAGATGTGGCCGAGGCCGTCCCACTGGGTGGAGCACTGCAGCGGCATCGCGATCACGTCGTCGGCACCGCCGATGCCGTGCGGGAAACCCTGGTTGCCCAGGGCTGCGTCGGTGCCGGTGTCGAGCATGGTGTGCACCGGATTCGTGCGCCGTCGCCAGCCCTTTTGCGGGCCGTTCATGTCGAAACGCTGGGAGAGCGAGAAGCTGACGCCGTCGCGGACGAGGGCCGCGCCCTCGCGGCGCTTTCCGGCGTCCAGGAAGTTGAGCGTGCCGAGGACGTCGTCCTCGCCCCAACGGCCCCAGTTGGAGTACGCCTTGGCGGCCTCGGCGATCGCGCCCTCGGCGTCTTTCGCGTCAGGCACGGTGATGCGGTCGATCACGGCGCCTCCTCCGCGACGCAGCGGGTGCGCTGGGCACCGAGCCCCGTGACGGATCCGTCCATCACGTCGCCGTCGCGCAGCAGCCGGCCCCAGTGCATGCCGTTCCCGGCCGGGCTGCCGGTCAACACCAGGTCGCCGGGCAGGAGTTGGGCGGTCTGGGAAATGTACGAGACCATCCGCGCCACGCCGAAGATCATGTCCTTGGTGGACTCGTCCTGCATGGTCTCGCCGTTGAGCTTCAGGGTGACCCGCAGGTCGGACGGGTCGGCGACGGACCCGGCCGGGACGATCCAGGGGCCGAGCGGGGTGAAGCCAGGAGCGTTCTTGCAGCGCAGCCAGTCGGTGCCGATGGCGGGCATGTCCCGGCGGAAGACGGTGGCACGGTCGGTGAGGTCGTTGGCGATGGTGTAGCCCGCGACGTACTCCAGGGCGTCTTCCACCGCGACCCGGTGGGCGGGGCGGGAGATCACCGCGGCCAGCTCCAGCTCCCAGTCGGGCTTCTTGGCCCAGGAGGGCAGCACGACGTCGTCGTAGGGGCCGGTGATCGTGGTCGGCAGGCCGATGAAGACGTACGGGAGGTCCTCGGCGGCCCGCTGGTCCATGATCGCCGCGATCTCGGCGCGGGCCTCCTCGACGGTGCGCGGGTCGTCCGGGGTGCGGTGCGCGACCTCCAGGTCGATCACGTGCTGCCGGTAGTTGGCGCCGGACTGAAAGATCTGCCGGGGCTCGACGGGCGCGTGCACGGACAGGTCGTCCAGTGGCAGCCAGTCACCGGCCGGCTCGTCCGCGAGGCCGCGCAGGCGAGGCAGTTCCTCGTCCCAGCGCTCCAAGAGAGCGAGGGCGGTCAGCGGCGGTTCGTCCAGGGCCGTACGCAGGTCGAGCACGCGGCCGTCCGGCACCACGAGGCCGGGGAACGCGGCCCCGCCCGGAGCGGAGAGTGTGCCGATGGCCAAGGGGCCGGCGAAGAGGGGCGCCGACCTGGCTGCGGATTTCACGGAGATGTCCTCCCGATTGCGGTGCCACTAATCTGGCTCGTACATTGCGATCAGGGAAATCGATTCTCTGGATGCCAAGCATCCAGGCAGCGAATACTCGGGCCACAGTCTCCTACTCCATACAGGGATTTCGCGTGAACCTGGCCAGCCTGGACCTCAACCTCGTCGTCGCCCTGCGCGCCCTCCTGGAGGAGCGCAACGTCACCAAGGCGGGCCGGCGCATCGGGCTCAGCCAGCCCGCCATGAGCGCCGCCCTGGCCCGGCTGCGCCGCCACTTCGACGACGACCTGCTCTCCAGGGTCGGCGGACGCTACGAACTGACCGCCCTCGGCCTGGCCCTCCTTGACCGCACCGCTACCGCCTGCGACCTGCTCGAACGCGTCTTCACCAGCCAGGCGACGTTCGACCCCGCCCATGAGGAGCACGAGTTCACCCTGGTCGCCTCCGACTACGCGGTGGCCGTCTTCGGTGCCGAATTCGCCCGCATCGTCCACACCGAGGCGCCGGGGATCAGGCTGCGCTTCAAGCAGCCCCCGACGGACCTCACCGAGAACACCGGGGCGCTGCTGAGCACCGCCGACGGGCTGCTGCTGCCGCACGGCATCATCGGCGACTTTCCCGCCGTGGAGCTCTACCAGGACCGCTGGGTCTACCTCGTCGCCGACGACAACCCGGAGGTCGGCGAGCAGCTCACCCTCGACGACCTGGCCCGGCTGCCGTGGGTGACGTACCAGCGCACCTACGACGCACCCGCCGCCCGTCAGATCGGCATGCTCGGTATCGAGCCGCGCGTCGAAGTCTCCGTCGACAGTTTCCAGTTGATTCCCCTCCTGGTCGCGGGCACCCGCCGGGTCGCCCTGATCCAGGGGCATCTCGCCGACCGGCTGGACGGGCTCGTCCCCGTACGGGTCGTGGAACCGCCCTACGACGCCGTGCCGCTCCGGGAAGCCCTGTGGTGGCACCCGGTGCACACGCACGACGCGGCGCACATCTGGCTGCGGGAGACAGCGGCCCGGGTCGCCGAGACCATCCACGGCAAGGATGATCAGGATCCGGGAGATCGATCGGACAGCGGCTAGACCAGGGCTGGGCCGCTCACTCATAGTCGACCCCAGATCCTCCGCACGCTTCTCGCCTCGGGGTCTCTGTGTCCCGATGGCGTGCCGTCCCTCACCTCGCCACGTGGAGTTCCCGCATGCCCGCTTCCGTGCCTCCGCCCCCGCCCGCTTACGCGGAACCAGTGCCGCCGCCCGGTGTGATCCTTCCGACGTCCGGTGCCGCGCACCGGCTGCGCGTCGCTCTCCTCATGGCCGGCAGTTGCCTGCCGATCCTCGGGGCCGTCCTGATCGCCCCCGTGCTGCCCAAGATGCAGGACCACTTCGCCGACGTACCCGGCGCAGGCGCCCTGGTCCCGATGGCCCTCACCGTTCCGGCCCTGGCGCTGGGCCTGCTGGCACCCTTCGCGGGCGTCATCGTCGACCGGCTCGGCCGCAAGCGCCTGCTGATCGTCGCGACCGTGCTATACGCGATCTTCGGCACCGCCCCGCTGTGGCTGGAGTCGCTGGGCGCCATCGTGGCCAGCCGCGCCCTGGTCGGTATCACCGAGGCCGCCATCATGACCTGCTGCACCACGCTGATCGGCGACTACTACAGCGGTCGGGTACGGGACCGCTACCTCGCCCTTCAGACCATGTGCGCCTCCGCCTCCGCGACCGCGTTCTTCGTCATCGGCGGTGCCGCGGGGTCGGCCGGCTGGCGGACCCCGTTCTGGATCTACGCCGTCAGCCTGCTCATCGCCCCGCTCATGGCCATCGTGCTGCCGAAGCCGACCGCGGCCACCGGTGCCGCCGCCGAGGACGGGGAGAGCACGGTCGCCCCGAAGCGCTCCTTCCCGTTCCGGCAGCTAGCCGGGATCTGCGGACTCACCGTGTTCGGGGCCCTCGTCTTCTACACCGTCCCGGTGGAGATGTCCTACCTGCTGGACGACCTCGGCGTGACGGCGACCAGCGTGATCGGGCTGGCCACAGCCATCGCCAGCGCCGCCACCGTGGCCGGTGCGATCACCTTCGCCAAGCTGCGCGGGGCCCCGGGGCCCCGGCTGCCACTCGTCTTCGCCCTGTGCGCGGCCGGGTTGGCGGTGATGTGGCTCGCGGACAGCGCGCCGCTGCTGATCGTCGGCGCCGTGCTCAACTGCCTCGGCACCGGTCTTCTGCTGCCTTCCCTGCTCACCATCGCCATGTCCAGGCTGGACTTCGCCGACCGCGGCCGTGGCACCGGCCTGTGGACCGCGTCTTTCTTCATCGGCCAGTTCATCTGCCCGCTGGTGCTGATCGCGGTCGAGTCCGCCCTCGGCACCCTGGCCGCCGCCGTCGGCCTGCTCGGCCTGGCCTCGGCCGTCGTCGCGGCAGGCCTCTTCCTGACCGCGCGGCGCAGCGCCGCGGCCGTCGCACCGTTGTCCCAGTAGCAGGAGGCCGCCCGCGACGGGCGAGTCGAGGGCGGCGCTGGTCCGGTACGGGCCAGGTCCAGGTGATGAGGCCGGTTTGCAGAACAGGGGGAGCCGACCTGATGCGCGGCTTCCACGGCCTTGTCGCGGATGAGACCGCGCAGGCGTAGCTCGCGTTCGAGGTCGAGGTGCGGGGCACGGAAGGTTGCGTATTCGGGAGAGCGGCCGCACCAGATGACCGATAGCAGCAGGGTGGCCTCGGTTTCGTCGAGCGGCTGGTGGCCATCGTGCGGGAGGTGGCCGGGCCGGTCACGGTCCGGGCCGTCGACGAGGTGCTCGGCCTGCCGGTCGAGGTGCGGGGCAAGCTGGAGCCGCTGCGGGCAAAGCTGAACCGGCTGGCCGACCATTTCCATAGACTATGAATATAAATTGGCTATGCTTCGAGCATGGTCCGTCAAGACACCGCTCCTGGCGCGTCCGCCGCCATCGGGTCAGTCCTCTACGGCCTGGCCACCAGGGCTGTGAGACGTCTTCCCCGGGACATGAGCCTGACGTCCGCCGCCACCCTGGCGACCCTGGACAGGACCGGCCCGCGGCGCATCACCGATCTGGCCGCGGTCGAGGGCGTCACCCAGCCCGCGATGACCGCCCTGGTCCGGGTGATGGAGGAGTCCGGCCTGGTCGAGCGGCGGGGCGACGCGTCCGACAAGCGGGTCACGCTGGTGTGCCTGACCGAGGCCGGCGCCTCCTATGTCCGGACGCGGCGCCAGGCGGGCGTCCACGCGTTCGAGCGGTTGATCGGCGAGCTCACCGGCGACGAGGTCGAGGCGCTGGTGGCGGCTCTTCCGGCGCTGAAGCATCTGGCAGAGCTCGAAAGCCAGGACCGCGAAGGTCCGAAGCAGTGACCGGGCAGCCGGGCGGCGGGTCGCGGTGAAGGCGTTCCCGGTGGCGCGTTCCGAGGCGCGGCTGCTGGTCCCCGCCCTGATGTTCATCGCTCTGGTCGTGGCGGCGGTCGCCAGCCTCGGGACGCCGCTCATCACCAGCGTGGCGACCTCGTTCCACGTCTCGCTCGGCAGCGCGCAGTGGACGCTGACCGTCGCGCTGCTCAGCGGCGCCGTCGCCACGCCGGTCCTGGGCCGGCTCGGAGCCGGCCCGCACCGGCGGGCCACGATCCTCGCCACGCTGGCGGTCGTCGTCGTCGGCAGCGCGCTCACCGTGCTGCCGCTGCCGTTCGCGTGGCTGCTGGCCGGCAGGGCGGCCCAGGGCGTCGGGCTCGGGCTGACGGCGCTGATGATGGGCGTGGCCCGGGACCACCTCCCCGAGGAGCGCAGCGCGGCCGTGATCGCCCTGATCTCGGTGGCCTCGATCATCGGGGCCGGCGTCGGCTACCCGCTGGCCGCACTGCTCGCCGAGCTCGGCGGGGTACGGGCCGCCTACGGCCTCGGCCTGGTCGTCACCGCCGCCGCCCTCCTGACCGCGTGGCGCTCCATGCCCGAAGCCCCCGAAGGCCGCTCCGCCCACGTGGACGTGGCAGGCGCGGTCGTCCTGGCCGCTGCGCTGCTCCTGGTGCTGTTCCTCGCCGGCGAACGGAATCTATGGAGCCGGCACCTCGCCGTGGCGGCGGGCCTCGCCGTCGTCGCGGTGGTGCTGCTCTGCGTCTGGGCCGTCATCGAGCTGCGCAGCACGACGCCCCTGGTCGATGTGCGGGCGGTGCGGCACCCGGCGGTCGCCGGGGCGAACCTCGCCATGTTCGTCGGCGGGATCGGCACGTACCTCCTGCTCACGCTCATCACCCGGTACGCGCAGACGCCGCACGGCGCCGGCTACGGCTTCGGGCTGACGACCTTCGTCGCCGGGCTGGTCCTCATCCCGTTCTCGGTGCTGGGGTTCGTCGCCGGCAAGCTCACGCCGCGGGTCCGGACGCGGATCGCCGACCCCCTGCTCCTGGCCGGCAGCGCCGTCGTGGTCGGCGGCGGGTTCGCCCTGTTCGCGGCGGCCCGGTCGGACCTGGCCGAACTGTTCGCGGCGATGGGCGTGCTCGGCTTCGGCGTCGGCGGCTTCTCGGCCGCGATGCCCGGCGTCATCCTGGCCGTCACCCCCAAGAGCGAGACGTCGAGCGCCATGAGCTTCAACTACGTCGTCCGCAGCGTCGGGTACTCCCTGGGCAGCGCCATCGGCGGCCTGATCCTCGCCACGGGCACCGGCCCCGGCCGCTTCTTCCCCGACGACAGCGCCTACACCACCGCGGCGCTGGTCGGCATCGGCGCCATGGCGATCACGACGCTGACAAGCCTCGCTCTCGCCCGCCGACGCTCGTCCGAGACCAACCCGTAAGTCAGATGCACTCATCCCAACACTGGAGGTTCCATGCCCAAGGGCTACTGGGTCAGCGCCTACCGCACCATTTTCAGACCCTGAGAAGCTGGCTGCTTACAACAAGCTGGCCGGTCCAGCCGTCGAGGCCGGGGACGATCGGATCCTCGCCCGTGGCAGTCGGGTCGTGGCGCATGACACCGGAATCGCCGAGCGCACCGTCCTGATCGAGTTCGACAGCTTCGAGCAGGCCGTCGCGGCGGAGATCCAGATCAGGCGTCCGCGTTCGTCGGTGAGCGCAAGGAAGTGCAGGCCGTGGCGCTTGTGCTTCCCCGAATAGTTCTTGCGGTTGTCCTTGCCGGTGCGGCGGCGGCCAAGAGGCCTCCGGCGCAGCGTGTCGCCCCGCCCCACTTCGGCCCTCACTGACACCCCCACCAAGACCACCACTGAGACCATCGCGCGGACCGCTGACCACGGTGGGCACCGGGTTGCGGGTGAGGTCACCGGGCATGCCGGGCCCGTGATCACTGGACCCGTCGTGTCCCTGGTGATCATCGTGGTCGTCGGTGTGTCGATTGCCGCGCGCCAGAGCGGCCAGCGCGGTGGTGATCGGCACGGCGGCGATCAGTCCGAGGGTGCCGGCGACGCTGCGGACGATCTCAGTGGCCAGTGCGGGCGCGGTCACGACCTCGCCCAGCGGCTGCTGGCCGATGCTCAACAGCAACAGCAGCGGCAGCGACGCCCCCGCGTAGGCCAGGATGACAGTGTTGATGACCGAGGCGATGTGCGCGCGGCCGATGCGGGCGGCGGCCTTGTACAGCTGGGCGAACTGGTAGGCGGGGTTGGCGTTGGCCAGCTCAGTGACGGTGGCGGACTGCAGCACCGTCAGCATGATCGCCGCCGCGCACACGATCGCCACCAGCAACGGCGGCTCACCCGCCAGGATCGCCGGGATCAGGAACTTCAGCTGGCTGGAGTACGACCCCACCCACGACTGGCTTCCCGAAAGCAGCGCCGAGCAGGAACGCAAGATGCGGAACTTAGTGGCAGTTGCGGTGAGCTCGGTGGCGACGGCCGGACTTGGACATCGTTTGTGCTTGTCGGGGGGCAGCGCCAGGGAAACCATGAGGGCCCCGACCCCACGGGAGCGGAGATGAAGAAGTCAGCACGCCATGGACTCGTCGGTGCGGCTCTCACTGTGGCCGTCACCGCGGCGATCGTCGTCGTCCCGGCGACGCCGGCGCTGGCGGATTCCCGCCAATGCAGCATCCCGTACGGCGCATACGGGTGTTCCACCACCTCGATTCCGGAGACACGCGGTGCGATCCTGATCATCGCGTTCGCCCCGAGCACCTTCAGCGTGTCGGTCACCTGCCGTGCGCACGATTCGGGCAACGGCAACGAGGTTGGCCGCGTCACCTCGACGCGCTGGATCACACGGAGCAAGGAGATCGGCGGCTTGACCAACTCCTACTTCCTCAGCTGCGTCCGCTCCACCACCAGCGGCGGAGGCGGCGGCCGCATCGAAAACTGACAGGGCAACCAGAAGCCGCGGTGCCGCCCCACGCTGCCTGCTGTATCGCACGCATGATTCCTGTCCTCCGCCCACGAGCCTGACGCACTGTGCAAGGGCAACGCGTTGAGGCCACTCGCCTGTATCGGTTGACGTGCTGTCGGTGCTGCCTCTGGTGACGTTCGGCGCGGACGTGCGTGAGCGAAGGGTTGGTCTGCACTGGTGCCGAACGTTGCGGGAGAGCACGAGCGCCGATACCCCGGTAGTCAGCGCCCATAGTCAGCAGCGAGTCTTTCGATTATGTGGAGCTCCTGGTCGATTTTCGCCAGGGCGGCGCGGCGGTCAGGTGGCTGGCTTGGGCTGGCCGGGGGGTTCTGCACGCGCCGGTGTTCAAGATGGGCCAGCAGGGTCTCGCTGCCCAGGCGTCGGCCGGCGAAGGCGACAACGACTGTGGCTGATTGCATGAGGCACCAGCCTGGCCGGAGCCTGGCGTCCATTGCGTCCTCGCGGCCAGAGGTGTCCTGGACCAGCAGGCGCAAGAATTCGCCACGCTGCTCGATCACACGCACGTGGGCGACACCGGGTTCGTAGCGGGGGAGGGCGTGTTCCAGGTCCGCGATGACCTGCCACACAGCGTCGAAGTCGGCGGCGATGCGGCGCTGTCCAACAGCGGCGCCGGGCAAGGCTGCCGCGAGGACGGCGAGGCGGTCGATCGGGTCGATGTCGGGGAGCTCCACGGGGTCGTTCATGATTCCCACACCTCCCGGAACGCGGCTCTGGCTCGATGCAACCGGGATTTCACCGTTCCTGCCGGGATTCCCAAAGTGGTGGCGATCTCTTGTTCGCTGAGGCCTTCTCGGGTCCGCAGGACCAGCACGACGCGCTGCGAGACCGGCAGCCGTGCCAGCGCGTCATCGATGTCCACCAGCCCTTCGGGCGAGGAGTCGTGGCGGTCCACGAGCGTTTCCTCCGCAGCGACCTCCAGGTCCTGCTGGCGGGCGAGCCGGATCGCCGTCCGGACGGTGACCGACCGTACCCAGGTCATGATCGCCTCAGGGGCGCGCAGCGTGGGCAGGCCCCGGAAGATCGCCAGCAGGGCCTCCTGGGTCGCATCGTCGGCCGTCGCCGGGGCGATCAGTGCGCACAATCGGCGGACGTAGGGGGCCAGCTCGTCCAGAAGCCGGTCCACCGCGAGCGCGTCCCCCTGCTGAGCCGCCGCGACGATCTCCGGGTCCACGTCGGGAAGATTAGCTGGAACCTTTCAGAGATTCCCCGCCACCTTCTAGTTAGGAGGACACCACACAGAAGGGCCCGACTTGTGAAACCAGACCTGACGATCATCGGCGCGGGCCTCACCGGGCTCACCGCCGCCATTGAGGCAGCCGAACGCGGCTGGCAGGTGACCGTGGCCGAGGCACATTCCCGGCCGGGCGGGCGAGCGCGCTCGCTGGCCGCTCCCTACCGGGCCAACGCCGGTCCCCACGCCATCTACGTGGACGGGCCTTGGTGGGCCTGGCTGGAGTGCCGCGGTCTCACGCCGCCCATCGTGGAGGCACCGCGTTACCCCAGTCTCGTCCGCGCCGGCGGCCAGTTCGGTCCGTGGCCAGCCGAGCTCAGTGAGGCCATCGCCGCGCTGCCCGCCGAGGCGCCGACCGATGAATCGTTCCGCGCCTGGCTGCTCCGGCACGTCGACGCCAAGACCGCTGAGGCGATCGTCGGAGTGGTCTTCATCGTCACGTTCGACCACGACCCCGGGCGGCTTTCGGCCGCGTTCGCCCACCAGCGCCTTCGCCGGGGGCTTGCCGGCGGCGTCCGGTACGTGACCGGTGGGTGGTCCACCCTGGTCGATCTCCTTGCAGAGCGAACCGCCAGCCTCGGCGCACAGATACTCACCCAGACACGGATGCCCGCCCTGCCCGCGGGCCCGACGATCCTGGCCACCAGCCTGGCAACAGCGCGCCAGTTGACCGGCGACAGCTCGCTGACCTGGCCCAGCGCCCGCGTGGCGACGTTCGACCTGGGCCTGCGGGCCGACGGCGGGCCAGACTGGTTCCGGGCAATAGACCTGGATGAACGGATCTATGCCGCCCGCTACAGCCTCGCCGACCCCACGTTGGCCCCGCCCGGGCATGACCTCGTCCAGATCGCCGCCGCATGCGCCCCCCACGAGCGAAAAGCCGACGCCGAAAGCCGAGTGCACCGTCTTCTCGACCAGTCCTGGCCCGACTGGCGCGCCGGGGTGCAGTGGCACACCAGCGCCATCCGCACGCACTGCACCGGGGCCATAGACCTGCCCGGGACCACATGGCACGACCGTCCAGCCGTCACCCGCGGCACCGCCCTCACCGTGGCCACAGACCAGTCCGCCGCGCCCGGACTGTTCGCCGAGGTCGGAATCGCCGCTGCGCAACTCGCCCTCCAGCAGCTCGGCGAATCCCCAGGACAACCCAGGGCCACAACCGAGTCTGAACGATCAGCGCGCCTCTGAGTCACCGTCCTCATAGCGGCACCGTCTCAGCACGGCCGCGCGGCTCAACGGGGCGCCGCCCAACATCGTCCTGTCAGCACTATGACGCTGGTCCGGGGCTCACGTGTTCAGCAGTCACGTACCCCCGACGGTCCAGCTCACGGAGTATCAGCGGGAGCTACGGACCAGCGCGGAACGGGTATCCCCGCCAAGTCGTGTGCCTAGGAACTTGTTCGTCCAGCTCAGAAGGCCCTGCAGAAAGAGCCGCACCTTCCTCAATTCCGGAGTCCTGCTCGCGGACGAGCCGCCGGCTACCGCGCACGCAGTACCTTCGCCGCGCCTACGGCATCCGCAGCAATCGGAATGCGCCACCTGCCGCAGCGCAAAGTGCGTCCGCCTGCAGGACGACTCGCGGGTGCGCCCGGCGACATGATCGGGTGACATCCAAATCTCGGAACGAGACATACGTAAGAGATGAGAGACATGAGCCCATCAGGAGCCCGATTGTCAGTCCGAGTGCTTGCCGTGACCGGAGCCGTTCTCCTCGTGGCGTTCGGGTTTGCTGGACCGGCGGACGCCTCGGTCCAGCCGGTCGCCGCGAGCACCTACGAGATGAGCGCCGGGCGACTCGGATCCATCGTGGCTGGCGTGCTCGGGATAATCGGCGTGGTCGTCGGTGGGCTGGCTCTGGCCCGCCCCACCAGCCGTTTCGGCACCAGTACCGGTCGACTCGGAGCCACGGTGGCCCTGTCGGCAGGGCTCATCGGCATGGCCATCGGCGGGCTGGTTCTGACCACCGCCGACGGTGGTCTAGGCACCGGCAACGGGCTAGGCGGGGCCGTCGTGGCCCTGGCGGTGGGACTGATCGCCATGGTGCTCGGTGGCCTGGCTCTGCCCCGCTCCCGCCGCACCGGCTGAACGAACCACCCACGGCTGCCGAACCAGCACCCGCGTTGCGGCGGCGGTCCAACCCGTCTGTGCCAGACCGGCGCTGGCCCCTGTCCAGGTCCAATCGTTGACCATGCCGCCACCCAGGCGACGCGCTCTCGCGACCTGCCCGGCAAGACCGGCGCCTGCCGTTCCGCTCATGTCGCATTCGGGGCCGGCGCCTGGCGGCGGTATGGATCCGGCGACTGAGATGAGTGCGCTCCGCACGGAGCAGCCGTGCCGATCCGGGCTTACGAACTTTTCGAGACTCCCTGGCAGGACCCACAGGTTGCGGCGGTCCCCGGACGGCGGCCTACCGGCGTTCCGGTATAGCTGCTGGCACGTCCGGACGTAGCCGATGGTGGAGGCGTACCCGGATGCCATTGGCTCCGCCTCGGATCTCGATCTGGTCGATGAGCATCCCTGCCGCCACAGACCACTTGGCTGTTTTCCTGCCTGTGGCGGCAATTGGCAGGTGAGCGGGCGCGCTGACGGCAGGACCTCAGGCCGTCCAGGCCGTCGCGGCGGCCTGGCTACGAGCAGGAGGTACAGAGAAGTGTCACCTGGTGACCACCGGGTGACTGCTGTCCGCTCGGCGATTTATCGGAGTCCACGGAATGCTTGGAGAGCGTCACCGCGAGCGATCAGCCGCCGACACGCCGCGCGAAACACCCGACCGCACCGGAAGGAATCTGACGCCATGACCGCGACCGCGCCCAAGGCTCCGACTGCACCAGGGGTGCGGTCCTGGTGGGGAATCCCGTTCGCCACCGCCGAGCGGTACCGCCGCCCCGTGGTCGCGGACTTCGCTCCGGATCGCCCCTGCGACCGCAAGGGCGTCACCCCCGTCCAGCCCGACAGCGGCGACTGGCTCGAAGCGGACAGCGGGATGGGCGAGGACTGCCTGAACCTGAACGTGTGGGCGCCCGAGGAGCCGGCCGGGAAGACGCTGCCGGTGGCCGTGTACATCCATGGCGGCGGATTCGAGTTCGGCGCGAACACGCAGATCACCTCGAACGCCGCCGGTCTTGCCGTGTCGGGGCGCGTGGTGGGCGTGTCGGTCAACTACCGGCTCGGCGCACTGGGCGCGCTCTCGCTGTCGCAGTACGGCGGGCGGCTCGCCGAGGCCAGCAACCTCGGCCTGCAGGACGTCATCGCCGCGCTCACCTGGATCAAGCAGAACATCGCCCACTTCGGTGGCGACCCCGACGACGTCACCGTCTTCGGCCACAGCGCCGGCGCCTACTCCACCTTCGCGCTGCTCGGTGCTTCTTCCGCGGACGGCCTGTATCGGCGGCTGGCCGGGTTCTCCGGTGCGCCCTCGCGTCTCGTCCCGGCCTGGTGGGCTGAGGAGCTCGCGGAGCGGTTCGTCACCGAACTCGGTGTCGCGGGCAACCCCGACAAGCTGATCGATCTCGACGCGGCCTCCCTGGTGGCCGCCCTGCGCAAGGTCTGTCCGACGGATCTCGGAGTCCGTGGCGGGATGGACAACCAGAGCCTCGGCGTCGTCCTGGACGCCGAACAGCCCGGCGGGGTGCTGCACACCCACCCCCTGGAAGTCCTGGCCTCGGGCTCGCACCGGGACATCGACGTACTCCTGAGCACGGCCAGTGACGAGATGGGCTGGTGGGTGGCGAACGACCTCGACCGGTTCGACCCGCACACCGTCGACCGCGTCACCGACGAATTCGCGGGGTGGCGCATTCCCCGCTCCCGCGCCAAGAAGATCGTCGATACCTACGACCAGGGCGGCCGCACCCCTGCCGAGGTCCGCGCCGCGTCCCTGACGGACTACATTTTCACGCTCCCCGCCGCTCGCGGTGCTCTGGCCCACGCCGCCGCGGGCGGCAACGCCCATCTCCTCATGATCGGGCCCGTCGATGGTGCGCCCGCCGTGCACGGCACCGAGATGTACGCCCTGGTCGGCCAGGAACAGCCGGGCCCCAGCCCTGAACAGGCCGACCGTGACACGCGTATCCGCGACATCGCCCTCGACTTCGTCACCGGCGAGCAGACCCGCCTGTGGCCCGCCGTCACGGACCGGCCCACCTCGGGAAGCGTCGGCAACCCTCCCTACGAGCCCAGCGCCCACTACCAGGCGGTCCTCGACCTGTTCGAGAACATCGCCCGCCCCTGACGGCCGTCGTCCTCACCCGGCCCGGCGGCCTCGACGCACTCGAGATCCAGGATGTGCCGGTGCCCGTACGCAAGCGCGGTGGTTGGGCAACCCACGACGACAACGCGACGGCACGCGACCTCGCCTCGCTGCTTCCGCTGACGCTGCAGATGAACGACCTGTTGAAGCGCGACAAGTACGGTCACCTGCCCCGGTCCCGACATCGCCATCTTCTATGACCACGACGGCCAGTCCGTCCCCGCCCCCGGCATCGTCATCCTCGGCGAAACCGACTCGGGGGCCGATGCCTTTGAGAAGTACGACGGCACGGTCGACGTCACCATCGAGGCCGTCGACTGAGACCCAGCCAGAAACCACCGAGATGGTCAACCAAGGAGAGGAGGGGGGACGGTCGTGGCCTCGCCGGCGGCGAAGGCGGCCGGGGTGAGACCGGTGCGGTCGCGGAAGAAGCGGCCGAAGTTCGCGGGATCGGTGAAGCCGAGGTGGACGGCCACAGCCCGAGCGTCCCACCGGGCACCTCCCAGCAGGCGCCGGGCTTCCAGGAGGCGACGCTCGTCGATGAGCTCGCGTACCCCCTTGCCGGTGGCGTCCCGGGCAGCGCGGCTCAGGGTGCGGACCGAACAGCCGAGCAACTCGGCGTAATCCGCGGCGTGGTGCAGCTCGCGAAAGTGCAGCTCCAATGCGTCCAGGAAGCGCCGGTACCTGTCGGCTCGGCCCGTGCCGGCCGTGGCCGTGCCCATGGGGGCGATGCCCGGGGCGTTGGCCAGACGCAGCAGCAGCGATTCGAGCAGGCTGCGCCGCAGGGCGTGGTGGATGTCGAGGCGGCGGCGCCCCAGTGCGCGGTGTTCGTCCAGGAGCTGGAGTGCCGTCTGCTGGAGCCAGGCGGTGTCGTCGGGGTGCGGGCTGAGCACGGCAGGGGCCTCGTGCGCGGTGAGCGGGGCCAGGAGACGGGCGAGATCGGGCCGCAGCACGTCCGGTTCGAACAGGATGAACGGGCCGCGGGCCGCGCCGGGCGGATGCCAGCGCTGCGCATGCCCGGGACGCACCCACAGCCACTGGCCGGGGGCGACGGTCCGCGTGACGTGGTCGACGTCGTGTCGCAGCTCACCCTCGGTGACCGCGATGAGGTAGTGGAAGGTGGCACGGCCCGGATGGGGCGGGTTCCACGGCCAGTCGTCGTGCTGGGCGAAGAAGTCCTCGACGGTACTCACCTCAAGGCCGTACGGAGTACCGACCGGAGGCTGGAAACCGTACAGCGGAACCGCAGCTGGTCCGGCCTGCCTGCTCGGCCCGGAGTGTCGCTTGTCGACCATCACGTGTCCGCAGCCTACCGCCCTCTTTGTCGGCTTCGACGGAAGGATGGGACGTGCCACCGCGCCCGCGCGGCGCGCCCTCCGCCTCCCTCGATGCCACAGTCCGTCGCCACCTGAGAAGGCTCACCACCATGAACGGATCAGCCCTGCACAAGATCGCCGCCGACTGCGCGGAGGAACTCCCCGGAGCCCAGCTGGAGCATCCCTTCGGCCCCGACTGGGAGGTCTACAAGGTACGCGGCAAGGTGTTCATGCTGATGACCGAAGTCCCGGGGCGTCCCGTCGTGACCCTCAAGGCGGACCCCGCCGAGGCCCACGCCCTGCGGGAGCAATACAGCCACATCACCCCCGGCTACCACATGAACAAGAAGCACTGGATCACCCTGGAGAGCGGAGAAGGCGTCGACAAGGAGCTCGTCAGGGAGCTCGTCACCGAGTCCTACCGGCTCGTCGTCGCCCACCTCCCCAAGGCCGAGCGGCCTGTCGACCCGCACACCTACGGCACCGCCACGCGGGCGGCCCGGTGAACGCGGCCGGCGACCGGCTCCTCGTGGACGGCAGCGACATTGCGGGCAAGGGGCGTGGGTATGACGGCGGCGGACCGTGACCGAGCGGAAACCGGTGGCGATACGTGCCAGGCCGGGTATCACGCGCAGATCAAAGCGGAGAACCGCGCGCGCATCATCCGCGCCGCCCGCGACCGACGGACAGACACAGCCGGCATCCGCAGTGGCCGAACAGTTCCTCGGCATGATCTGCGGCCAGCTCCTGTGACCTCAACTCGTACGGACCGACTTCGTCCCGCCCGACCCCACCGACACCAGGATCGTGGACGAAGCCGTCGCCCTCATGCTCACCCGCTATCCCACCGGATCCCGAACCTCGGACCACCCGTTCACGCTGCAGATCTGGCGGCTGGTCGCCCAGACGCCCGAGCGGCTGTTGATGCCCGTGCTCGCCGCGCTCTGCGACGTCTTTGAGTGCCCCCGGCCGAGCTGATCGAGCTCAGGGCAGCAGGTGGAGGTGGTGTCCGGCCTTGGTGAACGACTCGGCGCCGCGCTGGTCGGTGATGATGGACCAGCGCCGCACCCGCGCGGCCACGCTCACCTGCGCCAGAATCATGTCGCCGGAGAAGAACGTGATCGCCTCGTCGGCTACTCGGCCGGCGGCGTCGGCGTCCAGATCGGCCATGACCGCCGACGCCGACCGCAGCACCCAGTACAGTTGGTCGACGTGCTCCATGCCCAGCCGCACGAGTGCCCGGGTGAACGCGAGCGCAGGGATGACCAAGCTGTGGCCCTGCTGGTTGGCGACGGCCGCCATGGCACGCATGTACTTGGTGTCGCCGGTGGCCAGGTCGATGATCGCGGGGACGTCGAGGACCTTGCCCGTCAGGGCGGGCTCGATCATGAGGCGCGCATGGGGCCGTCGCCGCCCTCCTCGCCGGACGTCGTCCGGGCCTGCATAGCCAAGCGTTCGGCCTCGCGGCGCTCGAACCACTCATCCGCGCGGTGTACGGCCTCGGAGTCACTGTCGCCCTCGGAGCCCAGCACGTCGGTGGCCCACGCGAACGCCTCGGGCGGGAACGGTCCCCACCGGTCCACGATCGCCTGCGTGCGCTGCTCCCGCCGCGCCCGCTCGGCCGTCGCCTCGGAGATGTACGCCGACACCGACTTGGCTCGCCCGGCATTGACCGCCGCACGTGCCACCGCCAAAGCCTCTTCCGGGACTGTCACGGTGATCCGCTCAGTTGCCATGACCCCACTATATGCAGCCGCCAGCTCGAAAGTATGCAAAACCTTGCCCAGGTAGAACGCCACCCCTCAGATGATCATGCAGATGTGCGCTAGCCGCTGCGGTGGTCACCGGCTCGCCTGAAGCGAGGCCGATCGCCCGCCGTACGATCGGTTGCCTATGGCCGTACGGCGGGCGCTCTGGCTGGTGGGCTCTGCATCATGATCGGGGCGCGCCATCGCATGTGATCTCGTTTGGGCTGATCGTTTCCGGCTACGGCGGCCATGGGTGTCGAGGCGCTCACTGGTTGGCGGCCCAGCCTCAGGGTGGCGATCCCGCTGACGCGTTCGCCTCTTAGCCGGTAGCGCCAATGGCCTGGCGGCCTAGCTGATCAGGATCGGGCTCTTGCAGCTACCCCGCTTATGGATGGACACCACAATGTAGACCCGGTGGCCTTCCGGCAGGTCCCGGTCCTTCGTCTTGTACTTGCCCTTTGCCGGCCGGAGCGTCCAGTTCAATTCGAAGACGTTCGGTTGGTACTCGACGTACAGCTTGGCCGAGACCGAGGTACTCGTCCCGTTGAAGGCGCCGAAGAGCTCTCCCTTGGCGTTGAAGGCGCCTTGCACGAAGGCGTCGGTGTTCTTCCACCGGCGAGCCACTGAGCCGGAGATGCCTCCTGGGTCGCCGTCGCTGGAGTCGCTGCTTCTCACACAATGCCAGCCGCTTGGGCCGACGGCCGGGGCGGCGGATGCGGTCCCTGTCGTGCTCACCATGACACCGGTTCCGACCGCGGCTCCCGCCGCCACTGTCGCGCACAACCTTGCAAACTTCATGTCGCCTTCCCTTCTGTCGAATTTCGGATGCGGGTTCTGCTGCGGGGTACTCGGCGTCCGGTAGAACCCTCCTTGAGATCCAGGCCATGAGGGGCTTTGCGGACGCTCCGTGTGGAGGACGTCGATGGGATCTTCGGTGGCGGCCCGCGGTATCCGCAGCCCCCTTTTACCTCTGCCTGAAACCGGGGCCGGGTGCGGACATCCGGCACATGACCAACCCGGTGGGGGCCGAACTCGCAGCGGAGCCCCACAGACCGGGCGCTGGGCAGTCCGGACTGCGAACTTGCAGGCAGTGAGGCTGCCGGATCTACTGACCCTTTTCCGTTCTGGCGAGCTTAAGTCGGTATTGATTACCGATGTCCGGTCTGAGGAGGCCTCGTAGAACTGGCACTGGCCGCAAACACGACGGCCAAGGCAAGAGGCCGCAGCATCCACACAGGAAGGCCGTTCATCGATGTCCGCTCATATCTCCAAACTCGCCCGCGCAGGGCTCGCCGGAGCCGTTCTCACCACGGGTCTGTCCGCCGCGCTGGTCACCAGCACCGGCTCGCCCGCCGACGCCCGCGCCTGCCATGTGCTAGCCGACCTCTACCATTTCGAAGGGGCCGTCACCGGCGAACACTTCCGCTACTGCGACCCTCCCGGGGTGGAGAACCCCCTCGGCGTCACCATCGAGCGCCGCGTCACTTCTACTAACTGGGTCGTCGTGGCCAAGGGCACCGGCGGCGCCTCCTACCAGTGCGCCGGTACGGCGACACGGACCTACCGCTTGAAGGGCACGAGCCGGCAGATCACCGTGCCGTGCTCGTGAGCGGACCGCTTCCAAAGCACCCCGGGCATTCCTACTGAGGAGAAACCAACGTGAGCACGATCCGGTTCACACGTGTCAACACCGCGCGCGCCCTGGCAGGCGCAGGCATCACCGCCGTGCTTCTGTCGCTGGCGACGGCGCCTCCCGCCCATGCAGACGTACAAGCCCGCGCGTGCACGTTCCCCAGCACCATCAGCCACCACGCAGGGAAGATCGTCGGCACCCGCAACGTCATCTGCAACCCGCCCGGTGAGGAGGGCCCCGCCCCGGTCACCGTGCAGCGGAGTCCCAACGGGACCACCAACTGGGTGACGGTCGCCCACGACGACGGCAACGAGGGCGTGGCCACCTATGTCTGCGCCGGGACCGGCACGCGGTACTACCGGCTCAAGGAGGCGACCCACAAGATGATCAAGGCCGCCTGTTCTTGACCCCCGTCCCAGTGACCGCATCGAGATCGGCCGCGGCCTCCGATAACCACTGACCGCCCGTCTGGGTCCTTCCTGCCGGAAGACCCGGGCGGGCGGAGCCAACGCGGGAGCGCCGTTGATATCACCCAGCCCTCAAGGCGAACGACAGCAGGCGCTTACGTGATCGCAGCAGGGTGTCGAGGGGATCGTCTCCGCCGCGGACCTCTAGTACGTGGCGCCCGGTGTAGTTGATCGACTGGAATGCGCGCATTGTTGCCGGCCAGTCGACGATGCCGTCTCCCGGTGGAAGGTGGGGGTCCCTGCCCACGCCGTCCGAGTCATGGATGTGCGTGTTGATGAGGAGCTCGGCGGCGCTGGTGATCTCTTTGCGGAGGCGGTCGCCGATAGCGCCGATGTTTGCCCGAGTTTTCGTTCAGCAATCGGAGGAGTCGGACGTCTTTCCTAGGTAGAAGCTCTAGAGAGGGCGGGCCCCTGGCGTGTCAAGTGAAGCTCTGTCCGCGTTGTTCCAGGAACACGCGCGAACGCTGGTGCGCACCGCGGTGTTGCTGACCAACGACGACGAACTGGCCGAGGAAGTGGTGCAGGAGGCCTTCCTGGGCTTGCACCGCCGGTGGCGGCGCAAGGGTGCGCCGGAGAGCCCCGAGGCATATCTGCGCACGTCCGTGGTCAACGGCTGCCGATCAGCGCTGCGACGCAGAAAGGTCGCCGCGAACGCCAAGGTCCTTCGGCCCGTGCCGGACGTGTCTGCGGAGGCCGCCGTTCTGCTGCACGAGGAGCAGGCCGAAGTGCTCGCGGCCATGGAACGGCTCACCCCGCGCCAGCGCGAGGTGCTGGTCCTGCGCTTCTTTCTGGATCTCGATGACCACGCCATCGCCGCCACCCTCGAGGTGAGCCGCGGGACCGTCTCGTCAACGATCTCCCGCGCGCTGCGCAATCTCGAAGACCTGCTGGGAGGGGAAGGATGACCACCGACCTGGAGAGCCGTCTCCGACACGCGTTCGAGGCCAGGACCGCCGGCGTCCCCGTCCCACCCGAGCCTGACTGGGAGGTGGCGCAGGCACGCCCTCGCAAGGCGTACCCGATTCTGGGAGTCATCGCCACGGTGGCCGCCACCCTGGTCGTGCTGCTCACCGTGACCCTTGTCTGGGGAGACGGCGGCAGCGACGATCAGGCATTCAGACCAGGCACCGTTGAAGTCACGCCGGTATGGCCCGCAAAGTCGCCCACCCTCGCGCTACGGAGGGACACGTCGAATCCGCAGATCGTGAACGTCGCCACCGGCAAGGTTCTGGGCACGGCACTGCCCCCGGCCGGCTATGACGTGGCGTGGGCGGGATATGAGGCCGCCGCCGCCGACAACCGGACCTTCTTCTTCACCGTCAGCAAGGCGTTGAACAGCCGGCACATGGTGGCCCGGGTCCACGTGGACGACCAAGGCCGGCCGGACGGCCGTGCGGTCCTGGTCGCCCAGGTGCCGACGGCCAACGAGCTGAACGCCGTCGCACCGCCTCTCCCGACCCCCAACACCAACGAACCTGCGCGGTGGGCCACGCTCGACGGGCTCTCGGTCTCGCCCGACGCCACCCGGCTGGCCATGACGGTGAGCACCAGGAACGGGGAGGGACTCTCGGTCTGGGATCTGAGCACCGGGCGCAACACAACCTGGGGCAGCCCTACCGCCATCACCGCCCTCGCCTGGGGCGGCGACGGCTCACTCTTGTGGGCGTCCGGGCATTCGGCGGGCCGCCTGGATCCAGAGAGCCGGCCAAGCATCCTGCGACCCACCCAGAGCTATTCCGACCTGGGCGACGCGGAAGTTTCCCAGCTGCTTCCCAGCGGTGACCGCATCGTCGTGCTGTCAGAACCGTACTCGGTGCGGCTAGTGCAACTCTCCAGGCACCCAGGCGGTCCCGAGCGCGTCCTGGACCAATGGGTCGCGACCGGCGGAGATAACGGCGGCGCAGTCGTCGACGGCAGTGCAAGACACGTGCTCTACCTTCGGAACAGCGAAGGCGTACGGCTGGACCTCAAGACCGGCGCGCGCACCCCCACCAAGCTCGGCGGCCCCGAAAACAAAATGGCCATCTTCACTTGGTGACCGAACAGCGGTGAGTTGATTCGCATCGACCGACGGGGCCTTCGCATCCTGGCGGGAAAGTGATTCGCGCGAGTCGCGAAGTGTTGGTGTGAGCCGACCACTTTCCATCGCTTTGGAGGCGTCCGCATGACGGAGGCAGGGACTTGAGGGCCGATGTGGACGAGCCGGCGACCGACGCCGAGCTGGTCACCCGGTTCCGGCGGAATCCCGAGGAGTTCCACGCGGTCTACAACCGGTATCACCGCGACATCTATCTGTATGTGGCCGGGCGCCTGGACGTTCAGGCGGCGGACGACGTCGCGGCCGAGACGTTCCTGACCGCGTTCCGCGAGCGCGATCGGTTCGATCCCGGACGGGGCGCGCTGCGGCCATGGCTGTTCGGCATCGCCACCAACCTGGTTGCCCGGCATCGGCGCAAGGAAGCCCACCACTACCGGGCGCTCGCGCGCGGGACGCACGAGCGCGCGGCCGACAGCCACGAAAACCGCGTCCTGACCTCGGTGACCGCCCAGCGCATGCAGCCACAGCTCGCGATGGCCCTGACCAAGTTGTCCCAGGGCGAACGCGACGTCGTCTTGCTCGTGGCCCTCGCGCAGCTCACGCACGAGGAGGTGGCCGTGGCCCTCGACATCTCGTACGGAACGGTCGGCTCCCGGCTGAGCCGTGCCCGCAAGAAGCTCCAGAACGCCATCAACCAGGAGGAAGTCAATGAATGACCTTCAGGATCTCGCCACCCTGCTGGCCAAGCCCGAACCACCCCGCGAGGCGGTCGACAACGGCCGCCACAAGCTGCAGAACGCCATGCTCCATCCCTCCCCGGCCCGCAAGCACAAGAAGGCCTGGCTGGCCGGCGGACTCGGCCTGACCGCCACCGCCGCCGCAACCGCAGCTGCGATCGTGCTCGTCTCCTCCGGGACGGGCGCCCCACACACGCCCAATAGCCCGCCGGATCGGCAGATGTCCGCGCGGCAGGTCCTCCTCGCGGCGGCCACGACCGCGGAGACCCTGCCGGACGAGGGCATCTACTGGCACATCACGCTGGAGGAGAGGCCGCGCCCGGGCGCGGCGCCGGAGACCACCGAACGCTGGATCAAGCGCGACGGCCGGGTCTGGTTCAAGGGGAAGAAGTCCGACGGCCAGCTCACCCAGATCGGCGATCAGCGATGGGGAATCGGTCCCCTCTCGGTGAGCCTCGACCAGCTCCTGCGCCTGCCGACCACGCCTGATGACCTCAAGGGCTGGATCACCGACGCCGTGAAACGCAGCGACCTCAGGACCAGCGCCGGGCGGTTCACCGCGGCCCAGCAGAAGCAAGGCGTTTTCCAGGGGCTGGTCTCCCTGATCAGCACGCTGCCGACCACGTCGAAGACACGCGCGGCCGCCTTCCGCGCGATCGCCTCCTACCCGAACGTGAAGAGCACCGGGAAGGCGCCCGGCGGTCAGGGCCTGCAGTTCCCCTCGGAGACCGGGGACACGGTCAGGATGGTCATCGATCCGGCGACCTCCCAGCTGCGCCACACCAATGTTCTCGTGTGGATCGACGGCGGCGAGTGGAGCACCTCGGGCACGTACACGCTCACCACCACGTGGACGAACGTCCAGCCCCGATAGACGGCGCAGGAGTCTCACTATGCTGATCAAGAAGACGGCGGCCGGGCTCGGAGTGCTGGCCCTGCTGGTCCTACCGCCCCTGCCGGCCGTGGGCACCACCGCCCAGGCCCAGGCTTCCCCCGGGTCGGCGACGCCGATTCCCGAACGCTTCAAGCGCGGAACAGTGGTCACCGGCATGCCCGGCGAGTCGCGCGCCGGCTCACCCGCGAAGAAGCGGACGGCAGGCGCGCACACGATCAAGATCGACGTGCTTGACCGTTCAGGTAAGCCGCCCACGACCGAGCAGGCCAGCCGCGCCTACATCTGGCCGCTGAACGGCGACTGGCCATTGGGAGCGGACATCCAGGACGGGCATGGCGAGGAGCCGATCCCGCCCGGCGACTATGCGATCTACACCTACGTCACGACTCCCGAAGCCGGCGGCAAGAGCTCCAAGACGCTGGTCTATCTGCCCAAGGTCTCAGTGACGGGCGACATCTCGCTGATCTTGGACGCGCGGAAGGCCAGGCCGATCCAGGTGGCGGTGGACCGCAAGGACGCCCGGCTGACCGATGCCCTCGTCCTCGTCAGTCAGAAGATCGGCCCTCGGGTCCAGGCCACCGCACTGAACCTCACTGGTACCGACCTGTACATCACGCCGGCCCCACCGGGCCTCGGCCTCGCCTATCACCTTCAAATGACGCTGACCCGCAACGGAACCCAGACGGGCAGTCCCTACGTGTACAACCTGGCGTCCGCCGCCGAGGGCATCCCCGCAGACCCGAGCCTGCGAGCGCGCGGCAAAGACCTGGCGGTCGTCCAGACGCGCCACTTCGGGCAAGGCGGGCCTGCCTGCGGCGGGTCGCACGCCTCCATCGACTGGGGCATAGGTGTTACAGCCGGGCTCTACGCGGAGACCGGCGCGCTGCCCACCACTCGCACCGAATACTTCACCACAGGGCTCGACTGGGAACTCGACGAGGGCGTCACCACGGCGGACTGCGCCTTCGAGAACGCCGACATCAGTGTGCGCACGGAACGGTTCTCACGCCCGGGGATCTACGCCCGCCAATGGAACGACGCTCCTTTCGGCCCCGGAGCCGGAGTGCTGGATCTCAGTGCCGCCGACGACACCTCGCTCGACGTGGCGATGTTGTCCACGTGGCACGCCTACGGGAGCGGTGACGGGATGAGAGGAACCTCGACACTGCGCGACGCAAGCGGGAACGTCGTGGGCACCAGCAGCATCCCCGGCTCCGGCGGCCCCTGGCCCAGCCCTTCCCCCGGCAAGCACACGCTCACGGTGGACGCCGAGCGTTCGGTCCCCTGGTCGGACCTCGCGACCCGGCAGCACATCGTCTGGGACCTCGATGTCCAGGACCAGAAGATCATCAACCTGCCGGTCGTCCGCCACCGCGCGACCCTCGACATGAGCAACCGGGCCGGCCCGGGCTCGCAGCAGCAGATCAGCCTCATTCCCGAAGGCCTCCCCGCGAACGCCACGCCGGCGTTCTCGATCTCCTTCGACGACGGCAAGACCTGGCAGCCGGTCACGGTCCGCCCCGGCGGAACCGCGTCCTTCCGCAACCCGCCCTCCGGCCACGTCTCACTACGCACGATCGTCCCGGGTGTGGTCCACCAAACTGTCATCCGCGCCTACGCCATCAGCTGAGAAAAACCTGAGAACGCCCCGAGGCCGCATGGCCCGGGGCGTTCTCGTCTGCCTGCCCGCCTTGCCGACAAATGTTACATCTCTTGGCTAGTATCGAATACATGTTCCCCTGAGCGCGAGTGGTTCTCCCCCCGGGGGTCCCGGTAGCACTGACGAAGTTTCGGTCGGATAAGGCCGCTACCTGCGGCTGTGCACGTTCTCGGGACGGGTGTTGATCACTGCCGCTACGTTCCATCACCGACGGAGCTGAATGCCTCGAGCACGCGTCCGGCGAACTCGGATACCTGCGGGTGCGGGTCGTGGTTTAGGTCTTCTACAATGTCCAGACACTCTGACCATTCCGCATGGACAATCCCCCACAAGGTGGAGTACCGGACGATCGGCGCCGGGTCTTTACTTCCTCGTGCGAACAGCTCCGTGAATGCTTCTGTGGCCGCGAGCGGGGCACCGAGCCCGAGCCGTAGCATGGCGCGCATTTGTTCGTCGGGAAGACCGCTGCCAAAGCTGAGGTTGGCAATCTCGGTCAGTTCGTCCAGCGTCCAGACATTAATGCCCTTCTCCATCAGGGAGAGGATCTCGCCTCTCTGCGACCTCTCTCCTCCTAGAACGAGCATGTACCGGAGCTGCCCGCTGCTGTCGATACCGACATCGTCGATGATGTAGTGCACAGACGTTGCGGTGTCCACGTTCCACCGGGCTTCGTAGTTGATTTCCTGCTCCGGATCCCGGTTGAGCACGCCGGCGAATTTCCAGCCCGCAGCTTCGGCGAACATCTCCACCAACCTGACAGGCTCGTTCTTCTTCAGCACAAGCCGACGACTCCGATAAGCGTTGACCGTCATCCGTCCTCTTTTCGCTCCTGGCGCGCGGGAGCCTGCCCGTATGTCGAAGCTGGAGACACTACGTGGCACCAGGCGGATTCCAGGAACTGTCGCAACACGCAGTCATTCGACTGTTGCGACGAGCTTAGCGAGGAGCTCAGCGGGGGTTTGCCAGTGGAGGATCTTGCGGGGGGTTGTTGAGCTCGGCCGCGATGGCGGCGAGGTCTTCGGCGGTGTAGATGGACAGGTCGGTGCCCTTCGGGAGGTATTGGCGTAGCAATCCGTTGATGCTTCTATGTCAAGCTGCGGGCCGGTGCCGTGTGATCTGGTGGTCCCAGGATGCTTGGTCGGTGGTCATCGCGCGGTGGATGACGTCGATGAGGTGGCGTTGCAGGATGCGTCGGGCTCCGCGTTTGCCCTTGGTGGGTTCGTGGCGGGCTAGGAGTTCCTGGGCGCCGGGGTGGAAGCGCTTCTGCACGATGGCGGCGGTGTAGAGGACGCTGTTAAGGCGGCGGTTGCCGCCGCGGTGGAGGCGGTGACGCTCCTGGTCGGAGGAGTAGACCGGGATTGGTGCGCAGCCGGTGTAGCGGGCGAGCTTGGCTGAGCTGGGGAACCGGGTGATGTCGCCGATCTCGGCGATCAGGACCGCGGCGGAGGCGTGGCTGATCCCGGTGATCTGCAGCAGCGTCGGAGCCAAGGGGCTGACCAGTTCCTTGATCGTGGTGTCCAGGTCATGGACGCGGCGGTTGAAATCGGCGATCTCGGTGGCCATATCGGTGAGCACCTGACCGACGTGTGCGCTCAGCCGCGCGGTGTCCAGCAGAGTGATCAGCGCGGTCACGTGCTTGGGCCGGGCCAGATCGCCGGGCGTGTGGTCGAGCCAGATGTGCAGCTGCGCCTTGAGCTGGTTGATGACCATGGTGCGGCGCTTGATGAGGTCGGTGCGGTAGTCGACCAGGACGCGCAGCTCGCGGACGTGTTCGTCGATGCGGTGCCGGTCCAGGCCGGGGGTGGCGATGGCGGCGTGGGCGACCGCGGTGGCATCGACGGTGTCGGACTTGGCTCCGGTGGCGGCGTGGAGCTTGCGGTGTGCGGCCATGAGGCGTGCTGGCACCCAGGCCACCTGGTGGCCGGCCAGTAGCAGGCCGTCGGCCAGCCGACGTGCATGTCCGCGTCCATCCTCGATGGCCCAGGTGACTGGCGTTCCGTCGGTGACCGCTCGGATCCAGGTGAGCAGCGTGGGGATGAGCAGTGCGTTGTTCTTGAGGGTCACCGGTTTGCCAATGCGCGTGCCGTCGGCGGCGACGGCCACCGCGATGTGGACGTGCTTGTGCGGGTCGATCCCCACTGTCACCATCGAAGAGTCCTGTTCTGAGCTGCGGCGGATGGCGGGACAGCAGCGAGGGCCCTGACCAGGGGACAGACCTATTGCGAGTTGACTGGCTCAGCAGGCTTCTATCAAGTCACTCCCGGTCAGGGCTCTCACCCTGCAGGCGGCCGTGGACAGATCAACGGAAAGCCTTCCGGCACGTGTTCTCCGAGTCACCCGGCCGCCCGACGCTGAGCCTCTCCCGTCGAAGCAACCCCGCGCGACCCACCTTGCCCAATACGTGTTCTCGTTCGAGCCGCGTTGCCAGGGGGCTGGGCCGGATCGCAGAAGTAGACCGGGATGCCCGTGGTGCGAGTGAACTCGTCGTGTCGGCACATCTCGCTGCCCTGATCCCAGGTCAGCGAGCGGGCGAGGTCGGCGGGCAAATCGGCGAAAGTATGCAAGAGCGCGTCGCGGACGTGCTCGCCGGCCAATCCTTCGACGTAAGGCGGACATGCCGATGACGACCTCGCCCGACATGCTCTCAACCGCCGTGAAGGCGATCACCAGTTCGGCTCCAGGCGAGACAGCTCCTTGATTGACGAGAGCGTGCGCGAGGGCGTGCGTCGGATGCCCGCCGCGATGTCCGCAGTTCGGTCACAGTCCGGCACCGAGTCGGTACGCATTTCTGCCATTGTGGGGTGATGTTCGATGGATTGCGTCGTCGCAAGGTGGACGGGTTGGAACGGTCGCGGGATGTGGCCGGGCTGGCGGAGTTGCTGCGTCATGACAGGCCCGACATGGTGAGCCGGGCCGCCGAGGCTCTGAGCAGGATCGGTGGTCAGGACGCAGTCGAGGCGCTGCTGGCCGCGCTAGAGAGCTCTCACGCAGGGACCCGCCGCGAGATCGCAGTGAAGCTGGGTGAGATCGGGGACCGGGCCACCGCCGATCGGCTGGCCGTCCTGCTGTACGACGAGGACGGCCGGGTCGGGGAGGCCGCCGCCAGGGCGCTCGGCCGGATCGGCGGTCCGGGGGCCCTCGGCGCGCTCGTCGATGCGCTGGTGGATGGTGACTTCCAGGGAAACCGCGCCGCGCCGCGGGACGCGTTGAGGACGATCATGAGGGGCCACCGCTTCTCAACCGTTCGCCCGAGACAGTTGAGGCATGATCTCGCGGGGGAGGTCCGGCAGCTGGTGTGGGCCGGTGACTTCGACGCCGCGAGGGCCCTGCTCAGACAGATCGCCGATGGCGCCGCTTCGGTCCGGACCGCGTCGGGCCTGCCGTGGGGCGGGGGAAGCTACACCACGGCCACCGCCCAACATGCGGCGGCCACGGTGCAGCGCATGGAGGCGACGGCCTTGCGTTCCATCGCCATGCCTGACGTTCTGCCCTACAGCATGGCCTTCGAGGAGCAAGAACTCATCGGTCAGTTCGCCACTTTGGAAGCGTTTCTGGCCAACCTTCCCGAAGACATGGAAGAGGCCACCTCGCCTCCGCCCGCCAACGAGCCTGGCGAAGGGTGGCTCATCGAGGGGATGATCCGGCTGCTGCATAGCCGCGACGCTGATTGCCGCCGTGATGCGGTCGGCGAGCTGCGCGGCCTTGGCGGTCCCGAAGCGATCGCCGCCCTGCGCGAACGTCTTGGCGAGGAGAACACCGAGCTGCGCCGGGTCATACTCCTCGCCCTGAACGGCATGGACGGGCTGGATTCGGTCGCCGCCCTCGGCGACTGTCTCACCGACCGGCACTGGGCGATTCGGCTGGCCGCTGTCGCCGCCCTGCGCAAGATTGACGGCCCGGAAACGGTCGCCGCGTTGCATGCCAGGTTGGACGATGAGCACCACGAAGTTCGCAAGGCAGCGCTTTCGATCGCGGCCAGGACGGACGGCGAGATCCTCAGGAAGGGAGTGCAGGACCCGCACGAGGAGGTCCGCACCCGCGCCGCGCTGGTGGCCGTGGACCTGGACGATCCGCAGTGGGCCGACGTGCTCGCGCCGCTGCTCACCGAGCCGTCCCGTCTGGCGCGAGCATGGGCCGCGGAAGGGCTTCGCCGGTGGTCATGGGCAGGCGAACCCATCCAACTGGCCATCGCCGCCCGCGAGTGGGACGAGGTGGTCGAGGCCGGGGCCGCGGCGGCGGAGCCGTTGATGCGCATGCTCGAGGAGATCTACCTCGACAACGAACCGGACAAGGAAGACGCCATGCATGCCCTCGAACGACTCGTAACCGCGCACGGCCGCGAGATACCCGACGAGGTGCTGCGCGCGGGAGCGGACTTCGACAACTTCGCGGGCCCCTGGAAGAGCATGCCGGATGGCGAGGACTACGCGCCCATCATCGATGCGTCCGGCCTACGGCAAGCCTGCCGGGAGGCCCTCCAGCATCAGTGACACGGAATGCCATGGAACCAAGAAAGCAGTCCAGACACCGCAGCAGCAGGTCACCGCTTGACGACAGCGCTGGCCGCCGGAGCCATCGCACGTTCAGCTGAGGCCGGTCCCGCAGTCGGCGCGGATCCGGGTGCTCACCGCATAGGCGTCCCCGATCGGTGCCGAGTCGCTTTCCAGATGCACGCTCAGCCGGTAGTTGTAACTGCCAACGCGCCCCTTGGGGCAGACCTCGGTCACCTTGCCGCCGCCTTGGTCCTGACCCCTCGTCCAGGCGGTCTTTCCCACCCCGCCATACGAGCGCCAATTAGACCAGCTGTCGCGCTGAATCACATACCGCTGCCGCATGCGCCCAGGGCGTCCCGAGCACTGGGTCCTGAACCCGGCGCTCTTAACCTGAGCCCGCGGCTCCGCGCCGCCGACCACGATCTCGCCCGACACCGCGAGCTTCTCGACCGTCGTCGTGCACCACCAGCCGCGCACCTTGATGATCCGCACGGTGTCGCACTCGTACGGACGGAACGGCGCACGATGGTCGACCACGCGTTCGGCGTCCGGATGCTTGGGCGCCGCGTCCACATCGCCGACCGTCATCCGCACCGACCCGTCGCTCATCTCTTCCGCGCGCCACGTCACCCGCGTCGCGGTGGGCGTGGGCTTCGGGGATGCCGTGCTGGTCCGTTCGGCGCAGGGTTTCGGCGACGCAGGCAATGCCGCGTCACGTGGGCCCGGCGACCCGCATGCGGTCATGGCCAGCATGCCGGGCAACATAACGACTGGCCAGCGCATACGCCGCTCCATGATGAGACGGAATCTGATCACGGCTCAGACGACCAGTCGCCGTCAGCGGTTCCCGCGTGATCGCCATCGGCTGCAGACTGCACGCTGCGGACCTGCAGATCTTCGGCATCCATGCGCCGGCCGCGCAATGGCCTCCGCGCCCTGGTCGTCGAGCGGTGGCGCTTGCCCGCCAGGTCGTCACAACGAGGGGTTGTCCGACGGTGGGGCGCCTGCCTTAGCGCGGATCATTTGTCGTGGGGCGAGGCGCTTGCCGTGGCGCGGATCAGGGGCAGGAACACATCGTCCACGATCTCGACGAGGGTGGCCTCGGCCAGGGGATGGCGGGTGAGCAGCATCTCGTGGCGGAGGAGATCGGCTGGCAAGGTGACGACGCGGGGACTCAGGTCGGTGAACGTGAGTTCGCCGCGTTCGGCGGCTCGCTTGAGCACGGTGCCCATCACGTCGTTCATGATTGCGAAGAACCGCGGGTCCAAGTCAGGCGCGTCTGCCAAAAGGCCATGGATGACGTCGGCGCCGATGTCGCGGTGACGCTGTGCCATCTGCCGGAGCACGGCAAGTACGTCGCCGCGCAGGTCACCGGTGTCGGGGATCCGGTCGGCGATGGATCCGGTGCGATGCCGCAGAGCGGCGATGACGAGTTCGGCCCGGTTGCGCCAGCGCCGGTAGAGAACCTGCTTGCCCGTACGAGCACGGGCCGCGGCTCCTTCCATGGTCAGGCGGGAGTACCCGACGGCGGCCAGCTCTTCCCAGGCGGCCTCCAGGATCGTGGCCTCCAGCGCCGTGCCGCGACGGCGCGTGCCGGCCTGGCGTTCACCGCTCTGGCGTTCACCGGCCCGGCGTTCACCGCTCTGCCGTGCCTCCGGCACCGTGACCTCCTTTAGAGACCTTGCGTCTCTTGTTGGGCGAGCATACCGTGAGAATTAGAGACGAAGCGTCTCTTGTTGAAACGTCGCCAAGCGGAGGTGGCCATGGCCATGGGCAGAACGAGTCGCGTGGAGCGGCTGGATCCGGCGGTGCTCAAGCTCGCCGGGATCCTCGTCCTCGGCGCGATGGCGCCGCTGCTGGACGGCACGATCGTGAACGTCGCCCTCCATACGCTGGGCCGCGAGCTGAAGGCGCCGGTGTCGACCGTTCAGTGGGTGACCACCGGCTATCTGCTGGCCGTGGCGATGGCGATACCGATCACCGGGTGGGCGGCCGAGCGTTTCGGCGCCAAGCGGATATGGCTGTTCTCGCTGGTCATCTTCCTGGCGGGCTCCATGCTCTGCGGCGTCGCCTGGAACGTCGGCTCGCTGATCGTCTTCCGGGTGGTGCAGGGCACCGGCGGCGGGCTGATGTTGCCGGTCTTGCAGACGCTTCTGCTGCGGGCCTCCGGCGGCCGCAACATCGGGCGGCTGATGGCCGTGGTCACCCTGCCCGCTCTGTTGGGACCGATTCTCGGCCCGGTCATCGGCGGCCTGATCGTGGGTCACCTCAGCTGGCGATGGATCTTCTTCGTCAACGTCCCCCTGTGCGTGCTCGCGATACTGCTGGCCTACCGCGGGCTGCCGGCAGACTCTCCGCAGGATGGTGACCGGCTGGACTGGGCGGGATTGCTACTGCTCTCGCCAGGGCTCGCCGCTCTCATCTACGGGCTGGCCGAGGTCGGCGACCAGGGTGCGTTCGACCATGCCGAGGTGGTCGTCCCGCTGATGGCCGGGACGTTGCTGCTCGCCGGGTTCGTCCTTCACGCGCTGCGCATCGCGCATCCACTGATCGAGCTGAGGTTGCTCGGCGAGCGTTCGTTCGCCGCGTCCTCGGCTTTGTTGTTCTTGTCCGGGCTCGCGCTGTACGGGTCCATGCTCCTGCTGCCGCTGTACTACCAGCAGCTACGCGGCCAAAGCGTGATCGCCGCCGGCCTGCTGATGGCCCCTCAGGGACTCGGCAGCCTCCTCGCGCGAGGAGCGGGCGGCCTCGCGGACCGCATCGGGCCTCGGCCGGTCATCCTGGCCGGCGTCACGCTCACCGCGCTGGGCACCGTGCCCTTCGCCCTGGCAGGCCGGCACGCCGGCGGCCTGGTCCTGGCGGCCGCGCTCGTCGCGCGGGGTGCCGGGCTGAGCGCGGTCAACATGGCCGTCATGGTCGGCGCCTTCAACCGCCTGGCTCCCGAGCAGATCCCGCATGCCAGCAGCATGACCCGGATCATGCAGCAGGTCGGCGGGTCCTTCGGCGCGGCCGTTCTCGCCGTCGTCCTGCAACGGCAACTCACCGACCACCCGGGCGTGGCCGGGCAGGCGACCGCGTTCGGTCACACGTTCGCCTGGAGCGTGGCGTTCACGCTCCTCGCCGTCGTCCCAGCCCTTCTGCTGCCTAAAGTCCGGTGTCGGCGCGGTGAGCAGACGAAGCCAACAACGCAGACGACGAATCCTTGACTCCGGCGTGCGGCGTGCGGCCTAACCGAACCGTTCCGTCTCGCGAGGGGCCTATGCTCGACTCATGTCCAACGACAGGACGCCGGATGGCTCCCGGCGTAGCGAGCGGTCCCGGCAGGCCATCCTTGAGGCCACCCGAGCACTGATCTCCGAGGTGGGGTACCGGAAGGTCTCGATCGAAGCCATCGCCGCCCGAGCCGGTGTCGGCAAGCAGACGATCTACCGGTGGTGGCCGTCCAAGGGTGCCGTGATCTTCGATTCCTTCCTGGCGCTCAGCGAGAACACCGGGGGAGAGGGCATCACGCTGCCGGACACCGGTGACATCGAGGCCGACCTCAAGCTCGTCATGCGCGCGACGGCCGCCGAGTTCGCCGACCCGGGCTTCGAGAAGCCGATCCGGGCGCTCAACGCCGAGATCGTCAACGATCCCGACCTCGCCGCCCAATACCGCGAGAAGCTGGCCCGGCCCGTGGACGACGCCAAGAAGGCTCGCCTGCGAAGCGCACAGCAGGCAGGCCAGCTCGCCGCGGACGCCGACCTCGACCTGGTCCTCGAAGTGCTCTACGCCCCGCTCTTCCAGCGATGGTTGCACCGCACAGGCCCGCTCACCGCCGAGTACGCCGACTCCCTCGTCGACATCACCCTCAAAGCCTTCTCGCCATAGAGGTTGTATAGATGTGGGGACACAAAAGGGAGGGATATGTCAGCGGGACATCCTACGTTGGAGCAGGTCGCCGCTCGGGCGAAGGTGAGCCGCGGCACCGTATCGCGGGTGGTCAACGGCTCGGCCGCCGTCAGCGCTCAGGCCCGGGAGGCGGTGCTCCGGGCGATCGACGAGCTCGGCTATGTGCCCAACCACGCCGCTCGTACGCTGGCCGCCCGGCGCACAGGTGTGGTCGCCCTGGTGCTGTCGGAGGAACGCGGACGCCCGTTCGAGCAGCCCTACTTCGGGGAGATCCTGCGCGGCATCAGCTCCGCCACCGGCGCGGCCGAGATGAAGCTGATGCTGACCTTCACGCACTCGCCCGCTGACCGCGCACGCCTGGCGGATGACCTGCGTACACAGCGCGTGGACGGCGTCATGGTGATCTCGCTCCTCCGGCAGGACCCGCTTCCCGGCCTCCTGGCGAGCGGCGGCATTCCGACCATCCTGGGCGGCCGCCCATTTGATCCCGCCACGGTGCAGGGACGCTACGTTGACGCCGACAACAAGGGCGGCGCCCGGCAGGCCACCGAGTACTTGATCGAGCAGGATCGCCAGCGCATCACCACCATCGCCGGGCCACCGGACACCGCAGTGGGCATCGACCGGCTCACCGGATACCGGCAAGCCCTCTCCGGCGGCCGGGAACGGGTGGCCTACGGCGACTTCAGCGAGACCAGCGGCGCCGCGGCCATGCAAGAACTACTCGAACGCGAACCGTTGCTGGACGCCGTGTTCGCCGCCTCCGACAACATGGCCGCCGGCGCGCTTCGCGTACTCGAGCGGCAAGGACGACGCGTCCCCGACGACGTCGCCGTCATCGGTTTCGAGGACTCGGCCATCGCCCCGCGGACGGAACCGGCGCTCACCACCGTCCACCAGCCCACCGAAAGGATGGGGCAGCGGATGGTCGAGATGCTGCTCACCCAGATCCGCGACACATCGCCGACTGGGAGACCGGTCATCTGCGACACCAGCCTGGTCATCCGCGCATCAGCCTGATGCCGCCGGCCGTTCAAAAAAATCGTGCCGAAAAGGCGGGAAAGTAAAAGCCAGTTGCGGTTGATACCCATGTGACCGCCATCCGCGCCATGGAAAGGCACCACATGACAGGGGATCCCCCGCCCCGCTTGGACGAGCGTTTCGACGAGGTCTTCGACGCCTACTTCGCCGAGATCCGTCGATACGCGGCCAAGCGGCTCGGCCCGGACGCCGCCGCCGACGTCGCGGCGCAGACGTTCCTGGAGGCATTCCGGCAACGTCGGCGCTACGACCCGAAACGCGGGAGCGTCCGTACCTGGCTGTACGGCATCGCGACCAAGGTCGTCGGCAGGCACCAGCGGGCCGAGATCCGGGCCTTGCGAGCCAGCGCTCGCCTTGGCCCGGGCCGCCACACCGAGGAGTACGCCGAACGGGTCGACTCGCGGGTCAGTGCCCAGGGTCTGCGAGGCGAACTCGCCGGGGCCATCGCGGCGCTGCCGCGCGGCCAGCGCGACGTGCTGCTGCTCGTGGCCCTGGCCGACCTCAGCCACGACGAGGTCGCGGCGGCGCTGGGGATCTCCTATGGCACGGTCGGATCCCGGCTGAACCGTGCCCGAACCAAGCTGCGCAAGGCGCTGGGCGGGACCAATCCGATGCGCACTTTGGAGGAACAACATGGATGAGGTCCGGATGGTCCGCGAGAGCTACGCCGAGCCTCCCCGTCCCAGCCCCCAGCAACTGGCCCAGGAGATCGCCCAGGTGAAGGCGATGCTGAACGAGCCGCGGCGCCGTACGCTGCCCCGGCTCCGGTGGGGACTGGGCGGCGGCCTGATCGCGGTGGGTGCGGCGTTGACCGTGGCGATCACGCTCGTCGGAGGAGGAGGCGGTGAGAACACCACGGTCACGCCGCCCGGCCAGGTGAACCTGGACGCCAAGGGGGCGGTCCTCGCGGCGGCGCAGAAGGCCGAGCAGCAGCCGAGCGGCAACTACTGGTACACCAACGTGATCCAGGGCCAGGCCTACATCATGCGTCCGAAGACCGGGACCTACGCGATCGACGGTGCGCTCACCGAGACGTTCAACTGGTCCGGCGCGAAGACCGGCATGGGCGAGGGGTACGCCGGCCGCGACCTCCCCGCCCACCTGAAAACCGCACAGGACAAGGCACTGTGGCGCAAGGCCGGATCACCGTCGACCTTCCCCGTCTGGTCCGGCGACAAAGCCCTCACCTTCTCCAGCAAGCCGGTGAAGTGGCAGCTGGACGGCCCGGAAAAGGGCACGTACCCCCGTGGTGGCGGGAAGTTCCTGGACGGGAACAAGTCCGTCGAGGACCTGCAGAACCTGCCGACCGACCCGGCCAAACTCGCCAAGATGTTCCTGGGCCCAGGCGGGATGGCCGGATCGGGAGCCCCCGCGGGGAAGGCGGCGAAGGCGCAGCGCGCGGCGGGGATGCGCGGCGCTGCCAACGCCAGGACCCAGATCTCGATGGTGTCGTCGGTCCTGGGGTCGAATCCGGTCCCGCCGAAGGTCCGGGCGGGCCTGATGCGGGCGCTGGCCAACCAGCCCGGCGTCCACGCGATCGGCCGCGCCACCGACCCGCTGGGCCGCGAGGGCGTCGCACTGGCCTCCGACGACTTCGCCACGACGACCACGGGTGAGTACGGCGGACCGAAGGCCGAGCGAGGGACCTACCGCTCCCGCGAAGTGATCATCTTCGATGAGGGCACCGGCGAGCTGCTGTCCCGGCAGGACGTGCTGACCAGCCCCGGCGGCAAGTACTCGGAGATGAAGCCGGGCTTCATCATCGAGTACTCGACCGTCCGCTCGGCGAAGTGGACCGACACCAAGCCGACGCCTCCCGCCGATCTCCCGTTCGACTGACCCTCCGACGGCACCTCCAGACGGCCTCCACGCCGTCCCGCGCCTCGCCGCTCGCGCTCGCCCAATTTTCAAGGGCGCGAACGGCGAGGCGCACCCATTTCAACGCCCAATCACCAGCAAGAAGGCGCGCGGGTCACCCCCATTGGCCGGGCTGGTAGTCGCCGGCGGGCTGCTGGGTGATGACGTTCATGCGGTTCCAGGTGTTGATGAGGGCGATGAAGGACACCAGGGCGGCGAGCTGGTCCTCGTCGTAGTGCTTGGCTGCGTTGGCCCAGACTTCGTCGCTGACGCCACCGGCGGCGTCGGCGATGCGGGTGCCCTGTTCGGTCAGTTCGAGGGCGGCCCGCTCGGCGTCGGTGAAGACCGTGGCCTCCCGCCAGGTCGCGACCAGGTTGAGGCGCACCGGGGTCTCCCCGGCGTGCGTCGCGTCCTTGGTGTGCATATCGGTGCAGAAGCCGCAGCCGTTGATCTGGCTGGCGCGGATCTCCACCAGGTGCTGCGTCGCGGTCGGCAGCGTTGAGTCCGTCACGACCTTGGCCGCCGACTGGAGGTACTTCATGTACTTGGCCGTAATCGGGTTGCCGTAGTAGTTGAATCGGGCGTCCATAGTGATCTCCTTGCCGTGTTGGTCTACAACCCATCGACGGAACAGCCCGAGCCGATGTGACATCCAGACGGACGTGATGTGCTTCACTCTGCCGCGATCGGGCGGGGGATCGAGAGACTCCGCGGGGATCGAGAGACTCCTGGGTCGACTATGTACATCGGCTGTACAATCCGAATATGGAAGAGCCCATGTACCGGGAGCTGCCGCTCACCGAGGTCCGCAAGGTGCTCGGAGATGCGTTCGATCAGGCGAACCAGGCCGGGGAACCCATCGTCATCACCAAGAACGGCCATGCCGTGGGCGTCCTGGGGCCGATGTCGGTGTTGCGTCCCGAAGCGCTGCCCGCGGCCTATTTCAACGCCGAGACCAGGGCGCGCGGCGCGGCCGAGGTCGACCGGTACATGAGCGAGAACTTCGACCCAGATCAGATCGCCGACGCCAAGGCGTGGGCGGCCGGTTCTGACGGCTCTGGCAAGAGCGGCAGCGGGCAGGGCACCGCCGCATGAGCTGTGTGGTCGACCACACCCTCCTGTCCGACCACGCCAGCGGAGGCGCCTACCTGAGCGCCGCGATCGCCCGCTGCCTGGAACTACGCCACATGCTGGTCGTGCCCGTGCCGTCAGTGCTCGCCGCCGCGACGGCGCACCCCCGGGCCTCTGAACGTCTCGCGTGGCTCCTCCACGACGACCTGCAGGCCGTCATCAAGATCCAGGAGATCACCGGCGCAGATGCGATCACCATCGCCTCCACCGTCGGCCACCAGCCCACACCGGACCCGGCGGAGTACGCGCTCCAGGCATCGGTCGTCTGGGCGGCGCGCAACCTACAACTTCCCGTGCTGACCTTCCACGAGAAGGTGTACGAGCCGTACGGAGTGGCGACGCACCGGACGCCCTAGGCCCGGGGGAGTTGGCTTCGGTCCTTCCAGGGCTTCGGTTTTCCAGGGCGTCGGAATTGTCCTGAATTCGCGGGTGCGGGTCACCCTAGAAGTGCTGTTGCTTCAGGTCAGGCGACGCGCCGAGGCAAGGTGACGCTGGCGAATAATTTACCAACGACGCACCTATGGTTGATCTTGACGGAGAGCCACACCGGCAAGACCAGAGGCATGAAAGCTCGTGTCATGTTCTGTGTGACTTCCGTGGTGTTGGGCGCCTCCATGCTGACCGCATGCACGGACGACAATAAGAAGCTTGCGGCGGACGCGAAGTTGGCGCAGCAGGCAAAGGCCTCCAAGGCCGCGGCACACGCCAAGATCTCCAACGCCGCCGCAGCCAAGGCGAACGAGGTCGGGGACATCCCGGTGCTGATGTACCACCGGATCGTCGCGAAACCATCAGTGGCGGACGACCGCACCCCGGCACAGTTCCGCGCAGAACTGGAACGGCTGGCCACGGAGGGGTACGTACCGGTGACCGCCGCCGAGTACGTGACGGGACGGATCAACATCCCGGCCGGGCGGCATCCCGTGGTGATCACCCTGGACGACTCCTCGCCCTCGCAGCTCACCTTCACCGCGAACGGCGAGCCGACCCCCGACAGCGCAGCAGGCATCATCCGCGACGTCGGCGCGCGGTACCCGGGCTTCCGGCCGGTGGCGACCTTCTATGTCATCCGGGACCTGTTTCAGCTTCATGAGAGCTCCCAACAACGCCAAGCGCTGGCATGGCTGGCGACCAACGGATTCGAGATCGGCAATCACACCAAGGACCACCTGGACCTGAGCGGCAAGAGCCAGGAGCAGGTGACCCAGCAGATCGCTGCGGGGCACGCCCTCATCACGGGGCTGGGCGGCCCGGCACCGATAACGCTTGCCCTGCCGTACGGCAACACGCCCCGGAAGCCGCAGTGGGCCGCAACCGGCCGCGCGGGTTCCACCTCGTACTCCAACAAAGGGGTCTTCCGCGCGGGATACACTCCGGCGGCCTCGCCGTTCGCCGCTCGTTTCGATCCGCTGGCCATCCCGCGCATCAGGGCCGGCAACTCGGGTGGCAATTGCGAACAGTTCTGCTCCCAGGGCTGGCTCGACTCGCTCAAGCAGAACCCAGCCGACCGTTACACCTCCGATGGCGCGCCCGACACCATCGCCGTTCCGGCCCATAAGACCGAAGAGGTCAACAAGAAGCTCCGCGCCAAAGTGCTGGCCTACAAAGCAACCTGAGCCACCCTCGAACGCTCCGGTGCCTGAGCCTTTTACGGCGTTCGCCGGAACGGCCGACAGCGCCGCCCGTGACCGGGATCTCGGCTCACGGGCGGCCAGGCGTGTGCGTCAACGTCCCCTTGCACGGCAGTTCCCGTCGCCGCAGCCATGGCTGCCATCTGGGATTCTTAGATCCATATCTTGGGCTCTGGTTGAGATGCCCTTGTCGGCGAAGCGGACACAAGACGACATAGAGGCCCTGGCGGTTACACGGCAACCAGTCGCCTGGGCCCATCGCGCGCTAGGGAACACGCGCGGGAGTCGGTCCGGTCCTGTCGTCTAACACGGATCCGGCCACGGCAAGGCCCCGGCAGTTCACAACCCTGAACTGCCGGGGCCCTGTCCGCAGACGCAAACGGCGGCAGTATCAGTCTGTCGCTATTCGGTATGTGCCGGCGACGTTGGTCTTGGCCTTCATGCGGGTCCTCCAGCGGTGGAAACGGGTTCGGAGACCGCGGTGTCGTTGGCGACTTCCGCAGGGCGGGTCAGGACGAACAGCGCTACGGCAAGGCCCAGCGCCGCGAAGACGGCCGCTAGCGCGAACGCGGCGCGCAGTCCGTCGTTGAGGGCGGCGATCGAATCGGCGGGTTCACCGGCCACCGCGATCGCCACCGAGGTGACCGTGGCGATGCCGAGTGCGCTGCCGATGTTGAACAGGGTGTCGACCAGGCCCGCGGCCAGACCGGATTCCTCCTCGGGGACGCCGGTGAGCGCGGCGATCTGAGCGGCGACGAAGACAGCTCCCATGCCCGGCCCGAAGAGCAGCAGACCCCACACCATGTCGCCGAACGACCCGTTCACCGACACGGGGATCAGGAGCAGGCATCCCGCGCCGATCAGCAGCGTTCCGGCGATGGCGATCGGCCGGATGCCCAGCCTGGTGACGAGCGCCTGTCCGGCGAACGCCCCGACAACCGACATCACGGTCATGACCGCGCTGATGAGACCGAATTGCAGCGCCGAATACCGGAGGACCTGCTGCGCGTACAACGTGAGCGGGAACAGCATGCCGTCGACAGTCAGGCCCACCACCAGCATCAGGAGGTTGCCGCCCACCAGAGTGCGGTTGCGGAAGATCCGCAGTGGCACCAGGGGAGCGGCGGAACGGGATTCGACGAAGACGAACAGCACCAGGACGGCGAGGGCGGCGAGGAGGAGGCCGATGGTCGTGGCACTGGCCCAGCCGGACTCCGGCGCCTGGATGACTGCGTAGGCGATCAGCAGCGGAGCCACGGTGATCGTGATGGCGCCGACCACGTCGAACTTCTTGCCCGCCGCCCGCTCCCGGCTCTCCCGCAGCAGCACCGGGCACAGCGCGAGGATGACCAAGCCGACCGGAACGTTCAGGTAGAAGATCCACTCCCAGCCCAGCCCGTCGGTGATCAGCCCGCCGAGCAGCAGGCCGGCGGTGGCGCCGACCCCGCCCAGGCCGCCCCAGACCCCGAGCGCCTTGTTCCGCTCGGCGCTGTCGGAGAACGTGGCGACGACGATGGACAACGCGGTGGGGGCCATGATCGCCGCCGACAACCCCTGGAGGGACCGGGCCGCGACGAGCACCTCCGCCGACCAGGCGGCACCGCACATGATCGATGATGCGATGAACAGCGCGAGCCCGGCCATGAAGACGCGCCGCCTGCCGAGCAGATCGGCCATGCGGCCGAAGAACAACATCAGGCCGGCGAAGGTCAGCGCGTAGGCGGTCAGCACCCACTGCACTCCGGACACCGTGAAGCCCAGGTCCTGCTGCATGGACGGGATCGCCGTGAGGACGATCGTCGCGTCCAGGATGACCATGAAGAACGCGGTGCCCAGCAACGCCAGGGCCTTCCATCGCCGCGGATCCGGCCCAGGTGGGGCGTTGATCGATTCAGGTTGCACAGTCCCTCCGACTCCCGGAACTAGTCCTTAAAAACACTTTGGTGATAGTAAATTACAACTATGACTCTCAGAATCACAATCTCTTAGGTGTAAACGGGGACAACCCGCCGGTAGAGTGGGCCCTATGGCAGGGAAGCGTTCCTACGTGGACGGCTGCGCGACGGCGCACGCCCTCCAGCTCGTCGGAGACCGATGGGCGCTGCTCGTCGTCCGCGAGCTACTGCTCGGCCCCAAACGATTCACCGACCTGCGCAACGGACTCCCTGGCGCGGCCCCGAACGTCATCTCCCAGCGGCTGCGAGAGCTCGAGGCCGCAGGGGTGGTGCGCAGGCGCACGCTCGGTCCTCCGGCGGCTTCCAAGGTCTACGAACTCACCGATTGGGGCCTGGAGCTGGAACCGGTGGTCATCTCCCTCGGCCGCTGGGGCGGCCGTTCCCCCTCGATGCAGCACGACGCCCCGCTGAGCGTCGACGCACTCGTCCTGGCGCTGCGGGCGCTGTTCAGTCCCGAGGCGGCGCGGGGCCTCACCGGCCGCATCGGCTTGCGCTTCGGGCTCGACGAGTTCGCCGCCTCGGTGTCGGACGGCCGGTTCCACATCGAACGCGGGGACGCGTCCGCAGCCGACGCGACCATCGTCGGCGACTCGGCGACCGTCAACACGATCCTCTGGGGCGAACGCGACCTCGACGAAGCGATAGGGGAGGGCGCGGTGCAGGTGGAGGGGGACATCGCCATGGTCCGCCGCTTCCTGGAACTGTTCCCCTTGCCCACGCCCGCGGCCCCCGCCGGCTGAGTCCCTCGAAGGAGTCCGATCGCATGCTTCTGGACGGGCTCGAGCTGGCCCGCCGCCGCACCGGCGCCGTCGGCCTGGGCAGCGTGCAGCCGGCCCCGTTCGCCGACGCCGCCGAGGTGGTCGGCTGGTTCGGCGGGCTTCAGTCACAGGACTACCACCCGGCGAAGTGGGCGATCGCCCAGCGGCTCGGCCCCGGCGTCACCGACGCAGACCTCGATCGCGCGTTCGACGACGGCGCCATCCTCCGCACGCACGTACTGCGCCCGACGTGGCACTTTGTGACCCCCGCCGACCTGTGCTGGCTGCTGGAGCTGACGGCCCCACGGGTGCACGCGCTCAACGGCTACGCCTACCGGCAGGGCGAGCTCGACGGCCCGCTGCTGCGCCGCACCACTGACCTGATCGCCCATGCCGTCGCCGGCGGGAACCACCTGACCCGCACCGAGATCGCGGCGCTGCTCGCCCACCATGGCATCACCGCGAAGGGATTCCGGCTCGGCTACATCCTCATCCACGCCGAACTGGAGCGGGTGATCTGCAGCGGCCCACTGCGGGGGAAGCAGCACACGTACGCGCTGATCGAGGAGCGGGTCCCGCAGGCGGCGAGCATGGAACGCGAGGCGGCGCTAGCCGAGATCGTCCGCCGGTTCTTCACCAGCCACGGCCCGGCAACGGCGAAGGACCTGTCGTGGTGGTCCAGCCTCACGCGCGACGACATCGCCACCGGGCTGTCACTCGCCGGCGACGCGCTGGAGAGCACCGACGTCGACGGCGTCACCTACTGGTCCGCGCCGGGGAACGCCCCCGCACCGCCCCCGTCCCCATCGGTGCGGCTGCTGCAGGCGTACGACGAGTACATCGTCGGTTACCGGCAGAGCAAACATCTGCTCGACCTCGGTGGCCTGGTGGCAGCGGCACCGGACAAGCTCGCCCTGCCGAACGGCGTCATCGTGGTCGACACGCAGGTGGCCGGCCGCTGGAAGCGCACGGTCCGAGCCGACGCCGTCGTGCTCGAGGCGGCGCTGTTCCGGCCGTTCGACGCCGCCGAGACCGCCGCGCTCCAGGGCGCGGCCGACGAGCTGGGCGCGTTCCTGGGCGCACGCGCCGTCGTCTCAGCAACCCTGCTGTGAGCCCATCCCTGGGCGCACGCGCCGTCGTCTCAGCAACCCTGCTGGGGTGTAGCTCCGGCTCAGTGAGTGTTGATGGACCGGTGACCATGGCCGGTAGGCAGCGAATGGTCAGGTGTGACCGGCCATGATGGCGCTGTTCCAGGGTTGCGACTGCCGCTCGGCCGATAATCCACAGCATCGTTCTGCTGCCGTGAGGCATGATCACAGCGTGGATCTCCCGCTGACAGAGTTCGACGCCGTCGATGACGCGTTGGTGGCCCCGACTCCGCCGAGGTTGAGCGAGCGTTTGCCGGAGCGTGTCGTGTTGTGTTTCTTCCCAGAGGTGGTGGCCGGTCTGCCCGACAGCCACGCTGGGCGGCAGATTGGTGAGTTCTCTGCCGAGATGGGCGGCCACAAGATCTATCAAGTGACGCATGGCGGGACCTCGGTGGCGGTCTTCCATCCCGGTGTGGGCGCGCGCCGTTGGCCGTTCACCACTTCGAGAAGGCGGTTGCCGCCGGCGGTCGCGTTTTCGTCGCATGCGGTGGTGCGGGAGCACTTCAGCCCGATCTTGACATGGGGCATGTCGTTGTCCCGGACGCGGCCGTGCGTGATGAGGGCACGTCCTATCACTACGCACCGCCCGCGCCGACTATTCACGCTGACCCGGCGCTGGTGAAAGCGGCCACCGGCGTCCTTCTCGATCGAGGGGTCCCGTTCACCACCGGCATGACCTGGACCACCGATGCTCCCTTCCGGGAGACCAAAGCCCGGGTTCACGCCCGTCAGCAGCAGGGCTGCGTCACGGTTGAGATGGAGACCGCGGCCTTCCTGGCTGTCGCCCAGTTCCGCGGCGTGAAGTTCTGCCAATACCTGTATGCCGGAGACGACCTCAGCGGGCGCGCATGGCATCACCGCAACTGGACCGCCGCCGAGGCACGCGACGAACTCCTCCAGATCGCCATCGAAACAGCAGCCGGGCTCTGAGTGAGGTCGGCGGCTGTGGCCGTGTGGGCATGCTGGAGCCTCGCGGTGTTCGTCCACCCGGGTGGCCGCCTCGCCTGAGCGGTCCTGCCCGTTAGTTCCTCGGGGCCGGTGGTTGAGGTAGGGCTGTGAGATTGTTCTTGTGTCGATGATGGTCGTGGACGCGGTGGTGCTCTCGATCAAGATGGAACTGCCAATAGTCGTCCAGGTCTCCGTTGCTGATCAGGGCGCGGAGCTTGAGAATTGCCTCGGCTCCGGACAGGCCCCACCTGGCTCCTGTGATTTCGAGGCGGTCGCCGACGATGTGGCGGACCGTGCCTTCGATGACGCCGGTGGCGATCGGCCACCCCGCGGCCAGGGCCTGGTGGTAGCGGAGGTATTCGGCGTGGCCGGTCAGGTAGCCGATCGCTGCCTCGATGGCGTCCCGGCGATGACGGGGCAGCCGGTCGGCCTGGTCGCGCAGCATGATGACGGCCTGGGCGAGGCTGCCCCTCAGCAACGCCAGAGCGTGCGCCGCGACCCAGCCTTCAGCTGCGTCATCGTCGGGGGAATGCACACAGCGGGCCGCCCGCCAGAGGTATTCCAGCACGTGGATCAGGTCGCAGACGATGTGGATGCGGGCATGGCGACGGGCCGCTTCGGCGCGGATCAGCTCGAGTTGGTGACGGTCGCCGTCGACCAGCACCACCCAGGTCCGGGCGTGCATGGGGTCGCGGGCGTGAGCGTGGTCGAATACGCGACCGATGACCGTGTGAGCGGGCTCGGCGACCGATCCGTAGATCCATTTCCCGGTCGCGGCCGGTCCGGCCCGCACCGTGCGGTCGCCGCTGCGCTCCCCGATGCTGATCACGTCGTGTGGGCGTCTGGGGCCGGGGATGGCGTCGTGGACGACCCCAAGAGTGGCCATGCGTTTTCGCCCTGGCTTCTCGCCCGAGGCCAGCCGGGTGCGGAACACACGCCGGTGCCGGGCGGCGGCCTTTCGTGTGGCCGGGCGGAGCGCGTCGGGGCGCATCACGATGCCCTTGCCGTCGAAGCTGAGCACCAGCAGTTCCTCAGCGGTCCGCGGCACCGGCATCTGTGCGGCGTAGAAGGCGTCGACGTCGACGGCGGCGTGCTGCACCAGATGCTCGAGCTGGCGTTTGCCGAGCACCTTGCCGCAACGGGTCTGGATCGCGGCCTTGGCGGTGTCGAACGACCCGCGCACCGCCTCGGTCACGGCCAGGCGGGCCAGCCCGTGCGAGTGCCGTCCGGCCGGCAGCCCCAATGCCGCGTCCGCCGGATAGAGATTGCGCACCTGGGGTGCGCGCCAGGCGCAGCGGGTGACGGTCACCGGCCCCACCGCCGTCGCCAACGCGCGCTGGTGCCCGGTCTCCACCCACCGCCGCACCACGCCGTCGGCCCCCACCACCCCAGAACGGCCGGCTCCGGCCCGGTCTCGTCGGGCCCTGTCGCGGCGGACCTCCAGCACGGCCTGCTGCTCACGCAGCGCCCGCAGGTCCGGATGCGCCTGCAACAGCTGGCGCTGCAGCTCACGCCCTTGCTCGGTGAGCAGGTCCTCGAGCCGGTCGTGTGTCCAGGACGCGGTGACCGGGGCGGTGAGCTGTCCGATCAGACAGTCAAGGGTGTTCTTCGCGGCCGCAAACAAGTCAGCGGTGACGGCTGCGTCGTACGGTGCCATCACAAGGCCCTTCTCCCCGGCGCGGGCTCGTGTCGGTTCGCTACCTACGAACCTGCCGGGAGAAGGGCCTTGCCCGCAATCACCCGCCCGGTGACGTGTCGATGCCGTCCTCTGGCACCGCGGACCGCCCACCCATCTCGCGCGCCACCGGCTCGGCCACCGCGAACAACCCCGGCCCGTCCTCACGCGCCCAGCCCCGCTCGACCAGCCGCTTGAGCTTGGACCGCAGCCCCTCCCGCTTGGCGGCCTCGTCCGCCACCCCCATCGCCTGAAGGATCTGCCCGGCCCGCACCGCCTTGCCTGCATCGGCCATGATCTCCACCGCGTCCCGGTACACCTGCGGCAACACCCCCGCTCCAATGCCCGGCCGCCATGGCGGCACCGTCATCACCCCACGCGGCACCGCCTGCCCCACCGACGCCTCACCAGAGCCAGCAGCAGCCTCGATGGGCTCTGCCGCACCGACCCGCTCCTCGGCCAAGTGGGCCGCCTCACCGAAAATCTCCTCCACCATCTGGCGGGTGATCGCCAGCCGAGACAGCAGATCTTCCTCGGTCTCCAGCCGTGACTCCAGATCGGCGATCTGCTCACGGATCTCCTCGATCCGCTGCCGGACGGCGGCCTCCCGCCGCGCCAGCTCCTCCAGCAACGAGCCCATCGCAACCACCGCCTCGCACCCCTGCACCCACAGTAGAAGCTGGTCTCGCGATCAAACAGCCACGACCACCAACGCCCAGCTCAGACAGCCACTGAACTCGAGCTGCACCCAACAGGGATGCCGCAACGCCATGCAACTCTTCCGCGAACTCCTACCGCAGGGGTATCGCGGCAGTTCCAGCACCGTCGGCCTCTACGTGCGCCTCCTCAAAGAAGACGCCGTCCCGCCACCACCGCCGCGGCCAGTCCCACGGCCACGCAAAGTCGCCCGATGGATCACGACCGACCCCGGTCACCTCCACCCCGACACCGCCCTGGAGCTCAAACAGATCCGGACCGCCTGCCCCGAACTCCAGACCACCGTCAACCACGTCCGCACCTTCGCTGTCATGATGAAGCACCTGCAAGGCCAACGCCCCCCGGACTGGATCGCTGCCGTCCGCGACGACGACCTGCCCTATCTCCGGCAATTCGCCGTCGGCCTCACCTACGACCTGGACGCCGTCACCGCCGGCCTGTCCCTCCCCTGGAGCTCTGGCCAGGCCGAAGGGCAGAACACGCGAGTGAAGCTGGTCAAAAGGCAGGGATACGGAAGGGCGAACTTCGACCTTCTCCGAAAGCGGATCTTGCTCCGCACCTGAACAACAACGTCACAAGATCAGCGACAGAGCCCATTTACCTGTACCTGGCTCTGCACTTGAGCCCGTACACCGACAGGCGACGCCTTCGACGCGGATGAGGAGGCCGGCCTCGGTGAGGATGTGGCGCTGGCGAAGAAGGGACTGGGTCGCGGCGGAGACGCGGGAGTAGACGGGCCTTGAGCAACAACCGACCGGCCGACGGCGTTAGGGGGCCGGGTCGGGCGGAGATACCGCCGTCCACGGGTCGGATGCATGTCGGTTTCCGAAGCCGACAGACGGACGCTATTCGGCCAGGGGCTCGCCGGGCTGGTAGACACGTATCTCGCCGCCATAGCCCTGGAATCCCGTTACAACAGAGGTGGCGAGCATGCCACCGTCAGGTGACCAGTCGAACGCGGGGAGGTAATACCCACCAGACCAGCAGCGCATCAGCAGCGCCGTGTCGGAGATCCGCCAAAGGTCGATCCGCTCGTGCTCGCTCGTGAACGGACTCCGTCCAGCGCTCGCCACCAGATAGGCCCCGTCCGGCCGGACGACCGCATCGGCTCCGACCCCGGCAAGCGACGCGACAACTGCTCCGCTTTCGAGATCCACCATGTGAACGGCATCCCCCAGCCCGACGAACATCCGCCGCTCGTCGCCAGTGAAGGAGACCCTCGCGACTCGCGCCTTGCCCCGTGGCAGGTGCAGCCGGCGCGACCCGCCGGCGGAGGACAGCACATCGACCCAGGCGCCGTAGCCGGTGAAGCCGCCGTAGCCACCGTCAGCCTGGTAGCGGCCGTACCCGGTGTCGGCACGGTATCGGCCAGTGCGGGAACGGACCTCGCGCGGCTGCGGCGGGATCGCCACTTCGGCATGCGTGTCGACGTCATAGGCGCGGGTCGGCGCCGCCTCGTCCCGGCGCCCCTCGCCCTCCAGGAGGCGCTTGCAGAGCCGGTGGGTGCCGGGCACCCACTGGATGTCCTGGCCCCAGAGCACGCTGCCGCTGACGCGCACGTGCTCGGTCCAGTCCTCGGTGCGGAACACCACCAGCTCGCAGTCCTGACTGGTGACAGCGAGGTACCGACCGTCGTCGGAGAAGACGAGGTCGCCTGGGGTGCTGGCAGCAGTGCCCTCACCAGGGAACGGGTCGAGCACCAGGGCGGGGGCCCGTAGGTCCAGCACTGAGGGGGCGTCATCCTCAACTATCTGGTCGGTCATCAGTACTTCCATGAAACGGGGTGGAGACGTCCACGATCGTCACAGAAGGGTCTGACAGTGGGGTCGCGGACGACGCAGCGGACGGAGCGCGCGGCGCGCCCGATCAAGAGTAACGATGCGTCAGCGGCCGAACAGATCGCCGCATGTCGCCAGAACCTCGATCCGGACGGGCTTCAGAGACCGGAGTGATCGCACCACTGTGCATCAGCCGGTGAAGACCACTTCGGGAATCAATGCAGAGGACTCCGGAAACCGACACGCGCCTGCGCGCTCATCGTGTTTCATAGGCGACCACCTATGAAACGCGGGCGCTGTAGCCTGGCCGAGGTCAGCGTCGGGTCACCACTGGGTGATGAGCGGCGTGTCCGGTTCGTGCTGCCGCCAGGTTTCGGTGAGGCGGGCGAGGCGTGTGGGGGCGGCGATGCCGCGCACGGTTGCGATCTTGCCGCCTGTGATGTCGAACGTCACGGCGCCGATGACCTGGTCGCCGAGCACGAAGAGGATGGCGGGGGCGCCGTTGACGAGCGCGTGGTGAATGGCGGGCGTGCCGCCTGCGAATCGCCGTTTTGCGGGTGTGGGTGTGAAGCCGGCCCGTGCGACGGCGGCGATGCGCTGCGCGGTGTCGTACCGCAGCAGCTTCTCGGTCAGGCCGGCGCCGTCGGAGATCGCGATCGCGTCGTCGGTGAGCAGCGCCACCAGCCGTTCGGTGCGGCCCGAGGACGCGGCGGCGAGGAATTCCTCGACGATCCTGCGGGCGGATGCCGGGGCGACTTCGCCGCCGCTGCGGCGGCGCGCGGCGGTGATGCGGCGCCGGGCCCGATGGAGGTGCTGCTGGCTTGTGGACTCGGTGATGTCGAGGATCTCGGCGATCTCGGCGTGGCTGTAGGAGAACGCTTCGCGCAGGACGTAGACGGCCCGCTCGAGGGGTGACAGGCGCTCCATGAGCGTCAGCACGGCCAGCGAGACCGAGTCGCGCTGCTCGACGGTGTCGGCCGGGCCGAGCATCGGGTCGCCGTCAAGGAGCGGGTCGGGCAGCCAGGCGCCGACGGTGCGTTCGCGGCGGGCCTGTGCCGAGCGGAGCCGGTCCAGGCAGACGTTGGTGACGACCTTGGTCAGCCATGCCTCCGGCACCTTGATCAGCTGCCGGTCGGCGGCCTGCCAATGCAGGAACGCCTCCTGCACGGCATCTTCGGCGTCGGCGGCGCAGCCCAGCAGCCGGTACGCCAGCGAGGCCAGCCGGTTCCGGCTGGCCTCAAACCGACTGGTGTCGGTGCTGTCCACACGGACCACCCTAGTGTCTCGTGATTCCGTCAGCGTTACTTGATCTTGTCTGGTTCGATCTATCGGCATGGAGATCTCTGTGGAACAGGCCGCCGAGCTGCGGGAGTTGGTGAACAGCCGGGACGTACCCGCTGACATCGCGACGCGGGTTCGTATCGTCCTGTGGTCCGGCGAGGGCCGTCGGCGCAAGGACATTGCCGAGTTGCTCGGGGTCTCGCTGCCGACGGTCGACCGCTGGAAAACTCGGTATGCCGAGCGTGGCGTGGCCGGGCTGGAAGGCGACCGGCCCGGTGGGCCCCGGGAACAAGTGCCGGCCCGAGTGCGGGCCTGCGTCATCGCGCTGACACGTATGACGCCACCGGACGGCACGGGTCTTTCGCACTGGTCCACGCGGGAGTTGGCGAAGTATCTGAAGCGGACCGAGAACATCTCGGTGTCCTGGCACTACATCGCGCGCATCTGGCGGGAGCAGAGCCTGAAGCCGCACCGGTCCGGCACCTTCAAGATTTCCAAAGACCCCGCGTTCGCGGCGAAGGTGGCCGATGTGATCGGCCTGTATCTGGCCCCGCCGGGCGGCGCGGTGGTCCTCTCCATCGACGAGAAGACGCAGATCCAGGCACTGGACCGCACCCAGCCGGTGCTGCCGGTCGCCTTCGCGGCGAGCGAGAAACGCACCGCCGACTACGTCCGGCACGGCACCACAAACCTGTTCGCCGCCCTGAACGTGGCCACCGGCGAAGTGCTTGGCGAGTGCAAGCCGACCCGGAACGGCAAGGACTTCCTGGCCTTCCTCAAGAAGGCAGTGAAACCGCACGCTGGGAAGGAGATCCATGTCGTCCTGGACAACCTCTCGACACACACCACTGCGGAGGTCAAGGAGTGGCTGGTCAAGAACCCGCACGTCCACTTCCACTTCACTCCCATCGGCTCGTCGTGGCTGAACCAGATCGAGATCTGGTTCGGAATCCTCACCCGGCAGTCGATCCGCCGCAGCACGCCCTCCAGCGTCAATGTCCTCATCAAGCAGATCCGCGACTACATCAACTCCTGGAACGAGAACGCGAAACCGTTCACCTGGACCGCGACCGCCGGCGAGGTCCTCGCGAAGGTCCGTCTCGTCGCCACCAACGTGAGAAAACTCGTCAATAACAACTCGAACTGGCACTAGATCGCATTGGTTTAGCTCGATCAAATTTAGAAAGCGAGGTGCGCCGATGGCCGTTCTCACCGAGTGCGAGACCCACCTGCTGGCGATGCATGGACAGCTGACGGAAAATCCGCATGTGCAGATTTTCTCTGCTAAGCCGGGTCAGGTTATCGAAGAATATGGCGACGCCCGGGAGGTTTTTGAAAAGATCTCCATATGGCACGGAATCTCCCTGGATCATTCTCTCCAGCGATGCTTCGTCCGATTTAATTGGTTCTCCAGTCATTGGCGGATCGAGCGCCCAGGGATCCAGTTGACAGGCGAGTTCACCATTCGCCATCTCCTCACATCCATGAACGTCAACGCGCCGGACATCGATTGGGGAGAAACCCCGTTTGAGCGGCAACTCTATTCCGAGCTCCGCGTCATCGATCACCACCCCGGGAGCGGGACGGGAACATTTGCAGCGCTACGCATAAAACCCGATATGCCACTACCGGAGGTCTGGTTTCACGACTTCCGCATTGGGGTGTTCAAAATGGACATCGATTACTGCGATTACCTGGCCGCACTGACCATCACCAAGGGAACCTCCGGCTGGCACTACCTTTTCTGTGATGTTTCACTCGGTGACCGTGAATTCAGGCAAATTGTCAGTAAACTCGAAGACATGCTTACCGTGTTCTCAGAACTGTTTCCTGGGTATGACTACGCACCCCTAAGGGAACGTCTGGACGAACGGCTCCACTAGTGTCTCGTGATTCCGTCAGCGGAATCACGAGACACTAGGAGGCAACGCGACCGCCTTCGCGACGGGGGACCATGTTCTCGGTGTTCGCGTCCGGCGCGGCGGCCAGGCGGCGCTTGCGCTTGGGCAGGCCGAAGGTCGGGTGCGAGGTGGCCCACAGCGCCATCTTGATGGTGACCTCCTTGATCCGTGCGGGCTTCCGTCCGCCCATGTGCTTCGGCTTTGCCTGCCCTTCGTCGTCGACCGTCTGCAGGATCCCGTCCCGTCGCCCGAGGCTGATGGTGTTGTACGTGTAGACCAGCTTGGTGTTCGGGACCTTGCGGCCGGTCAGGCGTCCCACGATCGCCTCGATGGCCTGCCGGCCGGTGTAGCCGGCCGAAGCGCAGGACATCGGCAGCGGCCGGCCGTTGTCGCCGACGGCGTAGACGCTGTCACCGATGGCGTAGACGTTCGGGTGCGAGACCGACCGCATGGTGCGATCGACGACGATCTGACCGCTCTCGGTGACCTCCAGCCCGCCGGCGGCGGCGATGGGGTCGACCGCGAACCCGACCGTCCACACGGTCGCGTCGGACGCCAGGGCGGTGCCGTCGGCGCACAGCACCCGCGTCGCCTCGACGGCTTGGACGCTGGTGTGCTCCAGGACGGTGATGCCCAGCCGGTCGCAGGCCCGGCGCAGGTGGCTGCGGGCACCAGCGGACAGCCGGGCGCCCAGCTCGCCGCGGGCGATGAGCGCCACCGACAGGCCAGGCCGGGATTCGGCGATCTCGGTCGCGGTCTCGATGCCGGTCAACCCGTCGCCGACGACCACCACACTGCCGCTTTCGCCCCGCCTGCCCAGGCTGTCCAGGCGCTCGCGCAGGCGCAGCGCCGAGGGACGGCTGGCGACGTCGAAGGCGTGCTCGGCCGCGCCGGGGACGGCGCTGTCGTCGCCGTGGCTGCCGAGCGCGTACAAGAGCGTGTCGTAGCCGAGCTCGCCGCCGCCGTCGGCGTCGGCCACGGCGACGACCTGGCGCTCGGGGTCGACGGCGGTGACACGGGCCACGCGCAGCCGTATCTCCGTGCCCGCGAAAACGTCGGCGAGCTTCGGAGCCTCGATGTCCTGGCCGGCCGCGAGCTGGTGCAGCCGCATTCGCTGGACGAAGTCCGGCACGGCGTTGACCACGGTGATCTCGGTGTCCGCCGGGGACAGCCGGCGGGCCAGGGTCCCGGCCACGTAGGCCCCGGCATAGCCGGCGCCGAGGACGACGATGCGGTGCTTCATGTGCTGCTCCTGTCGGTTCGCTTGCTCTCGGTGACTTGAGCGGAACAGCGCCCCGATTGCTGACAGGAACTGCATGTGGCATGAGTCACAGAGCGGCAGGAGCGTCGCCCAACGATCCTCGCGGCGCAGATGCAGGCAGGCCGCGAGCTGAACGAGGTGATCTGATGCCGATCACCGTCGACATCGACGTCATCCTCGCCAAGCGGAAGATGTCCGTGGGCGAACTCGCCGAACGGGCCCTCCGCTCCCGAACGTGTCCCCAGACATCCGAGCACATTGACGTGTCAAGCGGCGGCTGCCAAGCGGGGTGGGAACGCGGTGGTTTCGTCATAGGTTTTGCGTGCTTGGAGACAGTGATAGAGGCAGCCGATCAAGCGGTTGAACAGGTGGCGCAGCGCTGCGGTGTGCGGGTCGTCGGCATTTCGGCGGCGGTCGTAGTGCGCGCGAGCGCCTGGTGATGGGCGCAGGGCGGCGAAGGCCCAGACGTAGCCGGCGGCGGCCAGGCGGTCGTTCTTCACCTTGCGGTTCATGATGTGCAAAGAGCGTCCGCTGGCGCGGGTGACCGGCGCCGATCCGGCGTAGGCCTTCAGGCCGCGGGCGTCGGCGAAGCGGGTCCGGTCGTCGCCGAGTTCGGCCAGGATGCGCGCGCCGACCAGCGGGCCGACGCCGGGGAAGCTGATGATGATGGCGGCGTCAGGGTGTTGGGTGAAGGCTTGCCCGACGGCGGTGGCCAGGTCCTGCTCGGCGGTGCAGGTAGCTTCGAGCTGGCCGAGCAGTGCGGTGAGCTGATGGCCCATGGCCTGTTCGACTGGCCTGGGCACGCGCATGTGCTCGGCGCGGAAGATCTGGTGGAGGCGTTCGACGTCCTGCTCAACGTGCCGGGCTCGGCCTGCGCGTTTGAGTGCCGCGCGGATCTGGCCGCGGGTGAGGGTGGCGGCGCGGGCCGGGGTGGGCGCCAGAGCGAGGATGACGCGGGCTTCGGCTTTGGTGACGCCGCCGTTGCGCAGGTGCGCGAATGCCTCCAGGCCGGCGGCGTAGTAGTCGTGCAGCAGCGAGCGGATCCGCTGGCCGAGTTGGATGCGGTCCCAGACCGCGTCCTGTTGGGCGCGGGCCAGCACGGTGATCGCGCGGGCCAGGTCGGAGTCTGCGGGCAGTGGCCGGTGCGCGGCCATATCGGTGCGCAGAATGTTGGCCAGGGTCAGCGCGTCCTGCTCGTCGGACTTCTTGCCCGCCATGCCATGGCGGCCGCGATAGCGCGAGACCGCACAGGGGTTGATGGCGAACACCTTGCGGCCGGTGACGCGCAGGCTGGCGACCAGCAGTCCGTGCGGCTTCTCGATCGCGACCGGGATCGGTTCGCCGGGATGGTCGCCGACCTCGGCCAGCAGTTCCAGCAGCGTGCGCAAGCCCGCGGCGTCGTTGGTGATGCGCGCCTTGGCGACCCGGACTCCACTGCCGTCGACGACGGCGACGTCGTGGTGGTGTTCGGCCCAGTCGATCCCGCAGAACAGCTTCGCCAACGCTCCTCCAAAGAACAGGTGACCGATCTATCGGTGCAGCTCACAGCCGCAGCGGAGACGCGCGGCCCGCTAATCGAAGGACTCGCCGGTCCGACATCCGATCAGCCGTTCGCGACTCCAGCGATCCGCAGGCATCTCCTTCTGCCGCAAGAGCTCACCGGCTCGGCCGCGTTTGGGAGATCAGCCCTGCGAACGGGCTCGAACCACGAACACCACGCTTCACCAATCGCCACCGCCGTGACGGGAGAATGCCGGGAGGGCCCGTCTGGGGTGAGACCTCGACAGGGCCCTCCCAAAGTCAGGCTCATCAGCCCGGCATCCGCTGATCACGACGGCCGCGATCGGGGGTGAGCGGGTGCCGGTCGGACCGGTCTGGGGACAGGCATCCAGTGCCCTCGCCTTCCAGCGCGACCTGCAAAACGAACTCACCGCCGAAGGAATCGTCGCGGCCGAGGCCGAGGGCCGCTATCGCGGCCGCCCGCCCGCGCTGGCGGGCGCCGAGTTGGAGGAGGTGCGGTCGACATACATCGATCAGGGCACCTCGATCGCGGCGCTCGCCCGCGCCTACGGGGTGAGCCGCGCCGCCGTCCGAACCGCGCTGGGCGATCTGCTGCCCGATCACCAGTGCGTCCCGTCCCCTCGATCGGCCTGACCGAACGAGGGGGACGGGACGGGATCAGGCCGCGAGGCCGAGGTCGAGGCGGCGGCCCATGTCAATGTCGATCGTGCCGTAGAGGTTGGCGTTGGACCAGAACAGGGGCGACAGGCCGCGCTTGTCGGCGTCGGTGAGCCGCTGCTGCCAGGCGAGGTCCTTGAGTACGGACTGGACGAACAAGGTGTTGATGAACACCAGCGCGGACTGGAGCAGGTGCAGGCAGAACATGGACACCTCCTGGTGCTCCTTGCCGCTGCCGGGGATGGTGCCGGCGCTGCCGTAGAACAGGTCGGTGTTGGCGGAGTTCCAGTTCTCCACGACCTGAAGACCCTCGTGGATCTCCCGGCGTAGCCCCTCGGAGGCGACGTGTCCCGTTGGTCGAGATCGCTAAGAAGGCCCTGTAGACGGCCAGCCGTGGCTGTGTGCCGTTCAACCTCGCGGGTCCAGCCGCGCTCATCGGCGTCTTGGATGAGCTGGTGCTCGACCTCCAGACGGGCTCGTAGCCGTGGAGCATGGCGCCCCGGACGCCGGGGCCGTTCTTCTTGCCGCCGGGAACGACCAGACCGACCTGGATGCAGGGGGTGGTCTGCAGGCCCGCAGGGTTATGCGCTAGTCGGCGGCCGTCACGATACCCCAGACCCAAGCGCGAGGTTTCGGGTTTCCGAGCCCCGGTACTCGTAGACCATAACGTCTATGCGGTGCTCCTCGGTGAAGAACTGGCCCTGGATGGCTTTACAGTGGCCATCGTTCGACGGATCCTCAACGGTGTACGACCCTACGCCGTCGAAGTCGTCAACAACGGCCCGGACGCCCCAACCGTTCGACGCGTTGTCGCAGACAGTGATCTTCTCCAGACCTGCGGTGTCGTTCAGGTCGGCGTCGAAGAACACCGCGCCGCCCCTGTTGTCGGTGTAAAGCCAGCCGAGATTTCTGCTTGCCGCAGCTGGCGAGGCCAGGACGAACGTCGCTGTGACGGTCGCGAGTGCGATGGAGACAGTCTTCCGGATAAAAGACATAGACAGCCTTCCTCTCTACTTCGGCGGTCAGCATGCTTGCGCCGAACCGCAATCGTGATCTTTCGCTCCGCTACCTTACGGCTGGGGACACCGTTTGGGAGCGGAAGGCCTACTCGAGCCTCGCTGACGCCGCCCACACTGACCGTGTTCACGTGCCAGTGACGGTTGGGTGGGTAGGCGGTGATAGCGAAACTAGCGATGGGTGGCTGTCGCTTCGGGTCGACCCTGCCGGTCCGCCGTTGCGGGCGAGCGGAACCATGCCGCGCCGCGTTGTGTGTCCATGTATTCGCGGATCCGCTTGATCAGGCCGGACTCCAGCTCGAAGATGAAGCAGTATTCGTTGTCGTAGTGGCCACCGTGGGCGAGGGTGGCCTGCAGCCGCATCTCGACAACCACGGTGTCGCCGTCGGCGTAGAAGCCGCCGAACTCGATGGACACGTTGTCGACGAAGACCGTGGAGAACTCCTCGGTCAGGAATCGCACGATACGGTCCCGCCCGATGAGATGGTGCGTTCCATCGATGGCGCGAGAGGTCGCGTTGTCGGCGGGGGCGAGCCACTGCGCGTCGGGGGCGAAGACGTCGCGGACCCGGTCCGCATCACGCGTGGCAAAGACCTTCCATGCGTCGATGACGCGTTGCTTGCTCGATGCTGCACTCACGGGACGACCTCCTGTAGATGGGTGAACCTGGATTCTCGCGGTTTGCTGATCAGCAGGTCTGGTCACATTCGGCCAGCATCGGCACCCTGTCCGGATCCGTCCGATCCGGCGAGCCGGTCGGTGCCATGCTGGAAGCGTGAACGCAGTCGGCGCCGTCCTGACCACCGGCATCTACTGCCGCGACGACTGCCCAGGCCGCCCCCACCCGGCGAACACCACCCGCTACCCGTCCGCGGCCGCGGCGGAAGCGGCCGGGTACCGCGCCTGCCATCGGTGCCGCCCGTACCGGCAAGAACCCATCACCGTCGCAGACATGCCCGCACTGGTGTGCCGCGGGGTCCGACTCATCGCCGACGGAGCGCTGGACGACGCGACGGAGAGCAGCCTTGCCGGCCGGCTCGGCGTGTCGCCGCGTCACCTGCGGCGCATATTTCTTCAGCATGCCGGGGTCACGCCCGACCAACTCGCCCGCTCCCGGCGCGCACACTTCGCCCGCCGGCTGCTCGACGACACCGACCTACGCATAGCCGACATTGCCTTCGCCGCGGGCTTCGGCAGCGTTCGGCAGCTCAACCGGGTCCTCGCCGACGTCTTCCACGGCACCCCGCGTGAGCTGCGGGCCCGGCGGCGGGTCGCCGACCGCCTCCAAGCCGACGGCGGACTGGCCATCCGGCTCGCCCACGATAAGCCGCTCGATTTCGCGGCCGCCCTGTGCCACCTGGCCGCACGCGCAACACCGACCGTCGAAGCAGTCTCCGGCGCCTGTTATCGGCGCATCATCTCCATCGATCATGACCCCGGCATGATCGAGATTACCCAGCGATCCCCGACCGAACTGCTGCTCGTCGCACATCTTCCCCGGCTCAACGGCCTCATCCACCACGTCCACCGGGCCCGGCGCATCTTCGCCCTCGACGACCCTGCCAATTCGTGCGGTTCCTGGGATCCATTCGAAGTCGGCGTGCACGACATCGTACGTGCCGGGGTGCCGGATGCCTCACGGGCACGGGCCATCCTGGGTGACCTCGCCAGCCGGTTCGGCACGGTCGTGCCTGGCCTCGCCCCAGCTGGCCTCACCAGGATGTTTCCGCAACCCGACATCCTCGCTTGGGCCGATCTCGACGCGCTGCCCATCCCCGATACCACCATCCACACCCTGCGATCGTTCGCGCAGGCGGCCGCCGAGGGTTTGTCCAGTGATCGGCGTGCGCCGTGAGGCGCTGTGATTTGAGCGGAGGTGGGAGACCGTGCGCCACGAGGCGCTGGTGCGCCGTGAGGCGCGGTGAATCGAAGGAGGTGCAAGACCTCCTCGCCGGACTGTCGCAGCAGTCGGGTGGGAGCTGAGCGCAGTCCGATCCGGGAGACGCCTTCGCGGCCCTCGGGCCAACCGGGTGTGGATCTTAGATGCCGATCTGTCGGCCGCGTTCGCGAAGATCGATCAAGCTATCTTCCGCTGGACGTACCGGTGACCAGTGGCAGCGAAATCGACACCAGGGTGGCCACCCCGGATCCGCCCCCGGCTCGGTCTGGCTCCGTCCCCCAACCACAGCTCATGGAGACCCACCCGGGAACGGCCGCAAGCCCTATGCCCGGTCCCCGCCAGCCAACCTTCTACCTTGACGGCCGGGATCACGTCCGGGAGCAGCGAGCCAGGACCCACCCCGCCGCCCCAGGCCGTTCTTGCGTTAGCTACGCAGAGCTACCCTTCATCTGGTCGCACGGACCCGAGCGGAGGCCCTGGACGCCTGCGGCGTCCCACCCCGGATGCTGCGCTCCACCCGCCTGATCGACCTGGTCAACACCATGGACCCCAAGCTCGTCGCGGCGGCGTTCGGGATGAACCCCGAGGGTGTCATGATCTATCTCGCCGACCGTGTCGACCCAGGACGCCTGCCCGACGAGCATGAACGGAGACGATGACATGCGGCACTTGACCCCGGCTTTCGCTATCGGAGCCCTGCGACGCGGCAAGCCGATCGAGCAGTTCCTCGGCGGGTTTCAGCAGGAAGGCCGACCGGCGCTGCGGTGGTCCACGATAAGCCCCACCAAGTCCAGCCTGACCGTATCCCTCCATGAGGTTGAGGATGTCGGCCCAGACGCCCTCGGCGGCACCTACGACATCAGCGAGTACCCGCCGCTTGACGAAGAGGAATACCTCGGCGAAGGCCGCGACATCGGCATATGCGAGTCGCCTGAACAAGCCCTCGATCTCGCGGAACGGGAACTGCGTGCGCGCAAGGACCGATGGGTCAACTTTGGCGTCCTGGGCGACGAATACGCCGACTACCGCGCTGCCCGCAACGGCGGCTCGCCCCCGAACCCATGATGTTTCGGCGCTGCCTTGCACATATTCGCGGGAACATGTGCGCTTTATTGATCCCGACATGTGAGGTCGTGATGATCGATCCCTTGAGATAGCGGGCGTTGACCACCTCGAACAGCAACGCCCGGCCGTCCTCGTCCAGGCGCCGATACCCGAACTCGTCCAGCACGAGAAGGCGGGGCTGGGTGAAGAACCGCAGCCCGGTCTTGAGACGGTGCTCGGCGGTGGCCTTTTTGAGCCGGTCGACGAGCTCTTCGCAGGTGGTGAAGTAGGCCTTGTGACCGGCCTCGGCGGCCAGCCGCGCCAGGCAGATGCTCAGCATCGTCTTCCCGACGCCCGGTGGGCCGATGAACAGCACGTTGGCCGCGTCGTCCAGGAACCGCAGCGTTGACAGCTCCCGGATCAGCGCCTCATCGACACCGGCTGGGCCGCGAAGTCGTAGTCGTCCAGCGTCCAGGGCGCCGGCAGATTCGCGAAATGCAGCCGGGAGGCTTGCTGGCGGGTCTCGGTGGCATCGACCTGGATCGACAGCAGCTGCTCGATCGCCTCCAACGGAGAGGTGCCCTGGTCACGGGCATCGTCGAGCACGCCGGGCAACGCCTCGGCCGCGGCGGTCATCTTCAGGAACGCCAGATGCGAGCGCAGCCGTTGATAGATCTCCGCCGGGCTCCCGGGCGGAGCACCCTGGTCCAGCTGGTCGGCGGTGATGGTCATGGACATGAAGAAACCCCCTGTTGATGTGGTGATTGGTGGGCGCGCCGATCAGTTGTTGCCCACGGCCGGATCGGTGGTGATCGGGCGACTGGCGGCGGCATAGGCGGTGAAGTCGACCACCGGCCCGCTGTCGTCGGACACGCCGCGACCGGCCAGCCGGGCACGGACCCGTTCGGCCTCGTCCCGGGCTTGGTCCGAGGGAGGGATCCGCTTCTTGCGGCGGCACGGAGCATCGGTGTTACCGGCGGTGGCCAACACCGCCTTCTCCAGCGCCGCCACATGCTCGTCCGGCCGGACGACGACATGAGCGCCCTTGGGCTCCAGACGATGCCGGGCCAGGGTGTTCCCTGCGGCCGAGATGATGTCGATGACCTCAGCGCCGAGCCGGCGGGTGACGGTGACCTCGGTATCACGGTGACCGGGCGGGACGGAGTAGAAGTTGCCGTCAAAGGACACCAACGCCTGCGGCGACACAGTCCGCTCCACGGTAAGCATCGCCGGGAACGGGTCGGGCAGAGGCATCAACGGCTCGGCCGCGGCGAACGTCGCCACCGTCATCTTCTGCTTGTCCTTGAAGCGGACCCGCAGATCTGGGGTCCGTTCGCACCAGGCGTCCAGCGACGCCTGGGCCCGCTCGGGCGTGATGTCGTCGGGCACCGTCCGCCACCACCGCTGGGCGGCATAGTCGTTGGACTTCTCCACCGACCCCTTGCGCTGCCCCCCGCCTGGGCGGGCAAACATGCACCTGGGCGCCGTAATACTTGGCCACCTGCGCAAAGGAAGCCGACACATCATCGCGGTGCTGGTCAAAGACCGTGGACATCCGATCAAACCGCCAGCCCAGCGTCAGCCCACCCAACCTGGCTGCGACCTCATGCAGACCCTGCACCAGATGCGGCTGATCCTACGACGCCGACAACCAGCCCCGCCACCGCCCCGAATACGGCAGCGACCCCACCAGCAACGACACGTCCTTGCGCGGCCACCCCCAATTCTTCAGCACATCGGGCAGACTGACCCAATCCCACTGGGTCTCCTCACCCGGCTCATGGTTGATGATCGCCACATCACGGCCCTTGGCCTGTTGGCACGGCTCGCAATGCGGCCGCAGCCCCCGGTCCCGGATCGCCCGGGTGAACGAGGAATACGCCCCGCCGAACCCCAGCCCGGCGACCTCCTCGAACAACGTCGTGGCCGGCAGATGCGGATCCTGCTTGAGCCGGATCCGGCAGTACTCCTCCACCACCGCGAAGGCATCCGGCCCAGCCGGACGCCGCTTACCCGGCTCACGCTCCCCGTTCAGATACGCCCGGACCGTCTTGCGGTCACGACCGATATGCCGCGCGATCGCCGAGATCGTCCAGCCCCGCTTGCGCAACGCCTGCGCTTCCACGGCTTCCCCCTGTGTGAGCATCCGATCTGAGCTCCCCCGATCGCGACGGACGTCCAACATCCGAAGCGTCGGGGAACTCCTCGCCGACCGGATCGATCTCCGGCAACGAGTCGCCCAAGGTGAGGAACTTCAGTGAGCAGGTCTGGGGCGTTCCGCCGAGCGTCATCAGGCGTCCGAGGACGGGCCGGGGTTGTTCACGGTGACCGCACCGGTGGCCCGTGATCTGTCCGGCGGGTCCGCCGCCGGCGGCGGCATCGTGTCCTCACCGGGCGGGTGATTGTGGCGGGCTCTTCTCCCGGCCAGGTTCGAAGGTGCCAACCCAATACGATCCCGCGCCGGGAAGAAGAGCCCTGTGATGGCACCGTACGACAAGGCCGTCACCGCTGACTGCTTTGCGCAGGCGCGGAACACCTTCAACTATCTGATCGGACAGCTCACCGATCCGGCGGCCGGGACGCTGACGCATGACCTCCTGGAGGAACTGCTCGTGCGGCAGGGCCGTGAGCTGCAACGACAGCTCCTGCAGGCGCACCTTGATCTACGGGCGCAGCGCGAGCAGCAGACCGTGCCGGCCGCCAGGGTGGCGGTTCACCGGGACGGGACCGGTGTGGCCGGGGCCGACGGCGTGGTGCGGCGCCGGATCGAGACCGGGCACCACCGGCTGCCGGCCACGGTGCTGGGAACGGTGACGGTCACCCGATGCGCCTGGCGTGCCCCGAACGCGGCCAACCTGTATCCGGCCGATGCGGCGCTGTCGCTACCCGGCCGGCGGCATTCTCATGGGCTGGCCCGCCTGGCGGTGGCCGAGGCGGTCCGCGGCTCATTCGACACCGCGCACGCCGCGATCACCGCCCGCTGCGGGCCGGTGATCGGCAAACGGCAGATCGAAGACCTGATCGTCGCCTCCGCCCAAGATATCGACGCCTTCTACGCCGAGCAGACACCGGTGCCGCGCACCAGTGAGCAACTGCTGATCCTCAGCTTCGACGGCAAGGGCATCGCGATGCGCCCCGGCGCGCTGCGGCCGGCCACCCGCAAGGCCGCCGCCGCCCGGGCCAAGCGGGCCTTCCGGACCCGGCTGACCGCCGGAGAGAAACCCGCCCGCAAGCGGATGGCGACCCTGGGGGCGGTCTACGACGCCGAGCCCGCACCCCGCCGCCCCCACGATGTGATCGCCGTGCCCGGCGGCCGGCACGGAACCCGGCCACCCCGGCCCGGGCCCCACGCGATGCGCAAGTGGCTGTGCGGCTCGGTGATCGACGACCCCGACACCGTGATCGGCAAGGCCTTCGACCACGCCCACGCCCGCGATCCCGTGCACGCGCGGCCCTGGATCGTGCTGGTCGACGGCGCCCGCCACCAACTCGACCTCATCGGGGCCCAGGCCGCCCGCCGCGGCATCACCATCACCGTCGTGATCGACTTCGTGCACGTCCTGGAACGGTTGTGGACGGCCGCATGGAGCCTGCACGCCCCCGCCGACCCGGCCGCCGAGGACCGCGTCGCCGCCTGGGCGCTGGCACTGCTGGCCGGGCAGGTCCACCACGTCATCGCCGACCTGAAACACCACGCCGATACGCTGCCCGACGACCGGCGACACGGCATCGACACCACCATCGGCTACCTCACCAACAACACCGGCCACCTGCGCTACGACCACGCCCTGCGACAGGGATGGCCCATCGCCACCGGCGTGATCGAGGGTGCCTGCCGCCACCTGATCGCCGACAGATTCGACCTGGCCGGGGCGCGCTGGGGCCTACCCGGAGCCGAAGCGATGCTCAAACTCCGTGCCCTGACCACAAACCAGGACCTTGACCGCTACTGGGTCTACCACCTGCGACGCGAGCACGAACGCACCCACCACCAGCACGAATACGCACTCACCGCCTGACCGGCACACTCACTCAGCTACACCCAAACGCTTTCCGGCCAGGCGCCGCTCCCGATCACGTGTGCACACAGAACGGCGACCGAGGTGCGGCGCGGTCGAGCGCGATGACGCGGGCGCTCCTGGCGGTCTTGGGCGGGCACACGGTGAGCTGGCCGTTGTGCTGCTGAAGTTTCTGGGTGATGACTGCAACACCTTCGTCAGGTCGACGTCACGTGATGGGCGGCCGCCGCCTGCTAGCCGCGCCGGGATTGGCAGGTGCGCTCTCGATGCGTTCCCGAAAAATGGCCAGAAACATCCTCCCTCGTGCACAATAAAAGTCATGGACCTGCTGGAGCCGATAGCACCGAATTTGGACGACGTTGTTCTTCGGAACGCCTGGTGGATGGGGTGGAACACCTTGCTGGCCTGGGTTCCAGTGGCCCTGGCATGGGGGCTGTTCCGAGGCGGCGCCGACCGGTCCGTGTCGCGATCGCCCCTATGGTGGGCGAGTCTGGTGCTGTTCGTGCTGTTTCTGCCAAATGCCCCATATGTGGTGACCGACCTGTTCCATCTGCCCTACGACTTGCGGCCGACAGATCACGATCGTCCGGTAGTGACCGCAGTCCTGCCGGTCTACGCGACGTTCATCGGGTCGGGCCTTCTGGCCTACTACCTGGCACTGGCAAGGGTACGCCGCCACCTCGGCCGGATCGGGCTGGGAGCGTGGCAGGGCCGGGTCACAGTGGCGGCGCACGCCCTCTGTGCCATCGGGATCTTCCTTGGACGGTCGGCCCACCTCAACAGTTGGGAACTGGTCATCGATCCGCTCGGCACGTTCGAGGGGATCGTGCTGCATCTGACCTGGCGTTGGGCACCGGCTCTAATCCTGGCCACCTTCCTGGTCATCTGGACAGGCCACTTCATGACCAAAGCAATCACTGAAGCCCTCCGGGACGCCACCCTGCGAGGCGCCCGCAGCCTGCACATGCCTTTCACCCACGGACACTCAGCAGGAAGCCTCTGAGTCTTGATCACGCCGAATACGTACCCAAGTCACTGGTTCGGGATCACGGCACAGTGAGCTTCCCTCCGTTCTCCGGACACCTTGATGTGCAACGGGGGAACCTCACTTGGCCGCCTCGTCCGGCAGTCCCATCGCCGCCAGGATCTGCCCGGCCCGCACCGCCCCGCCGGCATCGGCCATGATCTCCACCGCGTCCCGGTACACCTGCGGCAGCACCTGCGCCGACATGCCCGGCCGCCATGGCGGCACCGTCACCACACCACGCACCAGCGACCGCGCATCCACCGATTCGCCCGGTTCTCCCGGTTCGACGGACTCGCCCTCACCCGCGGGCACATCCACCGGCGAGGCCGCCTCGCCAAGGATCTCCTCGACCGTCTCCCGCGTGATCAACAACCGCGACAGCCGGTCTTCCTCGGCCTCCAGCCGCGACTCCAGACCGGCGATCTGCTCACGGATCTCCTCGACCCGCTGCCGGACCTCGGCCTCACGCCGCGCCAGCTCATCCAGCAACGAACCCATCGCCGCACCGCCTCACCACGCCTGCACCCACGGTAAAAGGCGGTCACCCGACCAACCAGCCACAACCACAAAAGCCCAGCTTAGACCCTCACTGAGAACGAGCTACACCCACCCTGCTGTGAGCCCAGCCCTGGGCGCACGCGCCGTCGTCTCAGCAACCCTGCTGTGGGCCCAGCCTGGGCGGCACGCCCTGTCGTCTCGGTGCGCCTGCTGAAAGCCCAGCCTGGGCGGCGGCATCGCCGCCGTCCAGCGGCTTGGTCAGGTGCCCACGCAAGTGGCGAGGTCAGGTGCCTACGTAGGTGGCGTGGTCAGGTGCCTGCGTAAGTGGCGTGGTCAGGTGCCTACGTAGGTGGCGAGGTGCTGGGCGGTGAGGGTGGATTGGGCGGTGATGAGGTCGGCGGGGGTGCCTTCGAAGATGATCTGGCCGCCGTCGTGGCCGGCGCCGGGGCCGAGGTCGATGATCCAGTCGGCGTGTGCCATGACCGCTTGGTGGTGTTCGATGACGATGACGGATTTGCCGGCGTCGACGAGGCGGTCGAGCAGCGCGAGCAGGTGCTCGACGTCGGCGAGGTGCAGGCCGGTGGTCGGCTCGTCGAGCACGTACACGCCGCCCTTCTCGCCCAGGTGAGTGGCCAGCTTGAGGCGCTGCCGCTCACCGCCCGACAAGGTGGTGAGCGGCTGGCCGATTTTGAGGTAGCCGAGCCCGACGTCGGCGAGACGCTGGAGGATCTTGTACGCGGCGGGCAGCTTCGCCTCGTCCGAGCCGAAGAACTCCTGGGCCTCGGCCACCGACATCGCGAGCACCTCGGTGATGTCGCGTCCGCCGAAGGTGTATTCCAGCACCGAGGTCTGGAACCGCTTGCCCTCGCACTCCTCGCAGGTGGTGGAGGCGCCGGCCATGATCGCTAGATCCATGTAGATGACGCCGGCGCCGTTGCAGGCGGGGCAGGCGCCCTCGGAGTTGGCGCTGAACAGTGCCGGCTTCACGCCGTTGGCCTTCGCGAACGCCTTGCGGATCGGGTCGAGCAGCCCGGTGTAGGTCGCCGGGTTGCTGCGCCGCGAGCCCTTGATCGCGCTCTGGTCGATCGACACCACACCGGCGTCGGCAGGCATCGAACCGTGCACCAGCGAACTCTTGCCCGAGCCCGCCACGCCAGTGATCACGGTCAGCACGCCGAGCGGGATGTCGACGTCCACGTTCTGCAGGTTGTGACGGGTGGCACCGCGGATCTCCAGCGAGCCGGTGGGCGTCCGCACCTTCTCCTTGAGAGAGGCGCGGTCGTCGAGGTGCCGGCCGGTGATGGTGTCGCTGGCCCGCAGCCCATCGACGGCACCCTCGAAGGAGATGGTGCCGCCCGCCGTGCCGGCACCGGGGCCGAGGTCCACCACGTGGTCGGCGATCGCGATCGTCTCCGGCTTGTGCTCCACCACCAGCACCGTGTTGCCCTTGTCCCGCAGCCGCAGCAACAGATCGTTCATCCGCTGGATGTCATGGGGATGCAGACCGATCGTGGGCTCATCAAAGACGTACGTGACGTCGGTGAGCGGGGAGCCGAGGTGCCGGATCATCTTGACGCGCTGCGCCTCGCCCCCCGAGAGGGTGCCGGCGGGCCGGTCGAGGCTGAGGTAGCCGAGTCCGATCTCGACGAAGGAGTCGAGAGTGTCGCGCAGCGTGGCGATCAGGGGTGCCACGGATGGTTCGTTGATGCCGCTGATCCAGCCGGCCAGATCGCTGATTTGCATCGCGCACGCGTCGGCGATGCTGATCCCCTTGATCTTCGACGACCGGGCCGCCTCGTTCAGGCGTGTGCCCCCGCACTCGGGACAGACGGAGAAGGTCGTCGCCCGTTCCACGAACGCGCGGACGTGCGGCTGCAGCGAGTCGATGTCCTTGGACAACATCGATTTCTGGATCTTCGGGATCAGGCCCTCGTAGGTCAGGTTGACTCCGTCGACCTTGATCTTGGTCGGCTCCTTGTAGAGGAGGTCGTTCAGCTCCTTCTTGGTGAACGTTCGAATCGGCTTGTCGGGGTCGAAGAAGCCGCAGCCTGTGAAAATGCGGCCGTACCACCCGTCCATGCTGAAGCCGGGGATGGTGAGCGCGCCCTCGTTGAGCGACTTGCCGTCGTCGTAAAGCTGGGTCAGGTCGATGTCGCTGACCGAGCCCATGCCTTCGCAACGCGGGCACATGCCGCCGTGGTAGACGGCGTTGCGCACCACGATCCGTTGGCCCTTGCCCTTGTCGACCTTCATCGACCCGCTCGCCGTACGGGCCGCGACGTTGAACGAGAAGGCAGTCGGAGGCCCGGCGTGCGGCTGCCCGAACCGGCTGAAGAGGATCCGCAACATCGCGTTGGCGTCGGTGGCGGTGCCGACCGTGGAACGGGGATTGGCGACCATCCGTTCCTGGTCCACGATGATCGCTGTCGTCAGCCCGTCCAGAACATCGACCTCGGGCCGCGCCAGCGTCGGCATGAAGCCCTGCACAAAGGTGCTGTAGGTCTCGTTGATCAGCCGCTGCGACTCGGCGGCGATCGTGCCGAACACCAACGAGCTCTTGCCCGAGCCGGACACGCCGGTGAACACCGTCAGCTGGCGCTTGGGGATCTCGACGCTGACGTCCTTGAGGTTGTTGACGCGTGCGCCGAGCACGCGGATCGCGTCGTGGCTCTCGGCACCGTGCGGCGCGGGCGACTGCGCGTCCGTTCCCGGTGCCTTGCTCACTTCGCGGGAGCTCGCTTCGCCGGAGCTTGTCTCGCGGTCTCCGTCAACCAGCCAGCGGCCGTCGCGCATGAGATCGCGGTCGGACAGCTCGTTCTCCTCGCGCCAAGCCTGGATACGGCGCGGGAAGACGCGGAACCAGCGGTACGGCGTGGCCTGCGCGCGCGGGTCGAAACCGGTGCGCGCGGCGAACCGGTCACCGAGCTCCTGTGGCAGCGCGCTGATCTCGAGGATCTCGACGTCGCCCTCGATCATGGTCACGTCGCGGGTGGGGCCCAGGCCCAGCCGAACGGTCCGGGAGGCGGCCAGGTTCTTGCCGGTAGGGCTGTTCGCCGGCGTGGCCAGCAGCAGCGCTTCACCGTCCCAGTCGAAGGACAGCGGCACCATGTACGGCACGCCGTCCGGCGAGGCACTGGACACCCAGACATCGACGTCATGGGCGAGTCGATGCTCGGTGTCGCGACGACGCTGAGCGCTGGAACGGGAGTCGGTGCTCGTCACGGCTGGTCAGCTTAGTTCCTAAATGCGGATCATGCTGCCAACGGGATCGCCGCTCATCGCTATACGGGCTCGTCTGTTTGCGGCAGGGGTGATTCCAGTTGGGAACGGCGAGCTCGCCAGCAGACGATTCCACCGGCCAGCAAAAGTGCTAGGCCAGTGCTGACCTGCGCCGTCAGCGGCATACCGGTCTTCGGCAATTGTTCGACGTTCCGGGTTGATTTGTGTGAGGTCGGCCTGTTCGGGTGGCCGGGCTTGTGCCCTGCTGACCTATCCGCTGCCGACTTGTGCGTCGCCGGCTTGTGCGCTACTGACTCCTTCGCATGCGACTTATGCGCCGACGGCTTGTGCGTCAAGGATTTGTCCGGCGCAGGCTTATCCGGGTCGGACTTAGGCGCTGTCGACTCGGATCGTGCCGACTTGGCGGGGACGATCCGCATGGTGTGGGTGGCGACCTTTCGGCCGTCGGGGTGGGTCAGAACGGCCCGGTTGCGTAGTCGGCTGCCGCCCTTGACGGTCGGCGATACCTGCACGTCGATGCGTACGGTGACTGAGTGCCGATAGGCGACCTGCTGCCAGCGGCAAGTCACGTTGACCGTCTTCCTTCCGGTCCGGCAGCCGGGCCCGCGCACCTTGGTGACCTTCAGCCCTGCGGGCATGTGGTCGGTGAGCTTGGCCCTGTACGCCGGAACCATGCCGACGTTGCGCACCTGCACCACATAGCCGAACCGCTGCCCTGGCCGGGCCGACGACAGCGACGCCTGCTTGTGCAACGCCAGGCGCGACACCGTAGGAGGTCCGTCGGTCGGCTGCGCCAACACCGGCAGCGTCCCTGTCCATCCGATGATCCCTGCCGCCGCCACGCTGGCCATCACTGCTTTGGCCGCCCTTGCCGGTGAAGACGCTTTCTTGAACGGAATGCGTCGTGCCGCCATGCGTGCGGCCTGGAATCGCCTATGCGTTCTTGTTTCTTCCATGGGCTCCTGCATGCTCCTGGACAGGCAGTCATGCTGCGACTTGGCCATGTTTTCCCCCGGGTGAAACTGACGGGCCCCCGCCCGCTTCCGGCATTCACCTCGTTTTGGGGCGAGGTGAACGTCCGGTGAATGAGACGCGGGTAAGCATCTAACAATCGCAAGATCACGTCCGTCTCCAACATGCGCCAGCGAAGTAAAGCCTGCGGTCACCGAGACCTGCGAGGTAGTCGCCCCCCTCAAGATCACTCCAGAGTCCCGCTGACGGTTCCCCATGGCGAACGATGTGGGGCCGATCGTGCGCCATTCATGCTTTCGGCATGAAACAGACCTTCAAGAACGTGGGCGTGGTGGTGGCAGCGCTCGCTGTCATGACGGGTGGTGCCAGCGCCGTGTCGGCGCAGCCCGCGCAGGCGCCACGAGGCGAGTCGTGCCTGCCGGTGCCAGGCGCCGAATGTGGAACCGTGCGGGTCCCCTTGCAACGAGCACATCCCGAACTGGGCAGCACCACCGTGGCGTACGCGGTGATCCGTCACCGGGACACCTCCCGGCCCGCCAAGGGAACGGTTGCGGTTAATCCAGGCGGCCCAGGTGACTCCGCGATCGCGTCCGCCGCGAGGTACGTCCAGGCATTCGGCGATCTCTTGAACGATCACGACCTGCTGCTGATCGATCCGCGGGGGGTCTACCGGTCGGACCCGATCGACTGCGAGGCCCTCCATTCCCTGCCCGCGACGCGTGACGGTTTCGTACGGGCGATCGGCGAGTGCGGCCGGACTCTGGGAACGCGTGCGCGCGGCTACACCTCGGCCGAGATCGCCGACGACTTCGACGCCGTTCGCGCCAAGCTCGGAATTGAGCGGCTGGACCTGCTCGGACAGTCGTACGGCACGTACCTCATGGCGGTCTACGCCCAGCGGCATCCGGCTCGGGTGCGCTCAGTGGTGCTCTCCAGTGCCTACCCGCTCACGTTCGACATGTGGGCGCGCCCCGAAGTCCGAGCGGCTCGCCGGGCGCTAGAGCTGGTGTGTGAACGAAGCGGCGACGCGTGCAAGGGCGACCAGGTAATGCGGGATATCGCGCGGCTCGCCGGGCGACTGCGCGAGCGGCCGGTCCCCTACACGCTGGAGGGCGACAGCAACCAGCGGAAGCTGGACGACACCGCGCTCGCCTCGATCGTGTTCGGCTCCACCGCTCAGGCCCCCGAGGCCATCGGCGATGTCCCCGCGATGGTCCGTACGGCGCTGCGGGGCGACAACACCCTGCTGATCGCCGCCGCACGGCAGCAGGCCCCGATGAGCGGGTCAGCGGCCTCCCGGGAGGAGGAGCGACCCTTCAACCCCCCGCAGGCCGCGGCCGTGATGTGCAATGACTATCCGAAGCTGTGGGACCGCAAGGCGCCTGTCTCGACCCGGCTGCGGCAGTTCTCGGTCGGACGCGCAGCGCTGCCCGAGCAGACGTACTGGCCGTTTGGAAAGGAAGCCTGGACCAGCTCCATGACCGCTCAGGGCGACGCCTGCATCCGCTGGCCCGACCGCGACGGCCCTGTGCAACCGGTCGACGGCCCGTTCCCTGACGTCCCAGTACTGGTCGTGTCGGGCGACCTGGACGCCAACACCCCGACCGAGTCGGGACGCCTCGCGGCCCGGCAGTTCCGCCGCTCCACGGTCGTGGAGGTTCCGAACGTTGGCCACGTGGCCGAGAAGGAGCCGAGCGGCTGCGCGGCGGGCATCGAGACCGGCTTCATCCGCGACCTGCGGGTGGGGGACACCTCCTGCCTGACCAAGATCCCGCCCGTGCCCGTAAGGCATTGACGCGGTCAAAACGCTGATGTGCCTGACACTGCAAACGCCCGGTGGCCGGATCCCGGCCGCCGGGCTCGACAGCGATGATGCCAAGGGCAAGCTCGTTGGCAGCTGGGAGTTTGTCAGGCACGGGCCTCTCGGACGAAGGGCAAGGTGAGCGCCGACGGCGCACGGCTGGCGCCGGTCAGGCCGCTGACCGCGAGCAGCGCCAGCAGATAGGGGGACATCACGAGGACGGCCGTCGGCAGATGGACGCCGAACGCCGGGGCGGCGAACTGGAGGGCCTGGGCGACACCGAAGAACAGGCAGGCGAACATGGCCGGCCCGGCCCGCCAGCGTCCGGCGATGACCGCGACCACGGCGAGGTAGCCCGCGCCGGAGGTGAGGTTGTCGGTGAAGGAGTGCACGTCGGAGAGGGCCAGCTGCGCTCCGGCCAGCGCCGAGGTCAGGCCGGTCAGCAGGACCGCGCCGTAGCGGACCGCGGTGACGGGCAGCCCGGAGCGGTCGGCGGTGACGGCGTCCTCGCCGATCGCGCTGACCGCGAGGCCGAGGCCCGTCCGCCGGCCGAACAGGACAGCCAGCGCGGCCACCAGGGCGAACGAGACGTACCCGAGGACGGTCTGCTCGAACAGGGCGGGGCCCAGGAACGGGATCTCGTGGAGCAGGGGGATCTTCATCGAGTCGAAGCCCGGCACCGACCGGCCCTGGGTGAAGATCAGCCGGGCACCGTAGGTGGTGGCGCCGAGCGCGAGCGCGTTGGCGGCGATCCCGGTGACGATCTGGTCGGCTCGGAGCGTCACGCTGAGGACGGCCTGAAGGAGCGCGGCCAGCAACCCTGCGGCGAGCGCGCAGCCGACGCCGACCAGGGCGCTGCCGCTCTGGTGGGCACCGACGGCCCCGGCGAACGCGCCGGTCAGCATCATGCCCTCGACGCTGAGGTTGAGGACCCCGGCGCGCTCGCTGACCAGCTCCCCCGAGGAGGCCACCAGCAGCGGGACGGCCAGGCGTACGCCTCCGTCGAGCAGTTCTCCCACCGCGCTCACCGGGCGGTCTCCTTTCTGAGGATCACCGCTCCGGCGATGACGATGATGAGGACGCTCTGGACGACCTGGACCGAGGAGGCCGGCACCCCGGCCGCGAGCTGGAGGTTGATCCCGCCGGAGGCGAGCATGCCGAACAGCAGGGAGATCCCGGCAACGGCTGTCAGCGAGCCGCGGGCCAGCAGGCCGACGACGAGCCCGGCGAAGCCGTAGCCGGAGGTGAAGTTCTCGGCGAGCACATAGGGGACGGTCGCGACGAGGGCGGCTCCGGCCGTCCCGGCGAGGCCGCCCGCGGTGGCCAGCGCCCCGATCTGGAGGCGGGCCACCCGCAGCCCGAGCCGCCGGGCGGCGGGGGCCGACAGGCCCACCGCGGTCAGCCGGGTGCCGGTCGCCGTCCTGCGCAGGACGAGCCCGAGGACGACCGTCGCCGTCACCGCCACCAGCACCGCGATGGTGGCTGGCGACCCGGTCAGACCGAGTAGCGGCAGCCGGGCTCCGGCTGCGAGCGGCTCGGACTGCGGCAGCGTGTCGGCCGAGGTCACGGGCTGCCGCAGCAGCCCCTCTTCGTGGACGGCCAACGAGACCAGGCCCAGCCCGACGAAGTTCAGCAGCAGCGTGGTGATGACCTCGTTGACCCCGCGCCGCGCCTTCAGCCAGGCCGCGATCGTGGCCCATGCCGCTCCGGCGCAGAACCCGGCCCCCAGCGCGAGCGGCACCGCCAGGACGGCGGGCGTCGCATCGGGCAGGTTCACCCCGACCGCGGTCGCGCCGATCCCGCCGGCTGCCAGCTGACCCTCACCCCCGACGTTGACCAGCCCCGCCCGGTAGGCGACGGTGAACCCGGTCGCGATCAGAGCGAGCACGGCCGCGGCGTTCAGCGCACTGCCCAGCGCATAAGGAGTCCCGGCCATGCCATCGGCCAGTGCACCAGCGGCCTCCCCAACGGAGGCCCCGCTACCGACCACCAGCAGAACACCGACGGCGAGCGCCACCCCCACCGCCCCCGCATAAACCAGCAGGTCCCGCACCACCTGCCCGGCCCGCCCAGCCCGCCGGGCCCGCCCAGCTCGCAGAACGCCCGCGACGCGGAGGGCGTGCCCGGTTCCGCCTCGGGTGCTTCGCCTGGTCAGGGAGGCGGCACCGGGGAGCGGCTGCTGTTCGGCGCGGCCTTCGGAGTCACTCAGGGCCTTCGTCATGAGGCTGCCCCCACCATGAGATCGCCGATCTCAGCGCGCGCGCTCGGCGCCGAGCAGGGGACGGGGCCGAGGAGGCGGCCCCGGTAGGCGACCATCACCCGGTCGCAGAGGGCAAGCAGCTCGGACAGCTCGCTGGAGACGACCAGCACGGCGGCACCGGCCTCGGCGGCGCGCCGGATCTGGTCCAGTACCGCGTCCACCGCGCCGAGGTCGAGACCGCGCGTCGGCTGCGCCGCCACGAGGAAGCGCAGCGGACGAATCGCCAGTTCCCGGGCGACGACCACCTTCTGCTGGTTGCCGCCCGACAGCGTCGCCATCGCCGCCCCGGGCCCCGCGGCCCTGATGCCCTGCCGCTCGATCACCCGAGCCGCCTCGGCGTGCAGGGCTTTCCGATCGAGCAGCCCCCACCGCCGGAACCGCGCCAGCTCCCCGAGGTAGAGGTTCTCCGCGACGCTCATCCCGGGCACACACCCCTCGTGATGCCGATCCTCGGGAATCACCCCGACCCCGGCCGCGGTCCGCCGCCCCGGACCGACCCCGCTCAGCTCCACCCCGCCGACGCTGAAGCGCCCCTCGGCACCCAGCGCCCCGCTCAGAAACGCCACGAGCTCGCTCTGCCCATTACCCTCCACCCCCGCGATCCCGACGATCTCGCCGGCCCCGATCCGCAGATCGATCCCGTCGACCGCCGCACTCCCATCCCGCCGGACGACCCGCACCCCCTCGATCGCAACCCTGCCCAACGCCTCAGCTTCAGCGCCGCCCGGCCCGGGGCTTCCGGCCGACGCGACGGCGACGGCGTGATGCGGGGCAGGGGATGCAGATGGAGTGGCAGATGGGATCGCGGGCAGGGACGGTGCGGGGAGGTCGAGGCCCGCGGTGAGGAGGGGGTTCAGGTCGGTCAGGGGGCGGCCGAGCATGAGGGAGACGAGGTGGTCGCGGCCCAGGGTGGTGAGGGGGCCGGTGCCGGCTACCCGGCCGCCGCGCAGGACTGTGGCGGTGTCGCCGGCGGATTCGACTTCGCCGAGTTTGTGGGTGATGAGGAGGACGGCGTGGTCAGCGGCGGCGATTCTGCGGCAGGTGGCCATGAGGGACCGGACCTCGGTGGGGCCCAGGACGGCGGTGGGCTCGTCGAGGAGGATCAGGCGGGGAGAGCTGAGAAGGGCCTTGACGATTTCTACCGACTGGCGTTCGCCTACGGTGATCTCGGCGGCGCGGGCGGTCAGGTCGACCGACAGGCCGTACGAAGACTCGATCTCGGCTACGCGAGCCTTCAGCTCCCGGGTCGGGAGGCGCAGGCGCAGGCCGTCGCGGAGCAGGAGGTTCTCGGCGACCGTCAGGGTCGGGACCAGGCTGAAATGCTGGTGGACCATGGCGATGCCGTGCCTCAGGGCGTCGGCGGGACGGCGCGGGCGGTAGGGCTCGCCATAGAGGCGCATCTCGCCCTCCTCCAGCGCGGCCGCGCCGTAGACGAGATTGCAGAGCGTCGACTTCCCGGCGCCGTTCTCGCCCAGCACACAGTGCACTTCACCCGCTCGGACCGTCAGATCGACGCCGTCCAGAGCGCGTACGGTGCCGTAGGTCTTGCCGACGCCAGCAAGCTCCAAGGCAGGATTCACCAGGCACTCCCTTGGTGGTCTCGGGCCGCCGACGGCCCGGCCCGAGGGCCCGGTCCGAGGGGCTCTGCAACCTCATAGCGGCGGGTTGACCGCCCGTTCATAGGACCGGCCAGGGTGCGGCCTCCTCGAAGGCGAACGCCGCGTTCAGGACGTCCAGGTCGGCGAGATGCCGGCCGACGAGCTGGATCCCGACGGGGAGACCGCCGGCGGTGAGTCCGGCGGGCAGCGAGATCGCGGGCTGGCCGGTCAGGTTGAGCGGGAGCGTCATCGACAGCCAGAAGGACGGGTCGACGTCGCGGCCATCGATGACGGTCGGGCCGATGTTCCCCGGGACGAACGCCGGCACCGGCGAGGTCGGGGTCAGCAGCAGGTCGAAGCGTTCCATGTGGACGGCCATGGTCCGGCAGACACGCTGCCGGACGGCGCGGGCGTCGGTGAAGTCCTCCGCCGTCCAGGGCCGGTCGAGCAGGCCCCTCAGATAGGGGGCCAGATCATGCTTGAGCGCAAGCTCCCGCAGACCCCGCAGGTCGGTCTCGTTGGCGATCATCGCCCCGAACGCGGCGAACGGATCGGGAAACCCCGGATCGGCCTCCTCGACCACACAGCCGAGCCCCTCGAAGACCTCAGCGGCCCGGCCGGCCAGCACCCGGATCTCCGGTTCGACCGCGACGTAGCCCCAGTCGTGGGAGAGTCCCACGCGCAGGCCGTCGAGCGGACGCCGGGCCACGGTCGCCGGGGTGGCGGGCAGGCTGAAGCGGTCGCGGGGGTCGGGGCCGGTGAGGATCGCGTAGGCGAGGGCGGCGTCGGCGACGGTACGGGTCAGGGGGCCCAGATGCTCCAGGGCGTCCCAGCTGGAGACGCCGGGGAGCCGTTCGTCCTTGCAGCCGGGGTAGGCGGGGATGCGGCCCATCGACGGTTTGAAGCCGACCGTTCCGCAGAGCGCGGCGGGGATCCGGACGGAGCCGCCGCCGTCGCTGCCGAGCGCCAGCGGCACCAGTCCGGCCGCGACCGCGGCGGCCGAGCCCGCGCTGGAGCCGCCAGGGCTCAGCGCGGTGTTCCACGGGTTGCGAGTCGAGGGGAAGATGAGGTTGTCGCCGACTGCGGCGTAACCGAACTCCGAGGTGTTGGTCTTGCCGACCACGATCGCGCCGGCGGTGCGCAGCCGCTCCACCGCGATGTCGTCCTCGTCCGGGACATGGTCGCGGTAGGCAGCCGACCCGAACGTGGTGCGCAGGCCCTTGGTGCAGATGAGGTCCTTGATACCGACCGGCACCCCGGCCAGCGGTCCCGGGTCCTCGCCGCGGGCGATCCTGCGCTCCAGCTCGGCCGCGGCCCTCCGAGCGCCCTCGGCGTCGAGGGTGCAGAATGCATGGATCTCGGGCTCGACCCGGGCGGCGTGCGCGAGGAACTCCTCGACCAGGTCCGTCGGGGTGAGGCCGCCGGTCCGGACCTGATCGGCGACGGCCACGGCCGTCAGCGGGCGGGCTGCCATCAGCTCGTCTTGATCTTTCCGGCGGCCAGGTCCGCGCGGATCTGGCCGATCCGGGCGGTGACGGTCGCGTCGGCTCCGCAGAGCACGATGCCGGAGGCGTCGGTGCCGGAGGCGAGGCCGAACGGCTTGGCCTCGGCCTTCCAGGTGTCGGCGACCAGCTGCTGCACCGCGTACTCGGTGGCGAAGCCGATGTCGGACTTAGTGAACCCGGCGAACGCGGCGTCGGCTGAGCAATTCTGGACGAGCGGGCCGCCGAGCACCTTGGTGCCGGTCTCTTTGGCGCCTTGGAGCATGCCCTGCAGACCGCTGTTGAGGATCTGGTAGAAGACGTCGCCGCCGGCGCCCGCATCGGCGGTCACGGCCTGCTTGGCCTTGGCCACATCGTCGAAGTCGCCGGTGTACTGCGGGGGCAGCACGGTGATGCCGGGCCTGCCGTGCTCGGCTCCCGCCTGGAACTGCTTGGCCACGGCGACGATCGGCGGGATCTCCAGGCCCGCGATGAAGCCGACCTTGCCCTTCTTGGAGATGAGCGCGGCATAGGCACCGGCGAGGAACGCGGCGTCGTCCTGCTTGGGGTCGTAGGCCGCGAGGTTGGCCGTCGCGGTCGGCGGGCCGCCCACCTCGACGAACTTGACGGCCGGGAACTGCTGGGCGGCCCGGCGGACGTCGGCGTCGGTCTGGCCGCCGATGGAGATGACGAGCTCGGAGGTCTGAGCGAGCCGGACGAGGGCCTGCTGGTAGTCGGTGGGCGCGACCTTCTCCACGTAGGTGATCTCCACCTGGCCGCCGAGGTTCTTCTTGATCCGCTGGATGCCCTCGTAGGCGGACTGCATGTAGCCGGCGTCGGAGACCGAGCCGGGGATGAGGACCCCCACCTTGGCCTTGCCGGGGGCCGCGGCGTCCTTCTTCTCGGACGAGCAGCCGGTGGCGGCGAGGGTCAGGACCGACGCGCAGATCGCGGCCATGCGCAGGGTTCCAAGGGCCATGTCGGTATCTCCATCGGGAAACGGAAGAGCTGGCGAGCAATGTATACAATCGCCGTGTTTCCCTGTGGGCACCGAGACATGTCCGGCGTGTTTCAGCCCGCCGACATTAGCCAGACCGGGTTGACGAGGCCGAATACCATCACCAGGGCGCGTAGCACCGCAGGCCGCAGCCGTCGCGACAGCCGTCCGCCCGGGGCTCCGCCGAGTAGGGACAGCGGCCCGATGATGAGGACCGGCAGCCAGTTCACGCTTGTGAACAGGAGGAACACCAGCAGGGCGTCGGTGTTGACGACCAGCGACAGCAGCGACTTCACGGGCGTTGATGTACTGGACGTCGGCATTGACCCCGAGCACGAGGACGGCCAGCAGGGCGGGGAAGGTGAGCAGGGGTGCCGCCGACCGCGACGGCGTTGCGACTAGCCCGGGATCGTATACAACGTTAGTCGCGGGACCGCCGACGGTAGGCGGAGGTCGCCTGAGCGATGTGATCGGCGACGACCCGGCGGGCGCGCTCGGGGTCCCCCGCCTCCAGGGCGGCGCAGATCTGCTCGTGCTCGTGCCAGGAGTCGTGGGCGCGGCGCGGCAACTCGACCGCGTAGACCCAGGCGATCTTCTGACTGAGCTGGGTGATGAGATGTCTGAGGGTGGTGCTCCCGGAGGCCTCGGCGAGCACCTCGTGGAAGCGGCTGTTGAGCCGGGTCACCTCGTCGAGCCTGCCGTCGGCGACGGCCTCGAGCCCCAGCGAGGTCAACTCCTTCAGGCGGCCGAGCTGTTCGGGGGTACGGCGGAGCGCCGCTCGGGCGGCGCCGAGTGGCTCCAGGAGGGCGCGGATCTCCAGAAGGTCGGCGGCCTCATCGTCGGAGAGCTCGGCGACATAGGTGCCGACATGGGGACGGGACAGGACGAAGCCCTCGGCCTCCAGCGTGCGCAGCGACTCGCGCACCGGGACCCGGGAGACCCCGTATCGCTCGGCCAGACCCTCCTCGGTGAGGCGCTGACCAGGCAGGAAGGTGCCGCGGACGATGTCGTCGCGGATCGCGCGGCACATCTGCTGCGGCGACATCCTGCGGGTGCTGGCGCTCACATTCCCCCTCGCGGCCTGGCGGTGTTCTCACCTGGATGGTTGTATACGAACATTCTCCGCCGGTGATCGGAACCCCTTTGACGAACCTACTACAGCCCGGCCGCGTCCCGATCTCGGGTGATGTGTACCTTCCCGCCGAGCCGGGCGAGGTCTCCTGGGGCCTGCTGCCGAACGCGGTCAGCCCGCCGGTCCGCAGGGTCGTCTCGGGCACGGCCGTGTGCCTCGACACGATCAGCCATGAGGGCCTGCTGGAGGATCAGGGGCGCGACCCCGCCGCGTTCTTCGCCGCGGCCGGGATCGACGTGGTCCTCGACGACGCGGCGGAGTTGGCCCGTTCCGGGACGCACGACCCACTCCTCCATGGACCGCATGTCGTCACCGGGCCGATCGAGGTCGAGGGCGCACTGCCGGGGGACGTCCTGGAGGTCGAGATCCTGGAGCTGCGACGGCGCGCCCCCTACGGAGTCATCAGCAACCGTCATGGCAAGGGCGCGCTGCCCGGCGAGATGCCCCTGGCCCCGGACGGGTGGGATCCGGCCGTCCCGGTGCCGCCGGTCTGCACGATCGCGACCGTCGAGGGCGGCCGGGGCGCGATAGCGGTCGGCGACGGCCGCCGCCTCACCTTCCCGCTCCGCGAGTTCCTCGGCATCATGGGGGTCGCGCCCGCCACCGACAGGCCCGTGCACTCCGTTCCGCCCGGCCCGCACGGCGGCAACCTCGACGTCGGCCCGCTGGGCGTCGGCGCCAGGCTATTCCTGCCCGTCCAGGTATCCGGAGCGATGTTCTACGCGGGCGACCCGCACTTCGCGATGGGCGACGGAGAGGTCGCACTGACCGCGTTCGAGGCCCCGCTCCGCGCCACCCTCCGGCTGACCCTGCACTCCGACGCCGCCACCCGTTCCCTGGCCGCCGCGCTCGCCGCCCCCTACGCCGACACCGGCGCCGAACATCTCCTGCTGGGCCTGGACGAGGACCTCGACGAGGCGGTCCGCAAGGCCACCCGGTCCGCGCTGGCCCTGCTCGGCGCCCGATACGGACTTCCCATGCCCATCGCCCTCGCCTATCTGAGCGCCGCTGCCCATCTGCACGTCTCCCAGGTCGTCGATATCGTCAAGGGCGTTCACTTCGCCGTTCCGAAGCCCACCCTGGAATCCCTTTGACCGCGGAATCCGCCTTCGTCCCCTGGCTGCCCGTCTCCGAGGCGGCCGCGGGCCGCCGGCTGGCGGTCAAGGACGTCATCGACGTCGCGGGCCTTCCCACCGGAGCCGGCCATCCGCTCTGGCGCGAGACCCACCCCGTTCCCGGCCGCGACGCCGAGGCCGTCGCCCGCCTCCGCTCCGCGGGCTTCACCGTGATCGGCAAGACCCACACCGACGAACTCGCCTACAGCCTCGCCGGCACCAACGCCCATTACGGCATTCCGGAGAACCCCGCCGCCCCCGGCCACCTGCCCGGCGGCTCCTCCAGCGGCTCCGGCTCGGCCGTCGCGGCGAACCTGGCCGACCTGGCCCTGGGCACCGACACGGCCGGCTCGATCCGCGTCCCCGCCTCCTACACATCCCTGATCGGCTTCCGCCCCACCCACTCCCGCGCCCCTCGCTCCGGCGTCGTCCCCCTTGCCCCCTCCTTCGACACCCCGGGCCTCATCACCCGCGACCCCTTCCTCCTCCGTACCGCCGCGACGGCCCTCCTCGACCCGCCCGCGAATCGCGCGCCCGGGTTCGAGCGGGTGCTGGTGCCGGCGGATCTGCCGGTCGGTGCGGAGGTGCGCAACGCCGTGATGGACGGTGCCCGGGTGCTCGGCGTCGAGGTCGAGGAGGAACCACTGTTCGGTGCGGCGGAGGGATGGGAGCGGGCGCGGGCGGCGTTCGCGGTTGTCCAGGGGGCCGAGGCGTGGGCCTGCCATGGTGCATGGATCCGGAGGGAGCGGCCTCGCTTCGGGCCCGGCGTCGCCGCGCGCTTCGCCGCGGCGGAGGCGATCAGCGCCGATGAGCACGCCGAGGCCAGGGAGACCCTCAGGGAGGTAGCCGATCTCCTGCACCGGGTGCTGCGGGCGACCGTGGTCGCCCTGCCGACGACGCCGGGGCCCGCGCCCCGGCTGGGCGCGGCGCCGGCCGATCGGCTCGCGGTCGTCCGGCTGACGTGCCTGGCTCCGATCGCCGGGGCACCCGCGCTGAGCCTGCCAGCCCTGACGGCCGGAGGGCTTCCGCTGGGGCTGTCGCTCACTGCCTCGCCGGGACTCGACGAATGCCTGCTCGACCTCGCCGCACAACAACCCCGGCGTCTACCTGGCAGAGGTGGGCCTTGATCGCGAGCAGGCCGGTCGCGCGGCGGGCCCAGGCGTCGGCGCCACAGCCGGGCCCGCCTCCTGGCCCGCGGATGCCGCTGACACCGTGCGCCCGGCGGGCTGCGCCGTCAACTGCTGGTTGGCGGCATCCAGTCCGCCCTGCGCAGCGCCAGGACCTGGATCTGGTTGGCGTAGATCTGCACCTCCTCTACCTCGCGCAGCGCAATGGCGTGGTCGCGGCGCAGGTTGTTCAGTTGCCGCGCCATGTCCGATCTCTACGAGTTGCTGATTGCAGCTGAGCTTCCGGCAGACCCGCAAGATGAGAGGTTCTCCGACAGCGGCCGGGAATGGATGGCGAACAACGAGGCGCTGCGTCCGCAGATCTGTCGAGGCGTACACCGTGAGCCTGGAGCTGCTATCACGCTCAGCCTGGGTACCGCCAAGCCCGGCGTTCCAGACATAAGGGGGCCGTGGCGCCGGAAACGGCGCCACGGCGTTGCCCTGTGATCAGGAGCGGGTCAGCGGTGGACGATTGTGGAACCGTTGATGCAATCTCCCGAATCGTAGCTAACACCCAGGAGGTTGTGGATGGTGGCACCGATGCCGAGAACGTCAAGGTTGCGGCAAGTCTGGATGCCGATGATCTGGACATTGCTAGGGACAGGGTGATCATCATCGTGGGCGTACGCCGGCGTAGCGGCGAACGTCATGAGCGAGGCCGACCCAGCGATGCCAGACATCACCAGCTGCTTAAGCATGAGGCTCTCCATTCACGGTGAGTGCAGTCGAACGACACGCAGAGGCGAGAGCCTCCCGCGTGCAGGCAATCGCATCCCAACGTTCACCGGAAGACAAGGGTGCCAAACCGAATTTCATCGGCTGTTGATACAACCTGGCAAACCTTTTCCATGGGATCCTAGACTGCTTAGACAGCAGCAAACCTCACAGCGTCAGACTCTGGAAGGATTAATTCCCCTCTTTTGCAATGGGGCCGTCAAGAAACGCCTATCACGCGATTGACCACCGGAGAACAACACCCGCGGGCTGTTAGCGTCCGTGCCGTCCAGCCGAACGGGGGATCGTCACCACTGGTCTGGAAGACCTCTAGGAGTGTTGTCCGATGCGGCTACCGGCGCCGGCATGTCACAGGGTCGCAGTACCCCGAGGCCGGCTCCAGCCTGCGCTGATCTCCCACGCACGGCGCGTCGTGGCCACGGGTTTCCTCCTGGCGGCCGGCTGGCTGGTGGTCGCCACGCTCGCCGAGCCGGACGCTGGCCGCACCACGCTGATCAGCGGTTCTCTCAAGCGGATCGGGATCGACCGAGTCGGGGGGACGCTCGTCGCTGAGGCCGACCGCCTTCAGCGATCAACCTTGGCCGCAGTCCAGCCGCAAGCACTCCGCGTGACGGCCCCGGCTGCCTCCGCGCCGGACGTTCCGGTTCCTGAATAAGCGAGCAGCCGCTTCCTCGCATGCCACCTCGTCGTTCGAGACGCACCAGCGATCTTCCGCGGACGTGGTGCTCACGCCATTGCCGCCTGGGCGTCACCGATCGCACCCACATCGGAAAGGAGCAATAGGAATGCGAAACTGGGCCAGAAACTCTGCTCGCGTCGCTCTGGTAGTGGCGGGGGTGACCGCGAGCTCAAGCGTCGTCGGTGGTGCCACACACGCGGATAGGACGAGCGGCGACGTGAGCGTGCTCGGGGGCAACCAGAGCAACGCGCCGATCTCCGTACCGATCAACGTCAGCGGGAACTCCGCGGCGCTGCTGGGATCGGCCAAGGCCACGTCCCTCGGTGGGGCGCATGTTCACGACATGGGCCATTACAGCGAATCGATGAGGACCTCGGGCAGCCTCTCGGGGGGAGGCGGGAACCAGCTACGCGCTCCGGTCAGCATCCCGATCTCCTTCTGCGGCAACGCCCTCGCCATCGCCGGCGTCGCCAAGGCCGCCTGCAAGGGCACAGCCACCGTCACCCATCATGGCGGGGCGGGATGGGCCGATGTGCTGGGCGGCAACCATGCCCATGTGCCCATCAGCTTCTGCGGGAACGCGGCGGCGGTGTTGGGCGTGGCCAAGGCGTACTGCCAGGGCAGCGCGCATGTGCTCCACGATGGCGGGCACGATCACCACACTGACACGCCGCCCGATGACTGTCCGGATCGGGTTTCCGTCCACGGCCGGGCCAACCCCGATTGCGAGGGAACCGCGCCGGCAGATCCACCGCGGCCGGTCAAAACCCGGGCCAAGGCACCCAAAGCCAAGAAGCCAAAGCTCAGGAAGCCGAAGATCTTGCCGTCCACCAGGCGCATGGCCGAGGCCGTGGCCGAGGAGCCGCTGCCCCCCGCGGCGCAAACACTGCAGGACCTCATCCGGGCACTGGGAATTCCCATCCCATCCCCGGAGCAGGCGGCAGATTACCAGCCCACCTTGGGAGTGACGAATGGCCTTCCGGTTCACGCGATGGGCATTCCCATCCTGCGCTGATAGCACGGCTCAGGCTCCCACTGCGCCAACAAAGAAAGCTTCGAGCCTAAATGAGCTCCAGACTCTCGTTGCGCTTCCTTTGGACCGCGGTGCTCTTTACGGCCACGGTGGCTGTGAGTGCACCACAAGCGGTCGGCGATCGCACAGCCGCATCCACCATCGCCACTCTCGTAATCCCAAGGATCGGACTCTCTGAGAGGGTCCGCGAAGGCGTCGCCAAAGCCAGACTGAGACGCGCCATCGGACACTACCCCGGCACTGCCAAGCCAGGACAGCCAGGAAACGTGGCGCTACTGGGGCACCGAACCACCGGCCGAGCCCCCTTCCGTAAGCTCAATCGCCTGACCAAGGGAGACTTGATCATATTCAAGATCAGGTCACGTGCATTCCGCTACGTAGTTCGCCGCATTCGTATCATCTCTCCCTCCCGAACAAACGTCCTACACCCGGTTCCGTTCCGGGCAGGAAGAACACCGAAGAGAAGTTACGTTTCCCTGATCACCTGCCACCCCATGGGAAGTGACGCAAAAAGGCTAGTGGTCATAGGCGAATTGGTAGCCACCGCCAGGGCACCGTACGTCACCCAAGGTCCGTGAACCTCTTCTCGGCGGCTGGAGACCGGGACGTGCCGTGTCCGGCGGAGGCCGTTCACTGACGCAGCGGTATGCCCATCGGGCACCAGCCACCCCCGGGCTACCAGGCCGTGGCAGACATTGGGTCGTTTTTGCCCTATGCGCGGGTGGCCTTGGTGAGCTGCAGGGAACGAATGGTTGGGGGCAGAGGGTGTTTGGCGTCACCTCCGCTCCGGTGCGGTCGAATGGGGGCGGCGTGCTCGGCAAAGGGCCTCCAACCTGACGTAGGCGGCACGTCGCCCAGCGGTGAAGGCGGCGCGGTACAGGAAGCCAAGCAGCCCTCGGTCCACATCGCGATAATTTCGCGTGCGCTGCCAGTGGCTTGCCTTCCCGCAGTTGCCCCCACGACCTCGGCCGACACCTTCGACCGCAGTGCCATGTCCGGGTGCTGGTGGTGACCATGCCCACGCTGAACGAGACCGCAGCCACATGTCGCAGGTGCGTGGCCAGGACTCAGACGTCAACTCACTGTGACTGACTGAATGGTTACTGTCACTTTCCCCTGGTAGGAGACGCGCCGAACTCGGTTTTGCCGTAAGCGAGCCGGGGGAGGTCCGGACTGGTACTCCGTTGTGGAGGGATCCAGTGTGGGCCGCCCAGTCCGACCCCCGCGGTCCGCACCTCAACTGGCAGGGCCGGGCCCAGGGAAGGGTCGTACCCGGGCGGGTGCTCCTCCCTGGGACCGGCCCCGCCTAGGGCCGCGTCCCCCTGATCGCCTGGACGTCGGCCAACCCTTGTTTACTTTGCGTAGCTGCGGAGAGACTCTATGTCATTGGTCGTATCTCCGGAAGATCGTCACAGCGAGGAGGTGGCAGTGCGCGGACTGGTCGGCAGCTTGCTCCTCGCGGCCGCTCCCTCACCGGGCCTCCCGTCACGGGGGGCTCTACCCCTTGCCAAGTGTGCTGGTTAACCGCGTCTGTAGGCCGTAGCCCGGCTGGACATGGGCAGCTGCCCGGGAGACCCCGGTCCGGTCTCGCTCCGGCTGTGAGAGGGGTGATGGCGATGTCCAACCGGTTCAGGGTGGAGTATCGGCCTGCGGCTGACCTGCAGGACCACTACCGGTCGATGGAATCCAAGATGTGGAACCACATCCTGGTCTTTCTGGTGATCGTGGGGGCGATCGTGCTGGTGTCGAATCTGGCCACCGCCTTCATCAACGAGCGCGGGACCATTTTCCTGCTCGCCGTGGAGATCCTCGGGATCATGGTGTTGATGCTGAACCAGATCTGGACCCGGCTGGACAAGCTGGCGCACGACCAGGACAAGGTGCTGGCCATGTTGCTCGCCATCACCAATCAGCCATCGAAGCCCGGAGTTCACCCCGAGCCGGCCGAGGGACCGACGAGACCTCACGCCGGCTGACGGTGGGGTGATGCACCGCCAGGACACCTTCGGGCTCATCCACGCGGCAGACCAGCGGGCCCCCGTGGTGGTGGCGAGGGGAGGTGCGGGCCCTCTGACCTAGGCGTCTCCACCTTCGGTATGACGCGAACGGTGGCTATCGCGGGTGACGCGCGTCGAACATCGCGATCCCTAGCGTGTTGGCTCTCACGATCAAGGGAGCGCACGTGATCAAGTACAAGGGTGCGCTGGGTGGCGCACTCGCACTGGCGGTGGCGGCGGGAGTCACAGCGGACGCGCTGGCCGGCGACGACGTGTCGCGGCGGAACGCCGCCGCGGCTGTCACCGCCGCCGGATCCACCCATGCCGGGGACCACGCTCGGCTGCGCGAGCTCCTGCACCGGCTGACCACGGTCGACGGCGCACCCGGAGCGCTCGTCGAGATGCGGAACCGGCGCGGCAGCTCGGTGCTGACCAGCGGTGTCGCGGACGTGAAGAGCCGCGCGCCGGTGCACCGCGACAGCAAGTTCCGGATCGGCAGCATGACCAAGCCGTTCGTGGCGACGGTCGTACTCCAGCTGGTGGGAGAGCGCCGCGTCGTCCTCGACGCACCGGTGGAGCGCTACCTGCCCGGCGTCGTCCGCGGGAACGGCAACGACGGGCGGTTGATCACTGTCCGACAGCTGCTCCAGCACACCAGCGGCCTGCCCGACGTCGTCAAATATCTCAACCCGCAGGACGTACTCAAGGATCCGCTCGCCCACCGGGACCCTCGCGACCTGGTGAACATCGCGCTCGCCCACGAGCCGACCTTCAAGCCCGGCAAGGGCTGGGCCTACTCAAACACGGGCTACCTGCTGGCTGGGATGATCACCGAAAGGGTGACCGGCCACTCCTACGGTGAGGAGATCGACCGGCGCATCATCAAGCCTCTCAGGCTGCGTGAGACGTACGCGCCGGGCGACGGCCCGGCGATCCCCAAACCGCACCCGCGCGGGTACGCACGGCCAGGTGAAAACGCGCCGCTCATCGACATCACCGCGATCAACCCCTCGATCGGGGGCGCGGGCGCCGAGCTGATCTCCAGCGGCCACGACGTCAACCGGTTCCTGGACGCGCTCGTACGCGGCAGGCTGCTGCGCCCGGCCCAGCTCCGGCAGATGATGAAGACCCGGCCAACCAACACCAAGGGCCGGGAGTACGGTCTCGGCTTGGAGAGCAGGCAACTGCCCTGTGGCGGCATCTACTGGGGGCACACCGGTGACTTCTTCGGATTTGAGACCGCAGGCGGTGCCACGGTCGACGGCAGGCAAGCGACGGTCATGGCCAACCTCGGCCCGGGTGGCCCGGACGCGCAGAGCGACGACATCAAGGCCACCGTTCAGACGGCGCTGTGCGAGGCGCGGCGCGGCAGTCTCGGCCCGGGTGGAGGCGATGCCGGGTAGCCGGGACGCAGTGATGCGTCCCGGCTACCCGACCAGAGAAGACGACCCTCAGCCAGTCACGTCGCACCTAGCCGAGGCTCGCCCCCAGCGCGATGGCGATCATGTCAGCGGCTCGCGGTGTGGTCGAGGATCGCCGGGATGACAATGTCCCATGTGTGCCTGGGGAAGACCTCGTGGCCCGTCTGCTCCAGAGGGATGAAGCGGGCGCCGGGGATCTCAGCCGCAAGCGCGCGGCCGTGGCCGATCGGGAACATCGGGTCTTCAGTGCCGTGCAGCACCAGCGTCGGAGCGCCGATCTGGCCGAGCCGCCCTCGCCAGGGCTCGCCCGCGTCGATCATGAACGGGTTGGTCAGCTGTGCGGCGATGTCGGTGGTCCGGTCGACGACGCGTTCGGCCGCCGCGCGCATGCCGTCGGTGTCGAACGGGCGGGAGTGCGCGGCGAAGGGGCGTTCGGCCTCGACCAGATAGTCGATGACCGCGGCCCGGTCGGACCAGTCGGGCTCGTCGGGCTCGTTGGCGAAGAGCTCCTGGATCTCCTGCGACACCGCTGGCAGGTCGGGGTGCTGGTGGCCGGGGCCGCCGGGTGTGGAGGAGGCGAGCGTCAGTGAGGCCACCCGGTCGGCGTGGTCGAGGGCCAGGAGCTGGGCGACCGCGGAACCCTGCGACATGCCCACGACGTGCGCGGCGGTGATGCCGAGCACGTCGAGCAGCGCGGCGGCGTCGGCGACCAGGTCGCCGAGCCCGTAGGCGGGTGATCCGGCCGGGTAGCCGGTCGAACGGCCCGCGTCCCTGCTGTCATACCGGATCACCTGCCGGCCCCCGGCGACGAGCCGGGCTACGAACTCCTCCTCCCACGCCAGCAGGGAGTGGGCCGCGCCATGGATCAGCAGGATGGCCGGATCGGCCGGGTCGCCGAACGACTCCACGCACAGTTCCACGCCGTTGGCCTTGACGATCTGCTCGCTGCTCGACATCACATTCCTCCAGATGGTTACAGGTAAAGAGAATTTCGTACGCTCCTGCGGATGACCCGAACGCGTCAGCCAGAGGTCGCAGCAGGAGAGGGATGGTCAAGACTTGTGGATCGGCTGTCGCGGCTTGAATGACGCAGCCGGGGCGGAGGTTCGGCGGCGCAGGGCGGGGGCGACAGCCTGCTGGGCGGCGAACAGAGCGAGCCCGGTCGCCGAGCATGCCGCCCACAGCGCGGTTCGCCCAGCGTGGTCGAGCAGCGCGGTGCCGAGCAGTGGTCCCAGTACGGCTCCCAGGCTCCACGTGGCGGAGGCGACGCCCATGTACCGGCCGCGTAGGTCGGCCGGCGCGAGGTCGGCAAAGGTGGCGCCGAACATGACGGAGACGCCGATCTGGCCGAGGGTCCACACGAGGATCGCCCCGGCATGGCCGGCGCCGCTGTGCACGACAGCGCCGAATCCGCCGCCGATGCCCGCCAGCAGCATGGACACCGCCAGAATCGAGGCTCTGTCGCGACCGTCGAGCAGCCGTACCGCGATCGGCTGGACGAGGACGATCACGATCCCGTTCAGGGCGAGCACCGCACCGAATGTCCCTGGACCGTGGCCGTCGGCGGCCATGACGAGCGGGAGCGTCGAGAACACCTGCAGGAACGTTGCGAAGTAGACAACGTGGATCGCCACCATGGCGAGCATCACCGGATCGCGCAGGAGGACTGGCAGCAGCGCCCGCCGGGTCGCTTTCGGCGTCGACGGACGGGTCTCGGGAACGTGCCGCCACACGATGAACGCCGCGAGGACTGAGGCCGCTGCATTGATCCAGAACAGGATGCCGTACCCCTGTCGGACCAGGACCCCAGCGGCCACCGTCGAGACCGTGAAGCCAAGATTGGCCGCCCAGAAGAGCAAACCAAAGGCACGGATCCGCTCCTGCGCAGGCAGGTCCGCCACGGCAGCCGATCCCACCGGGCGGAACAGCTCCGCCATCAGCCCCACACCGACGGCAGCCGCACAGATCGCCGGCATCGTTTCCGCCGAGCCGAGCGCGACCAGCGCGACGGCTGTGCCCAAGAACCCGACCAGCATGGTGTTGCGTCGACCGATCCGGTCGCCCAGCCAGCCGCCCAACAGCTGCGACACGATATCTCCGGCGCCGACCGCCGCGATCACCGCTCCGGCCGTCGTCGGCGAGAGTCCCCGTTCCTGGGTCAGATAGAGCACCAGGAACGCCCGCGCCACCCCGCCGGCCCGGCTCACGAAGTGCGTGGCCGTGAGCGCCCATACCAAGCTCGACTGCCTCAACCGCACCCGAGGCGATCGGAGTTCGATCGCCGGCGTGACAGGAGCCTGTGTGCTGTGCGTTGTCATGCCGCTGACGTTAGATGCGCCTTCGCATCGAGAAAAGCGATTGTTTCCGATCGAGTCGATCGCCAGAAGCTATACTTGGGCTCATGGTCGATGTGGAACTGCGGCACCTGGCGACGATGGTCGCCATCGTTGAGGAGGGCACGTTCGGACGGGCGGGCGCGCGGCTCGGCTACACCCAGTCGACGATCAGTCAGCAGATCGCCGCGTTGGAGAAGTCCGTTGGCGGCCCGGTGTTCGACCGGCCGGGCGGTCCCAGGCCGGTACGGATCACGCCGCTCGGCGCCGTCGTCCTCGAACAGGGACGCGAGGTGCTGGCGAAGGCCGAGGCGCTGGCCGATGCCGTTGAGCGATTCAAGGCCGGCGATGGCCGGATCGACATAGGCACGTTCCAGAGCGTGTCCAACGTGATCCTGCCGTCGGTCATGCGCCGGCTGCGTGACGAGCACCCCGGCTGCGAGATCAGGCTGTCCGATATGCCACCGGATCCACAGATCGGCGACCTGGACCTGCTGTTCTCCGACGGGCCACTCGACGGCGACCTCGAGCACGTCAAGCTGGTCGACGATCCCTACCTGCTGGTGGCCCGGCCGGGCGACCTCCCCGATGGCCCGGTATCGCTGAAGCGGCTCGATGGCAGACCGATGGTGGGCTGCCATGCAACCTGCGACCAGGTGTGGATGGACCCGGCACTCGCCGATGCCGGTGCACGACCGCAGATCGTCTTTCGCTCCCCGGGCAACGAGACGATCCTGTCGATGGTGCGAGCCGGGCTGGGATGGGCGGTGCTGCCGCGCCTTGCCCTCCACGGATCCGGCACCCGGTTCGACGACCGGCTCGCCCTCCACGAATTGCGGCCGGCACCGACCCGTGGGATCTACCTCCACTGGCCGGCCATTTCTTCCCAGTCCCCACTGGCCGCACGGGCGATCGAGATCGCCGTCGAGGTCGCCGCCGACCTGACCGAGCAGCCCCTGCCGGCCGCAGCCGACCACAGCTAGGCCACCGAATACTGGGCTGTTTGATCGCTGCACCGGCTTCTACCGTGGCGCAGACGAGCGAGGCGGTGGTCGCCCACGCCTCCGACGTTCGCGTCCTGCCTGGTCAGGGTAGAGGTGAGACATGTGAGAAGGGGGATCACATGGCAGCCACCGTAGTAGCACGCAAACCGGCCGAGGGAGACGCCTTCTGGTTCCTCGGCGGCCTCTACGAGGTCAAGGTGTCGAGTGAGGAGTCGGACGGCGAGATGGTCATCATGCAGATGACCATCCCCGAGGGCGGGGGACCGCCGCCCCACACCCATCCAAGTGCCGAAACCGTGTACGTCCTGGACGGCACGATCCTGTACCACATCGGAGAGGAGACGGTTGAGGGGGAGCCGGGCTCGATCTTCCAGGTTCCCGCTGGAGTCTTGGAGAACTTCGAACCGACCAGCCTCGCGCGGGTGCTCGTCGTGTACACGCCGGGCGCCAACATCGACAAGTTCTTCGCGGAGGTCGGTGAACGGGCGCCCGTCCGTGATCTGCCGCCGTCGGCCGAGGCCCCGGACATGGAGCGGCTCATCGCCGCAGGGGCCCGGTACGGCGTGGAGATGAGACCACCGGCCTGAGGTGCGTGGCGCGCGCCGTATGCGGCGCGCGCCATCCGCTCCTCCGCGGATTCGGCGCGGACGTCGACGGACAGCCCCCATAGGCTGACCGATATGGACCACTCCGAGCGGACCATGATGATGCGCACCTCGCTGACAGGCCTGTCGGTCGGTGACGCGTTCGGCGACCAGTTCTTCCTTCATGCCAATCGCCACCTGACGGCGACGGATGACCCTCCGCCGCCCTGGGAGTGGAGCGATGACACGGAAATGGCCTGCTCGGTCGTCTCGTGCCTGGAGGCCAATGGGCGCATCGACCAGGATGTTCTCGCTGCCGCCTTCGCCACGCGTCTCGACATGGGGCGTCGTTATGGGGCAGGGGCCCTCGAACTCCTTGAACGCATCCGTGACGGACACCCTTGGCGGGCAGCCTCGGTCGAGTCTTTCGGCGGCAACGGCTCGTTCGGGAACGGCGCCGCCATGCGCGTCGCCCCCTTGGCCGCGTACTTCAACGGCGACCCCGCACGTGCAGCCAGCGAAGCCACCCTGCAGGCCGAGATCACCCACTCCCACAGCGAAGGAATCGCCGGCGCGGTAGCCGTGGCCGTGGCCGCCTCCATCGTTACCGACTGCACCGCCGTTGCCGACTGCACCGCCGAGGCTCTGCTCGAAGCCGCCCTCGATCACACTCCCGGGACCTACGTTCGTCGTGGCCTTGAGCAAGCCCGCAAACTCCCGGAGGCCACCCCGGAGCAAGCGGCGCATGCGCTTGGCAATGGCTCCCGGATCACTGCCCAGGACACCGTGCCCTTTTCGCTCTGGGTGGCCGCTCGGCACCTCAATGACTATCCAGCCGCAATCCGTGCCTGCGTCGCAGTCGGCGGTGACATGGACACCACCGCCGCAATCGTCGGCGGCGTCGTCGCCATCAGAACGGGCATTGACGGCATTCCCGCCGCGTGGATCGACTCTCGAGAACCGCTGCCCAGTTGGCTGGAGACAGCATCGGATCCTGCCTGACCCTGCCGAGCAGCGACGTGAACGGAACGTTCAGGCGCGCCTGCGGGCATGTCGCTGACCACGCCGCCAGCACCAGCGCGCGTAGAGCTCAAGCGACCAGCGTCGTGCGAATCCGAACACGCGCGGAGGGCTGAGGCTGGTCTCCTTGTCACGAGCGGGCACGGATTCTCCTGGTGGCAGAGGGAGCAGTGGGAAGCGTGGCTCCGGCGTTGGCTCGGGCGGAGGCGGAGCCCTTCTGCGACCTACGAGAGACATCGATGCAGGTCTCCCCGGTTTCGCGCACCAGGAATCCCTGGTGTGGCACCGAGCCCGCTCAAGGCCAGCAATGGTTCTCTGCGAGAACGGTGTGGCAGTCGCGCAGACCGAGCCGTTGGGCGGGCCTGTGGGAGCGGCAGACACTCAGGAGTCGGGCAGTTGTCTCACGCGGAATGATGCGTGGGGCGCCGACCGCGTTGTGCGGCGGCGCCCCCTGCGGCGGCTCTGGTTATTTCGTTGCCACGCTCTTGTCGGCCTGGGACGACGGGACGACGGTTTTGGGTGGGGTCGTCCGGCGTTGTTTGGCGAGGTTTTCGGCGATGCGCTGGGCGGCGAAGGAACTGCCGTGTACGAAGCGCATCACCGGACCGAAACTCGCGGCGGCTGTGAGGCCGGCGAAGTAGAGACCCGGGACGGAGCTCTCGAAGTGGCGTGACAGGGCGGGCGATCGGTGCCGCAACTGCAGGCGCCGGCGGAGCTTCGGGTCCAGGATCGTGATCTTGTCGATGTCGGGGACGTAGCCGGTCGCGGCGATGATGTGGTCGGTCTGGGACAGGTGGATGCCGCCGTGACTGGTGACGGTCGAGAAGCGGGCTCTGCCGTTGCTGGCGCCGGCTTCGACGATACGTTCGCCCAGGCGGAGTGTGACGCTGTGGCCCATGCGTTCCCTCAGCCACCAGGCGCCGGCCGGGCCCATTGTGTTCTTCACGATCCTCTGGCGCGTCCGGTCGGGCAGCGCACGAGTCGTGGCGGGGTGTTCTGACCAGAGCCAGGTCCGCCATCCACGCCCAAGGCCGGATTGGGGACCGCGGAAGGCTCTGCTGACCCACGAAGGGTCGGGCTGGGGGACCGCGTTCCAGGCCAGTTGGTCTTTGCGGGAGAGAACGGTGGGGCGCGCCCCTGCCTCGGCCAGCAGGACTGCGGTTTCCAATGCCGATTGCCCTCCGCCGACAACCGTGACTTCGCGGTCGGCGAATCGGCTGAGATCGTGATGCTCGACGCTGTGTGTGAGGAGCTCACGGGGCAAGCCGCTCAATTGTGCAGGCACATGGGCGAACTGGCGCACACCGATGGCGATGACGACGGTCAGGGTCCGGACTTCCTCGCCGGTGCTCAAGGTCGCGATAAAGCCGGGGTTAGTGGCCTGGACATGCTCGACCTGGACCTTCTCAATGCCGCGGACCGCGTGCTCGGCGAACCATTCGCCGTAGGAGATGAACTGCTTCAGCGGAATCGGCTGGCCCATCGACCAGCCGGGATGCCTGTCGAGGAAGGAACTGCCGGGTGCGGGTGAGCTGAGGTTGGACGCGAACGGCTCGGATTTCAGGAGCATGCCGGCGGGCATGTGATGTTGCCAGAAGTCCATCGGTGTCCCGATGACGCGGACGCTGAGCCCGCGCGCCTGCGCGTGGGCCGCGATCGACAGGCCGTAGGGTCCCGCCCCGACGATCAGAGTGTCGATGAGTGAGTCGTTCACGAGGTTCCTTCCTGAAATGCGGGATGAACGCGTCAGCGGCGGCGGCCGCCTGGTCGTGCGCGGGTCAGGGCACCTGCCAGGCTGAGCTTTCCCATGACGAAGAACGGACGGGGGTCGTCGGCTGCCCACCAGGCCAGTTCGTCGGCTCGGCGACCTCGGCGGATCGTGCTGAAGGGGCGGGTGAACGTGGCGAGCGTGTGCTGCGCGTACTGGTTCTCCACGATCAAGGTCCGTCCCGGCGCCGGGCGCGGCCGCGGTACGCCGCGTCCTGACTGGTCCAGGTGCAGGGCCCGGACGAGGTCGAGACACTGGCGATCCTGGAAGAGGCGGAACTGCGCGCCGAGCCGGGGGTTGAAGTCCAGCAGGTGGTAGGTGCCCTGGTAGGGGTCGGAACAATCGGCGCCGTCGGTGTCGAGGCGGAAGTCCAGGTCGACCAGACCGGTGTAGCTCAGGGCGCCGACGATCTCGTGCGCGAGCCGTTCCAGGCGGGGATTGAGCACCCATTCCCCGGCGACGGTGTGACCGGCGTGGGCGGGCCTGGCCACGTGCTTGCGCCCGGTGCCGCCGAACAGGCATTTGGAGGACGCGTCGAAGTACCCGTGAAAGAACCAGTCGCCTCCCGCGGGCGGAATGCGGCGCTGCAGGATCAAGGGACCTGCCGCCTGGCTCGCCGGGTCGTGTGTCCTGGCCAGCAGGCGTTGCGCCTGCTGGAGCGTCGTCACCAGCATGGTGCTGCGCAGGCCGGTCGGCAGGAGCCAGGGCCGTGCCCATTTGGCGATCAAGGGTAGGCCGAGCACGTCGACGGCTTCGCGGAGCTCGGCGCCGGTGGCGGGAGTCCGGCTGGGCGGCATGGCGATGCCGTTCCGCCGCCCGGCCTCCAGCAGCGTCGCCTTGTCGGCGACCATGCGGGGGGTGCTCGGCCACTGCGGCGGGAAGACGAACCTGGTCTTCAACTCAGCGGCGTTCTCGGCGATGTAGATCGCACCGGCGTCGTCCAGCGGAATCAGCAGGGTGGGGCGGCCGATCCGCGTGGCGATGCCGTCCAGGTATCTGGCCAGCGAGTCTCCGAGGTGGGGAGGCGGGCCCCAGCCGTGGCAGCGGTGCAGGTATCGCGAGGTGCCGGCGGGAGTGATGCCGGGTTCGAGAATGGCGTGGACCTCGACGCCGGCCCGGCCCAGTGACCTGATGGCCGCCAAAGTGCCGTGATGCAAGGGATATCGATTGGTGCGCAGCAGCAGAACGGGCAGCCGGCAGTCGAGTTGGGGCTCGGCCGACTGCGGGGAATCACGCAGCATGGGACATCTGGCCAATTCTCCTAATTCTGTACATATGCGAGGCACCTATAGAGCGAGCAAAATATTTTCACGGCACCGGGGTGCGACAGTTCGTCGCAACGCCCGCCGGGCATACGGTACGCATGGCGCCTGACCACATACGCCCCGCCTATGGACGATTCTATGGAGGACGGAAGCGACAACTCCTGAGTTTCCTTAAAAGTGGTACGACCTGTGCTTCGATTTTTGCTGCGATGGCAGTCAGCTCGTGCGTCACAACGGATGCGTCAACAAGCAGGGCACGCACTCCCGTCGCCTCAAACCCTCCGCTGGGGGCATTCTTGGGCTCTGGCGCCGAAGGGGTCGCGAGAATAGGCGGGTTTGAAAAATGGCTTGGCTCGCCGTTCAAAGTCGGGCATACCTATCTCCCCGGAGAGACCTGGGCGGGGATCGAAGGTCCGCCGGAGATCATCACCCCGTGGGCGCAGTGGCGGGCCGAGGACCCGTCCCGCCTGCTCGTGGTCAACGTGCCGATGGTCGCACCGAACGAGGTGATGATGCCCGATGCCGTCGTGGCGTCCTTCCTGCGCGCGGGTGCGTCCGGCAGATTCGACGAGCACTTCCGGCGGCTCGCCGAGCGTCTGGTAAATGCCGGAGTGCCGGATTCGATCATCATTCCCGGATGGGAAATGAACGGCACCACCTACAGCGGCCGCTGCCGTCCCGATCCCGCGATGTGGAAGGTGTATTGGCGCCGGATCGTCCAGACGATGCGATCGGTCACCGGCGCCCGGTTCCGCTTTGACTTCAACCCCACGCGCGGCCTCGACGCCATACCGTGGACGGAGTGCTATCCCGGCGATGACGTCGTCGACATCATCGGTTCGGACAGTTATGACCAGCCTCGTGGGCAATCCTTCGCGGATTTCATCAAGGAGCCGTACGGACTGCAAGCCCAGGCCGACTTCGCCGCCGCCCACCGGAAACCGATATCGTTCCCCGAATGGGGATTGTTCCACAACTCCGACAATTCAGATTATGTCGAAGGAATGTATAAATGGATGGCGTCTCACAACGTTCTCTATCAGACGGTCACCGATTATTGCCCGCACGGGGTGTGGCAATGCGCCGCCGAGAATCCCGGTGCGTCCGCGGCCTACCGGAGCCTCTTCGGGGGCCAGCTGGGCAATGTTTCCAGTCCCACGCCCGACCCCTCCTGCGACCCCACCCCGTCAGCCGTCCCCCCCACGCAGTCGGCTGCGCCACCCGCACTGGCGGCTGTGCCACCCGCGCCGTCGGCAACCCCGTCCGCTTCCACACCGTCGGTTCTCACTGCCTCGCCGCAGGCCATACCTCCCACGTCATCCGCTGTCCCCGCCACGCCGCCAATCGTCCCTCCCACGTCATCGGCCACCCCTGCCATGCCGCCGACCGTCCCTTCCACGCCGCCGGAAGTCCCTTCCACGGCGTCGGCCACGCCTCTCACGCCTTCGGCAGCGCCGACTGCCACACCGCCGGTGATCCCTCAGACGCCGTCGACCGCCCCTTCCACTCCATTGCCAACACCGGCTTTGCCATCGCCTACGCCGGGCCCCCCGGTAGCGCCCGTGACGTCCCCAACGGCGGCTATCCCGGCTCAGGTTCCGCTGCAGCAGCCCGCTCTGCCGCCATTGGCGACAACGACCCCGGCTTCGTCTCCTACGGCTGAGACCGCGGCCGCACCCAGCGGTGGCGGCGCATCGGCAACCGCAGAAGTCACCCCGATAGCGACACCCGGGTTGAGCCCGATGGCAACGCCTGGCCCGAGCCCAGTCCCCTCGGTACCCGATGCGTCGCTAGTGCCCGGCCACCGACAGGGGTGCCACGCCGTCGCCGGATCTGGCACGTCGGCCACCCCGAGCAGCAACAGCGGCGGTGAGGTCGCAGAGCCGGTCAAGGGTGTCGCTGAGGTCAAAGACTGAGGCCATTTGTGCGCCTGCAGCGCCTTCGGCGTCGGCCAGGTCAGGCGCGACGAGCCGTTCACCCACGGCCTTGGCCAGCGCATCGGGGTCCTCAGCCGGGACAAGTTCGCCCGTGCCGCAGGTCACGACCTCGATCAGCCCGGGGATGGCCGTCCCCACAAGGCTGCGGCCGGCGGCGAGGGTCTCCAGCGCGGCCAGCGGCAGCCCTTCCCACCGCGAGGGCATCACCACGACGTTGGAGGCCGCCAGCCAAGGACGCGAGTCGGTGACCGCCGGCACGAACTCCACCGACTCCGCCTGAGGACGCGACGGTGTCAGGGCGTCGCCATCGGAGTCCCCAACGATCGCGAGCCGAGCTTGCGGGCAGCGGGCGAGCACCGCTGGCCAGGCAGCCAGCAGAACGTCTTGGCCTTTTTGTCGGCTGCGGCGGCCGATGCACAGGGCCAGGGGCACATCTGCCGGGATGCCGAGAGTCAGCCTGGCCGATTGCCGCTCCGCAGGGCTGAACGGATGGAATGTGCTGAGGTCGACTCCGTTCCGAACGACGACAAGAGGACCGCGGACTCCCACGTTCTGCCCCTGGTGCAGTTCGCCCTCGCCGACACACACCAGTGCATCGCAGCGCACCGCCGCTGCCTTCTCCCAAGCTTTGCTGGCTCGGGCGAGCATGGCGCTTCCTGGCAGCCACGACCAGCCGTGCGGCTGGAAGATGAGCCCGTACTTCCGATGGCGACGCGGGCTTAGGAGCCGCCCAGCCAGACCGGCTTTGGCCGAGTGCAGGTGTACGACATCGGGTGCGAGCGCTTGCACGATGCGACGCAGCCGCCAAGCCTCGGTCAGGGTGTGAAGGCCTGGGGCGCGTTCAGCCTGCCAGACCAACACTGGTATGCCGGTAGGCCCGAGCCGCTGAGCTAGCTGCCCCTCCTGCGGGCAGGCGACCGCGACCTGCCAGCCTCGCCGCCGTTGCTCGGTTGCGGCTTGGGCCACATAGGTCGCGACTCCGCCGGTGGTCGGCTGAGTGACATGCAGGATGCGCAACGCTCGCCCTTTCCCTTTGCCGGGGGAACTGTGCGCCGGGCCGGGGCAAGAGGCCATCAGCGGCCACCTGGCCGTAGGCCGGTCGTTTGACTTTGTCGACATCGGTGCTTGAGTCCGGTGAGGAACGTCCGGCATACGGCGCCGGCGCCGTATGCCCACGCCTGGTGGCCTCGTGCCAAGCCTCCGGCTCCGCCGCCGCCTCTGCTGGGCCGGGCCGGTCTGCGGCTGGTGACTTCTTGGCTCATGCCTTCCTAGCTTGTGACCTTGCGGCTTGTGACCTTGCGGCTTGTGACCTTGCGGCTCGGGAATTCTTGGCTCGCGGCTTCTTGGCCCGTGCCTTCTTAGCTTGTGCAGGGCCAGGTGGGGCGGGATCCCCTTGCGCAGGATCCCCTTGCGCAGGATCCCCTTGCACGGGAACGGCCTGGCCGGGTTTGGCATCGGCCAGTTCGTCCTCCGCGAGGCCGCCTTCTGCCGGGGCGGCTTGGGCGCAGGCAGTTTGGACGGACGCGGGTTGGGCGGACGCGGGTTGGGCGGGCGTCGGTTGAACGGGCGCGGGTTGAACGGGCGCGGGTTGGACAGGCGCGGGTTGGACGGGCGTCGGTTGGACGGGCGCGGGTTGGGCGGGCGTCGGTTGGATGGGCGCGGGTTGGGCGGGCGTCGGTTGGACGGGCGCGGGTTGGGCGGGCGTCGGTTGAACGGACGCCGCTTGGGCGGAGGCTTCTTGTGTGGCGTCGGGGTGGGCGGCTCGTACGGGTGGGTCGGGTTGATGCCGTTCAGCGAGAGCGTTCTCGTGGGCTGGCCGTGGGCGAGGCCAGGGTGGCTGGCCGCCGGAACGCCGGAATCCGGGCCAGCGGCGGTCCCAGCCGGTGGCGGCGATCAACATGGCCAGCAGCACGCCCGCGGCCGTTCCGACCAGCGCACTGACCGGCAGGTTGGGGCCCGAAGGAAACTTTGGCGGGGCGGCGGTGTTCATCAGCACGACACGGACTCCGGTGTCGATGCGGTGCGTGTTCCCGTACTGCGTCAAAGCGCTGGCCGCGGCGTTGGCGAAGGTGGCTGCCCGCTCGGGAGTCCCAGCAGATCCGGTGAGGCGGATCAGCGGGGCATCGGGTGAGGTCGATACCTCCAGGTGCTTGCGGGCGCTGTTCAGGGATGCCGGTGACAGCGGTGGTGTGGCGAGTACCAGCGTCTCCGCCAGAGTGGCCAGCCGGCCGTAGGCCTGGGCGAAACTGTTGGCGCTTGGTCCCGCATTCTCCGGTGCCGTCACCATCACGTGGGCATGGGCGCTGTAGGTCGTCGGCCTGAGGCCGCCATAGCCGAGGCCGCCCAGCAACCCGAGCAGGACTACTGCTGCCAGCAGCCCCGCACGGGTGAGCGCAGACGTGGTGTCGGTTTGGGGTTGAGGCATTTGTGGCCCTTTCACGCTGGAGAAACGCTGGATGGAACGGATGAGCTGATCGCCGCCGGCCCGTGCTCATACAGCCGGACCAGGGGTTCGATTTGCCGAGTGATGGCGTAGTGCGTGACGGCCGGCGGGGGACGCAGGCGAGCGGCCGGCCGCCGGGCGGCCTGGCTGATCGCGGCACGCCAGGCCGACTCCCGTGGTGGTAGCCGTTGCGCTTGCCGGGCCGAGTCGGGAGGCAGGTCCGTCAGGGCGGGGCATACCGAATACAGCACGGGCAGCCCACAGGCCAGGGCTTCGAGCACGCTCATCCCGAAGGTCTCCTGCGTCGAGGGCGCCGCGTACAGGTCCATCGCCGAGAGCAGGGCAGGGACGTCAGCGCGATCTCCGGTGAAGATCACACGCTCGGTCACCCCGGTGGCTGCGGCGAGTCGTTCCAAGGTGGTGTGTGCCGGGCCCTCGCCGACGATCAGCAGCCGCCCGCGCTCGGTGTGCGGAAGCGCGCGGATGAGCACGTCCAGGCGTTTGGTCTCCACCAGGCGGCCCACCGATCCCACGATGAACTCGTCGGGGTCGATTCCCAGATGCGCGCGAGTCGCGGCGCGCTGCCCCGCGTCGAAGGAGAAGGCCTCCGCGTCTATCCCGTTCGGCAGGGTGAGCAGCCGGCTTGCCGGTACGCCCCAGCCACGCAGGCGGCGGGCCACAGTGGGGGAGACGGCGATGGTGGTCTCGCCTAGGTATTCGGTGGCACGGTAAAGCAGGCGTACCGCAGTGCTGGTGCGGCGGCCTTCGATGTGGCCGTCCCCAAGCGAGTGCTCCGTGGCAATCACCCTGCGGATCCCGGCGATGCGGGCGGCGAGCCGTCCGTGGATGCAAGCGCGATACAGATGTGTGTGCACCACGTCGTAGTTGCCACGACGCATCAGCCGAGCCAGTCGGGGCACCGCCCGCAGGTCTGTGTTGCTGCGCATTCCGATGTGATGCACGTTGATCCCGGCTGCCCGGGCCGCCGGGGTGAGGTCTCCGGTGCGGGTGAGCACCGCGATGTCACAGTGCACCGGAAGGTGCTGCGCCAGCAGCAGCAGTTGTTGTTCGGCGCCGCCGCGGTTCCAGCCGGTGATGACATGCAGAACCCTGGTCATCGGCGCACGTTCCAGCGCAGGTGATGGCGGGCAAGCTTGGCCCCCAGCCGCAGCTGGCCGTCCTTTTCGCCGATGTAGGTACGGGGGATGGCGTGAGGGCCGGGGTGTTCTCCCCAGATAGTGCAGCCGTAGTCGTACCCGACTTCCCGGACCGCGCTGATGACACGGGGTTCGACGTGCCCGTAGGGGTAGGCGAAGCCGGGCACGCGCCGGTCCAAGATTTCCTCCAGGGTTGCCCGGCTCTGTTTGAGTTCCTGCTCGAGCCGGTCGTCCTCAAGCGAGGGCAATGACCGATGCTGCGCTCCGTGCGAACCGACCTCCATTCCGCAGCGCACCACGGCTCGGAGCTGGTCTTCGTTCATGAGTGGTTTGCGCGGCCCCTCGTCCCAGGCGTTCACATCGCCGATGCGCTCGGTGACCACGAAGACGGTGGCGGTGAATCCAAAGCGCACCAGGATCGGAACGGCGTGCCGGAGGAAGTCGGCGTATCCGTCGTCGAACGTGAGACCGACCAGCTTGCGGGCTTGGCCGGCCCGCTGGGCGTCGAGCAGCTCGATCATGCTCACTCCACGGCGGCCGCTGCTCTTCAACCAGCGCATCTGCCGTTCGAAACGACCGGGCGACACCGTGACCAGATGCGGGTCGTCCCCCCGGCGGTCCACAGAGTGGTACATCAGGACCAGCGGCATCCGTACGGTCGGCGTGCGTTCGGTGGCTTTCTTCTTCATCGGCCCCCCATGGGTCCTAGTCGGAACGGAGAGATCGGAGCGCGCGCAGGTTGCCGAGGGGAGACCAGGTGGTGCCCGCCAGAGCCAGCACCGCGACGAATACGGCGCACACGACAGCAAGGTTGGTGACGAGGAGCGGGATCGCCGCGCTGTGGGGCGCCAGAACTGCCGTGGTCGCCGTGGCGGCAGCGCCAGCGCACACGGCGGCGACGCCCAGTTTGGCGATGTCACCGGCCACGACACGCAACGAGATCCGGATCCTGCCGGTGCGCAAGCCGGCCAGTAGTGGGGCGGCCGCCAAGGTGATGCCGATGGCGTTTGCGGCGGCCAGGGCGGCTGCTCCGGTGGCGGCGGTGAGTGCAACCCCGAGCACGATGGTGACTGCGGGCCCGAGAGCAACGGCTGCCGCCGGCCGCCACCCTGGCTGGCTCTGCGCGAAGTAGGCGCGCGCGCAGACGCCGAGTGTGGCCTGCCCCCATAGGCCGAGGGAGTAGATCTGCAGCAGGGTCGCGGTGCGTGTGGTGTCGGCCGCGGTGAATCGTCCATGTTCGAACAGCAACTGGATGATCACTTGGGCCGATCCGATGAGGTAGGCGGTGGCCGCCAGCACGATGGCGCTGGCGATCACCAGATCGGCCTCGACGCGGGATCGCACCTGCCTGGTGTCACCTCCCGCACTGTCGCGGGCCAGCCGCGGGAAGGTGACCGTCACTACGAGCAGGGACAGCACCATCGGGACTTGGGCGACCTTCTGGGCGTAATTGAGGTGAGAGATCGAGCCGGCGGCCAGGCTTGAGCCGATGAACCGTTCGGCGAGTGTCTGCGCCTGGCGCGTCAGGGTGAAGACGACGACCGGAATGACAGCGGCCCACGCAAGGGCTGCCGCAGGCGCGGGGGCGGGTACGGGTACGGCCGAACGCGCAGGCACGGCTTCGACCGGACCGGAGATCAGTTCAGCTGAACGGGTGGCTGCGCCCTCGTCCGGACCAACAGGATCAGGATCACCCAGATCCGTACAGGCAGGCTCGGTCAGACCAGCAGAGACAGGCTCGGCTGAACGGATAGAGGCGGGCTCGGCTGAACCGATAGAGGCAGGCTCGGTCAGACCAGCAGAGGCAAGTTCGGCTGAACCGTTAGAGGCAGGCTCAGCCGAACGGGCTGTAGCAGGTTGGGCCAGACCGGCAGGGGCGGGTTCGGCCGGTCCGGTGGGAGCAGGTTGCGGAGGGTTGCGCAGCTCTCTCAGGAATGCCGGTAGTTGTATGGCGACCATCAACACGCTGCCCCAGGCGACGCCGGCTGCCGCACTGGTGATGCCGAACGAACTGGCGCCGGCGGCGATGACCGTAAGGATTCCCAGGTTGTAGGCGAGGTAGATGCTCGCGGGCGGCCCGAAACAGTGGTGCGCGCGCAGGGTCGCGCTCATGAACCCGGCGACCCCGAAGGTCAGGATCGTGACGGCGGTGAGGCGCACGCACAACACGGCGGGACCGGGGTCGTGCAGTCCCGGTGCCAGGACCTCGACCAGGAGCGACGCGCCAAGGATGGCTGCCAGCATGGCCAACGCCAGTCCGGCGGCCAGGCGGGGCAGGGCGGCGGCGATCAGCGGCCGGGCGCCGTCGGGGTGCTGCAACCGCCGGGCGACCGCAGGAACCATGATCAGGGCCATGGCGTCCTCGATGAGCAGGGGAGACATCGTTTCGGGCACCGTCCAGGCCACCAGGAACGCATCAGTGCTGCTGCTGGCTCCGAACAGGTGCGCCATCGTCAGGTCCCGCACGAACCCCAGGGCCGTGCCGCAACAGATCAGCACGGCGGAGATGCCGGCGGCCCAGCCGATCGAGGAAGCGCGGCCGAGCCGGTGGGCCGGCGGCGTCACCATTGCCGACGCTCCTGGTCTGGGGTCACCATTGCCGGCGCTCCTGGTCTGGGGTCACCATTGCCGGCGCTCCTGGTCTGGGGTCACCATTGCCGGCGCTCCTGATCTGAGGAGCCCACAGCAACCGCGCAGCGCGGCGGGTTTCCCTTCCTCTTAAATCGCGGCGGATGCGTTCCGGACGGCCGGCCGGTATCGGCGGGACTGGTGAGCACAGCAGCGCCGGTCAACCCGAGCATGATCGCTGCCAGTACGCAGCTGGGCCCGCCCAGGTCGCCGTAGAGGAACGACATCAAGAATGTGGTCATGAAACCGGCGCTGATCAACCAGGCCGGATCGGTGCGGCGGCGCACGGCGATGACGCGCCATGCCAGCGCGCCGAGCAGGACGAGGAAACCGGCCAGTCCGAGCACGCCCTGCTCCGACAACACCAGCAGGTACTGGCTGTGCGGGGACAGCAACGGCTGCCGAATATAGCCATTGCCCGGATCCTGGGTCTCGCTGGCAGAGGACAGGTCAAGCGGTGCGTAGCCGTCCCGATGGGCCGGAAAGCCCTTCGGGCCGACGCCGACCAGCGGGTGATCTCCCCAGACCGTGACCGCCGTCGACCACAGGCCGAACCGGTCGCCCACTGACCGGTCGGGTGTGCTGATCGAGGCCACGATCGACTCGGCTCGTTCGGCAAGGGCCGAGGAGTGTCCACCCAAGCCGCACAATGTCACGATCGCCACGGCAGCCGTCCCGACTGCCACGCGCAACGCCAGCGCGGGTGACCGCAGCACCAGCATCATTGCGATCCCAGCAGCGACGGCCAGCCAACTGCCGCGGCTCAGGGCCAGCATGAGCGCGACAACGAGCACGGCTGCCACCGACAGCAACAAGACGCGCCTCCGCCCGGAGCAGACGAGCGCCAGGGCGATGACGATGATCAACGCGTAGCCGACGACGTTGGCCATCGCCATGATGTCGACTGCCCCGAAGGTCCCGACCGCGCGGGTGTTGCGTCCAGCGAAGGATGCTCCCGTGCCGGTGAGCACCTGCCAGATGCCCACGCTTGCCTGCAGCAGGCCGGCCAGCACGACGGCTCCCAGGACCACTGCGGCGTCGCGCCGCCGGCGAACGGTGAGCATGATGGCCGCGGGTATGAGCAGGAAGATCTCCACGACGCGTACAAACCCGGGAAGGCTCGCGCCGATGTCACGGGCACAGAGAGTGCTGATCGTCAGCGTCACCAGCAGCGGCCCGAAAACCCAAAGCCCGCGAGGCGGCAAACGCCGCTTGTGCTTGAGGGCCGTCAGAGCCGCGCCGACTGCCAGCACCAAGGCGGCCAGGTCCCCGACTGTCACTTGCACGGAGGAATCGATGTGGGCTTCGGCAGGTGGGACGCAAACAGCGAGGACGGTGAGTGCGGCCAGCCAACTGAGTGATGGCCGCAAGGCGTTGGCGGACCGGGAACGAGCGGCAGCAGGCCGGGCGACAACGGGCCGGGCAGCAGCGGGCCGGGCGACAACGGGCCGGGCGGCAGCAGGCCGGGCAGCAGCGGGCCCGGCGGCAGGGGGCCGGGCAGCAGCAGCGCGGGCGACAGCGGCGCGTGCGGCAGCAGGCTGGCGAGAATGGCCGACTCTGGCGGGGTTCATGCTTTGTCCTGGAACAACATGGCGCGGATCGTCAACAGGATGATCTTCAGGTCGCCGGTGAAGCTCCACGTGTCGATGTAGTCGTTGTCGAACTTGGCGCGCATCTCGATGGAGGTATTGCCGCGCAGGCCGTTCACCTGGGCCCAGCCGGTCATCCCTGCCGGTGCCCGGTGGCGCTGCGCGTAGGCCGGACAGGAGGAGGAGAAGAGTTCAACGAAGTACGGCCGTTCGGGGCGCGGGCCGACGAGGCTCATGTCGCCACGCAGGACATTCCAAAGCTGGGGAAGTTCGTCAAGCGATGTGCGGCGCAGCAGACGCCCTACGCCACCTATCCGTGCGTCGTTTTCGACGGACCACCGGGTGTCTGACTCATGGTTGTTGACGGGCTTGAGCGTGCGGAACTTCAGCACGGTGAAGTGGCGGCCGTGCTGACCGATGCGCGTCTGCCGGAAGATGACCCCTGGACCGTCCTGGAGTCTCAGCGCGACCGCACACGCCGCGAGCAACGGAAGCATCATCAGCAGGAGGCTGGCGGCGCCGAGAATGTCGAAGGTGCGTTTGGCCACCCGCGCCAGCGGCCTCTGAAGTCTGGGAACCAGTTGCCGGCAGGGCATGCCGGCCAGCCGCTGGATATCGGGAGCGAGCGCGAACGTATCTGCTGACGACAGCAGCACAATCGTCTCGCGCTGAGCCGCCATGCAGAGCCGGGCGGCAACATCGCGTTCCTGCTGGGGGAGGCCATCGCAAACCAACACCGCGACCTCGACGTTGCCGGTGTCCAGGAGCTGTGCCAGGTCCGTGACCTCGCCCAGAACCGGCAGGTGCGAGGGCGGCGCGTCAGTCGTGTTGTCGGCGAGGACCTGCCCGACGAACGTCAGCCCGACTTCTCGATGCAGGAGCAGCCGCTGAATGGTCGGGCCCGCATTCCTGCCAGAGCCGATCACAATGGCGGTTCGCGATGAGGATCGGCGGCGGCGATAGGTCCCGAGTGCGATGTGGAACGCTCCACGCCCCGTACCGGCGAGCGCGCTGCACGCCACCGACATCGCGAGCCAGTTCGCCGATCCGTCCGGGTGGCTCGCCGATCCGTCCGGGCGGCCCGAGGGCACGAACGTGGTGATCAACACGACCACGACGAGGGCCCGGGCCGCCATCGCCACCAGCTCCTGCCTGGGTGTCGAGACCCGGCGCGGCCGGTACCCGCCGACCGCCGCATGCAGGCAGATCAGGGTCGCGGCGGCGATCCACGCCTGAGGTGCCGAGCCGCCGTTCACGCCCACGGCCACGGCCATCGAGGCGCCATCGATCACCGCCATCGCCGTGCGGAAGCACAGTGACCGCACGCCGAGTTGTGGCTGCCGTACCGCGGTGAAACGTGAAATCGGCGCCGCAGACACCGCAGCCGTGAGCGGGCGAGCCGACCCTCCGGGTGCGGCGACCGAGCTGGTCCCCTGGGCATTCACTTCGGGTCGCACTCCCTACGAAACCGCATTGCGATCGGCGAACGGCCGACACCAATCTCAGAACACATCCATAGGACCGCTTAACCGCCACGCCCTAAACCGACGTCGTTAGCGGAACCGGACGTGCAACCCAGCATGCCATCACAACCGACATAGAACCCCGTCGCTTTAATCAACGTGTCCGAACGCTTGACGATCACGCAGCGTGTCACGCACACAGGCGTTTCAAATCGCTGACGAAGGCCGACGGAGGGGAACGATACAAAAGCGGCATTCTGGGAATATCGTACCGATCTGTTATACAAGAACAGCGCTTGAGTTCAGGTCAGTGCAATGGTTTCGCTAGTTCTGCGCATAACGCTCCTGCAGAGGTTTTCAGAGGGGCCCAGCGTGCTACTCATACCTTTGTCCGGCCGTTCATCACAGATCAGCGGCCGAGCGCAGTGACTGCAGTCAACAGTGAAGGAGTAACGATGGTGAAGCGACTGGCGGCCACCGGAATGATGGCCCTATGCGCCGGTGCGGTGCTGATGGGATCGTCGACCCCAGCAATGGCGGGCGAGGAGGGGGACGGCGAGAACACCCAGATCCTCGGCGTCCAGTTCTGCCGCGAGGCCAACATCATTAACCTCATCCCGATCCACAACCTCCTCGGCCAGAGCTACCAGCAGGGTGACTGCAACAACGGCTCCAACCTCGATGACAGCGGCTACAAGCACCACGGCCACGAGGGACACTTCCACAAGCACGACCACCACGGCCACGGCAAGCACCACTGGGACGACCACGGGGGCCACGGCCACTAATCGAGCGCAATACGAAAAGGGAGAGGGGCGTCACTTCGGTGGCGCCTCCCTCCTTTTCTCCTTTGCACCAAGGGACGCAGATACAAAAGCGTCATCCTGGAAATATCCTAGCGATCCGCTATATGAGCGGCACGTTAGTTCAGGCTAGTGCAATGGTTTCGCTAGTTCTGCACATAACGCTCCAGCAGAGGTTTTCAGAGGAGCCCAGCGTGTTATTCATACCATTGTTCGGCCGTTCATCACAGATCAGCGGCCGAGCGCAGTGACTGCAGTCAACAGTGAAGGAGTAAAGACGATGATGATGCGACTGGCGGCCACCGGAATGCTGACCCTAGGCGCCGGTGCGGTGCTGATGGGCTCGACCCCGGCCATGGCGGGCGAGGACTGGGAGGACAACGGGAACACCCAGATCGTCGGCGTCCAGGCCTGCCGCGAACTCAACGTCATTAACCTCATCCCGATCCACAACGTCCTGGGCCAGGACTACCAGCAGGGTGACTGCAACAACGGCTCCACCCTCGAAGACAGCGGCTACAAGCACAACGGCAACGAGGGCCACGCGCACAAGCACGACCACCACGACAACGGCGACAACGGCGACAACGGCCACCACGACGGGGGCCACGGCCACTAATCGAGCGCAATACGAAAAGGGAGAGGCGTCACTTCGGTGGCGCCCTCTCCTTTTTCCTTTGAACCCAGAGCCATCTCGGTGGCTCCGCGTCCTCATGCCGGCCGCTGCCGCTGACCTCGCGCAGCCACCACGCGCCGCCGCCGCTCACACGCCTTTGTGCCTGCGCGCGTCATGTCCAGCGTGGCGGACAGGGGGACAGGGGACTCCGGCAGTCGATCAAGGGTCTGGCATCCAACCCACCTTGGGGCGTCCTGCTGCTCCACGAGCTCAACGGCGGCGTCCGGACGCTGAATCTTCCAGTCCTCTCGCTGCTCTGGCGGAATCGGAGCCTTACGGGCCGGCTGTGGAGGCCTCCGGCCGTCGGAACGGACTGCATTGCCTTTGCCGGCGTGGTCTGGACGCAAACCGCATCTCCGGCGGCTTCGACGCGTTCGATGAGCGCAGCGGGAAACGCGTGTTCGACCGTCACGGATCTGGTGGTCAGAGCGGACGGGGCTGCGGCGCGATGATCCAGTCAACGCATGCCGTGCCGACCGGTGGGCTGGTGTGGCCGCCGTCGCGTGGGGTGAGACCGACGATCCGGTCTGGTCGGGCGGTGGTGTCGCGGGAGGTGGATCCGCGGACTGGAGGACATTGCGATGACCGTCCAGGCCGCTGTGGGTGGGCGATTGGGGAGTATCTCTACGTGCGCGCCCCGTACAGCGCCATCAATCCTCGGTAGTCGCCGAGGCCGAGAGTGGCTGGTCCCTCATCGCAGGGCTTCATCGTCGGCGCCATTGTGAGATTGCTGTGCTTTTTCCCTCGGACGTGCTTAAGGCCCAGTACATGCAGCATCTCATGCACGACGGCCGACGTCGCGTTGAAACTTCCTGCCGGGCAAGCCGACAGAGCATCACTGTCGGCAGCATCTGAGTTGCCGGAGACCCACCAATCCTTGCCGTGGCTCTGGAGGGCGATGTCGCCTTCGACGATGTTCCGCCAGGTCTGCCAAATGCACGAAAGGGCCAAGGTCCCCGACTCGACATCCGCCATTCTTGTCCAGCCGATGGCGTTTGTTCCATCACGTTTAGAGCATGCGCCAGCGTTGATATTCGGTGCAGCAGTGGTCGTCCCGGCGAATCTTTCACGAATATTCGGCAGGGGCTCAAAGTATTTCTTCGTCGTGCAGTCTGTGGACGCCGTTACCGCGCGCGTTACGGCATCTGAGACCACTGATTCCTCGTCGGGAACTCCATTGATATCCTGTCTCTTAGAGAACTTCCAGTCAATAGTGCTCCCTTTTTTCCAGGAGCTCAAACCCGCAGAATATGAGGTGTCGCGGCACGCATCCTGCGGCGCAGAAGAGTTCTGAGGCCTGCCATCCACATAGCCAAGGCTCTGCTGGTCAATGCTGACAGTGCGCTGGTTAGGCGTGACCCGGACGGTGAGGGTCGAGCCGCCGTTGGTCTGCAACGCGTGCCCCGTCACCGCGACGACGTCACTACCGCGTGGTGGGACTTCGACCCGTACTCCATGCAGACCTTGGATTACTCGACTGCGCAGGTCGCACTCACCCAAGCTCACCGACGAAGGCAGCGATTGTGCGTCAAGCGGCCCGCCTCCTTTGCACCACGAAGGCGCCAGATTGGCACTTGCGACCGATCCGGCCACGCTGCCGACGACCGGCACCGAGGACAGGAAGCCCAGGCTGACAAGCGCGACGAAGCAACTGACCTGACGCTTTGGCGGCTGCCGCGGGGATGGGGTCACAAGGGTCCTTCCTGACATATCTCGCTGGCTGCTTGCCCGGAAGCAGACCCGGTCTCGGGTTTGTATCCCCCGTCGACCCGAGTGCGTAGGGCATTGATCAGAAAAGGTTTGGCAAGTACCGTTGCGATACGCGCGGGCGAGAAACGGGTGTACGGGCTCTCGGCATAGGGTAAGAGGTCAGGAAAAACCGGGAACGGGTACCGCCAAGGATGGTTTTCCGAGCTTTCAGCGGGAGACACAGTGGTGACTGCACAGTTTCCTCCGGGTGAGATCGGGATGACTCATGTCTAGGCCGTGGTATGTCGTCGAACCGCGTCAACGTCGCTCGATCGCCGGTCATCGACGCACCGAAATGTCTCGCCGGCTCAAGCTTGAATATGAAGAAGGCAAGACAATGCGGGAGCTGGCCGCCCAGGAGGGGATCACTGAGGGCATGGTTCGCAGACTGCTCCAGGAAGCGGGAACCGAGATACGACCGAGAGGCGGCGCTCAACGCTCAGGCCGGAAATGAGGACGGCACGAGCGCTGTCTCGTTCCTCCCCGGCGATGAGATCGGGAGTGCCGAACGGCGCCAAGGCAAGCGGCGATCCATGCACCGGCTCATGACCGCCGCCCGTCCCATCGTGCTGCTGGCCGCCACGCTGGTGATCACCTACATCGCGGCTCCTTTGAGCAGGCCCCAGGCCGCACCCTGGGCCATATCCCAGGCCGCGCCCCGGGCCATATCCCAGGCCGCGCCCCGGGCCATATCCCAGGCCGCGCCCCGGGCCATATCCCAGGCCGCGCCCCGGGCCATGTCCCAGGCTGCGTCCGGGGCCACGACGTCCCATGCCGCATCCGGGGCCACGGCCCATGCGGCGTCGCAGAATCCCGTCTTGGTGGTGGGGGGCATTCGTGCCGAGCAGAAAACCCTGGACAAGATGGTCTCGGCGCTCGAAGCGCGAGGTTTCCGCGCCTCCTCCGTTCAGCTCGCGGGGAATCCCAGCGGGGCAGCGGCGCTTCCGAAATCCGCTCGAGTCGTGGCCGGCAGGGCAGCCGAGATCCGCAAGAAGACCGGCGCCGACCGCGTCGATGTCGTCGGGCACTCGATGGGCGGCCTGGCCCTCCGGCACTACCTCAAGTCTCTAGGCGGTCACAAGCACGTCAGCACGTACATCAGCGTGGGAACGCCTCACGAGGGGGACTGGCTGGGCCTGCTCTGTGCGGCCACAGCGCAAGGCTGCCGCGATCTGGTGCCGTCGTCGAAGTTCCTCAAGCGACTCAACGCTCCGCCACCGATTCCCCCTGGCGTACGGGCCTTCCATCTCTTCAGCGACCAGGGGACCGGAGAGAAGAATCCCCTCCCCACGGCGACGAATATACGAATTCAAGCGTTCTGTCCCGGTCGCAGGGTCGAGCATGCCTCAGAACTAGCCGATGCGGCGGTACAGGATCTGGTCGTCTCGATCCTGCATGGCGGCCCGCCTGCGACAACCTGCCCCACCTGAGAGCCGATCGAACGCGCACCGGCTGAGCCTCCATATTTGCTTCGGCTCCTCTCGCGCCCGCCCCCAGCCGGATCGTCCTGCCTGATCTGTCGACGGCGTAGCGGTCCCGCAGCTCCGATGATCGCCCTCTTCACAGTCAACACTGACTGTGAAATGCTGCCGTTCACAGTCAGGTCTGACGGTGAAAGGCAGCGGATGACCAAGCGGGACGACCAGCGGGCGGCGACGCGGCAGCGGCTGGTGGACGCCGCCGTGGAATCGCTGATCGAAGAGGGATACGCGGCGAGCACCACGCTGGCGGTACAGCGCCGCGCCGGGGTGAGCCGTGGGGCGCTGCTGCACCACTTCCCAACCCGTGAGGAGCTGTTCGGGGCCGCGATCGGGCAGCTCGTCGAACGCAACGAGCAGGCCGTACGGCGAGAACTCGCACAGGCACCCGCCGACCCGGACCCCGTCGCCCGGGGCCTCCAGGTACTGCGGGGCGCCTTCGCCAGTCCTTCCTTCGGCGCCGAACTGGAGCTGTGGGCGGCGGCCAGGACCAGCAAGGAACTGCGTGCGGTCCTGCGCCGTGCGGAGGGCGCCGCCCGGCGGGACCTCTACCGGGTCATCGGCGAGGTGTTCGGCCCCGAGGTGACCGGCTCTCCCGCCTACCCGATGGTCGCGGACCTGACCGTTCAGCTGCTGCGCGGGATGGCCATCTCGGACGTGCTCTACCGCGAGGCCGCCGATCAGGAGCCGCTGCTGGAGCAATGGGCGACCGTCACCCGGATGATCCTCGCCGCCCACCGTGATCCTGCGGCGCAGGCCTTCTTCGCCCCCGACTCCACCCAGGAGGGATGTAGTGATGAGTGACGTACCGCCAGAGACCGTGATCTACGAGGTCAGGGACCGCAAGGCCTACCTGACCCTCAACCGGCCCGAGCGCCTGAACGCGATCAACCACCGGCTGGCGCGGGAACTGCCGCTGGCCGTCGAGCGGGCCAATGAGGATCCGAACGTCCATGTCATCGTGCTGCAGGGCGCCGGGCGCGCGTTCTGCTCGGGCTACGACCTCAAGGAGTACGCGGAGGCGGGCGTCGACACACAGGGCCCCGTATGGGATCCGATCAAGGACTACCGCATGATGAAGCGCAACACCGACGACTACTTCTCGCTCTGGCGTTCGCTGAAGCCGACGATCGCCAAGGTGCACGGTCACGCGGTGGCCGGCGGCAGCGACATCGCCCTCTCCTGCGATCAGGTGATCATGGCGGAGGACGCGCGGATCGGATACATGCCGTCGCGGGTGTGGGGCTGCCCGACGACGGCGATGTGGGTCTACCGGCTCGGCGCCGAACGGGCCAAGCGGATGTTGTTCACCGGCGACACCATCGACGGGCGCCAGGCCGCCGAGTGGGGACTGGTCTTGGAGTCGGTCCCGGCGGACGACCTCGACACCACCGTCGAGACCCTGGCCGACCGGATCGCCGGAGTGCCGATCAACCAGCTCGTCATGCAGAAGCTGATGATCAACCAGGCGTACGACAACATGGGCCTGCAGGGCACCCAGATCCTGGCCACCCTGTTCGACGGCATCACCCGGCACTCGCCCGAGGGCCGCTGGTTCCAGGGATTCGCCGCCGAGCACGGCTTCCACGAAGCCGTCAAATGGCGCGACTCGGGACGCTGGATCCCCGAGGGCGGCGGCCCCATCCCCACCAAGAGCGACCTGGAGGACTGAGGCCATGGCCCCCCGGCTCACCCGGTCGCACTGGCCCGCCAACACGTCACGCCCCGTTCTGGAGCTCACCCCCGGCGACGTCCTGCGCCAGGTGGCCGCCGCCACACCGGACCGGATCGCGCTGGCCGAGGCGGCCCCACCCAGCCGTCCGGGTTTCGGGACCCTGGTCATGGCGGGGCACTTCGTGACGTCGTAGCCGGCGTCGGCCACGATGAGGATGCGTGGGTCGCCGTCCTTCCACTGCCCGGCCTCGATCAGACGGCCGACGACCTCGCGGAGCTGGGCGGCGGTGCCCGCGGTGGCGTCGTCGCCGCGGCGCAGCTGGATCGAGTCCAACATCGCCGTCCACGACGTCCGGCCCACCTCCAGCGCGCCGACGAAGGAGTAGGGCCAGCCCGGGATGAACTGTGAGGCGCTGCAGGCGCGGCCGTGGCCGCGCCGGTGCTCGGGCGCCAACGCCAGGTCGACCAAGGTCTGGACCGGACCATCGGTGCATGGCGCCCCCTCGGCCAACTCGAACAACTCATCCCGCCGCGCGGTCAGGCACCGGTAGAACTCGGCCCGGAAACCCGACAACACCGCCAGCTCACCATGACTAGAACCGCCCGAACCAGTATCCGTTCGGCTGGCTGCCACGCGTGCAAGAGCGGGCATCAAGGCCACCGCCTTCCTGCGACTCGAAGGTGAGCCGTTGGCCGCCTACCGTCACGGCGACACACCGCACTGAAACAGGCACAACCCTCTATGCGGTGAAACGTCGACCCGACCCGCCGAACAGCACCGACACCGACCTGCGCCTGGCCGTTCACTGTGAAGGGCCCGCGCGAACCACCCATGACCCGGGAAGGAATCAGCGCGATCGAGGCATCGTTAGCGCCTGAATGACGACCTTCGTTCTCGTTCCCGGCGGCTGGCGCGGCGGCTGGTACTTCTCCGACCTGGCCGACCGGCTCCGCACCGCCGGACACCGGGCGCTGACCGTGACACCCACCGGCGTCGGCGACCGCGCCCACCTGAACTCCGCGAGCGTCAATCTGGACACCCACATCGACGACGTGCTCGCCGTGCTCGCTGCCGAGGAGGTCAGCGACGCCGTTCTCATCGGGCACAGCTACGGCGGCATGGTCATCACCGGTGCCGCCGACCGCGCCCCCTCCGGCGTGGTGCGCCGCCTGGTCTACTGTGACGCCTACGTACCCGAGGACGGCCAGTCCTGCTGGGACCTGACCACCGACGCCTACCGCAGCCTGTTCCTGGACGGCGCGGCGGCGGACGGATACGCGGTCCAGCCGCCACCCGGCCGCGACCCGCGCGTGACCGCGCATCCGCTGGCCTCCTTCCTCCAGCGGATCCGGCTGGACGCGGCCGGCCTGCGCGCCGTCAAGGCCCGGGACTACGTATACCTGTCCGGGTGGGACGGCACGCCGTTCACCGCCGTCCGCGACCGGCTGGCCGACGACCCGGCCTGGCGGGTCCACACCCTGGACAGCGGCCACGACGTCTGGAGGGACGCGCCGCAGGAGTTCCTGGAGATCCTGCTGCTGGGCGAATGACCACGACGCGGTGAGCGGTACGACCGCACCATGGCGGTGAGATCGTAGAGGGTGGTGCCGCCGACCGCGCGGGGCCCCATGCCCAGCGGCTGGCCGGGCGTGGAACCGGCGGGGGGCATGAAGACGTCCGATCTTCATGGAGGAATTAGTCCTACGGCCAATATTCGTCGCCCGAATAGCGCAGGCCAGTGCTTGCTTGGCAGTGTTTCCGGCCCTTGGGCTCACCTTCCCTGTTGTGGAAGACCTGACGGGAGGCTCCGCCACAGGAGCTCTGGCGGCCATGTGATGGTGCGCGTGGCGATACGTTCCGCCGAACGCCTGCGCACCTCGCCACAGCTGCTCGATGTCTGGCGCGGATGACCAAGACCGACATGTATGCCGCGATCGGGCGGGACTCGCGGCATGAGGGCATGGGTGTCCACCTCGACTGACCAATATCATCGGCCGCCATGTCGATGCTCTCCCGGTTTGCCCGTTCCGTCCGCCATGCGCCCACGTCTTTGTCTCTCGTCCCCGCCCTGCTCGCGTTGGTCGTGGTCGTGCTGGCGTTCACGGATATCTTCAGGTACTGGGACGACGTGGCCTCGTACCGGTCTTCACCACCCGAGCCAGCGCCCTTGCCGCGCCCGCTGCCGTCGCCGAGCCGCCAGCCGAGCCCAGGCCCCTCGTCCACACTGAAGGGATTGCCGCCGGACGCGATCACAAGCTGGTCCGGGAGCCCGACCCAGGGCATGGGCATTCATGCGGTTGCCGTCGACTCGGGATGGACCACCAGCGGTGCCGCTGCGCTGATGCTCACCGGCTTCGCGCTGGCGGCCGTCTGGCTGGTCCGCCGCCGGGCGTACGGGACCGCGGCGCTGGTCGCCGCGCTTCCGCTGCTCGTCCATGTCGCCGCGACCGTGACCTGGTCGATGAGGTCGTTCAGTGGCAGATCCTGGGACAGGATCGGGTATCTCGCCACCAGACCGTATATGGAAATGACCGAAGGGCCGCAGCGCTGGCTCGCGCTGGCGACGATCGTCGCCGGCGCGGTGAACACGGTGTACCTGACCCTGCGGATCCGCGGCCGGGTGGCCGTCCGTGGCGTGCTGGCCGCACAGGTGGCGCTCGGCGCGGGAGCGATCGTGCTCACCTTGATCCCGAGCGTGCTCCCAGGTCAGGCGCTGCGGTTCCACCGTGTCGGCGAGGGCGTCGCCATGCCGTTCAGCTCGGCTGTGATCGTTGCGGCCGTCCTGGCGGCTGTCCTCCACCGCACCCGAGCTCGGCGGCTCGCTCCGGTCGCCTTGCTGGCACCGGTCGTCTGGCTGGTGTGGAAGCTGGTCCCCCGCGAACGGTTCCAGTTCGTGGACCTGACCGGCGAGATCGGCTCGTTCCCTGGCAAACTCCACTGGGCAAGCGTCGCAGAGACCACCCAGACCGCCGCCTGGCTGATGACGATCACCGCGTTGCTGTTGTCGGCCGCGGCCGGCCTGATTCTCGCCCGTCGGAGATAGGAGCGGCGCACGCAACATGACACCGCGCAACAGCACAATCCGGCTCCCCAGCCGCGGCCCTTTACATTGTAGATTCGTTACAGGGCTGCGGCTGGCCGTCTGCTGATCGTCGAAGAATCGGCAGACGAGGTGCGGAAGGTGCGGCGGTAGGTGTCAGGCGGTACGCCGACCGTGCGGTTGAAGTGCCGGCGCAGTGTCGTGCCGGTGCCCATGCCGGTGGCCGCCGCGATCGCCTCGACACTGTCGTCGGTCATCTCCAGCAGTTCCTGGGCGCGCCGGATCCGCTGGGTCAGCAACCACTGCAGCGGGGTGGTGCCGGTCACCGACCTGAAGTGACGGCCCAGGTTGCGCGAGCTCATGGCGGCCTGGCGGGCCAGGTCCTCCACGGTCAGCGGATGGTCCAGCCGTTCGATCGCCCACGGGAACAGCTCTGCGAGCGGATGGTTCTCCTGCGCGGGCACCGGCGAGGTGACGAACTGGGCCTGGCCGCCGGCCCGGTGCGGCGGCACGACCAGGCGGCGCGCGACCGCGTTCGCAACCGCCGAACCGTGGTCGAGGCGGACGAGGTGCAGGCACAGGTCCATGGCGGCGGCCTTGCCCGCCGAGGTGAGAACGCTGCCGTTGTCCACGTAGAGCACGTCCGGATCGACCTTGACCCGGGGATAGCGCGAAGCCAGCACCTCGGTGTGCGCCCAGTGCGTGGTCGCGCCCCGCCCGTCCAGCAAGCCGGCGGCGGCCAGCACGAACGCGCCCGTACAGAGGGCGGCCACGCGTGCACCTGCCTCGTGGGCCGCGCGCACCGCGTCGATGAGGTCGCCGGGCGGGTCCGCGTCGACATCCGCCCACGCCGGAACGATCACGGTGTCGGCGCTCGCCAGCCGGTCGAACCCGTGGTCGGGTTCCAGCCGGAACCTGCCGGCCTGGACGGCGCCCGGCCCGCAGCCGACGAGGCGATACCAGGGGACGGTCACGCCGTCCGGGGCGGTGCCGAACACCTCGAAGGCCACCGACAGTTCGAAATGCAGCATCCCGTCGGTGACGGCGACCGCGACAGTAGTCATGTCCGGAATTGTACGAGACGTGGCGTTCCAGACACTCACGTGGGGAGCGTGGCCACCGTCATGATCTCTACAGCGGATCAACCAAGCACAACGGGAGTAACGATGGGATCGGGTCAGGCAGTCGCGGTGTTCGGCGCGTACGGGCACACCGGACGCTTCGTGGTGGCGGAGCTGCAGGATCGCGGGTTCGTCCCGGTCCTGTCCGGCCGCGACGCCGGGAAGCTGGAAGCACTGGCGGCGTCGTTCCCAGGGCTGGAGGTACGGCCCGCGTCGGCGGACGATCCGGCGTCGCTCGACCGCGCGCTGGCCGGCACGGTGGCGGTGATCAACAGCGCCGGGCCCTTCGCCGCGACGGCCGCCCCGGTGATCGAGGCGGCGCTGCGCGCGGGCATCCCGTACGTGGACGTGGCGGCCGAGATCGAGGCCAACGCCGACACGTTCGCGCACTTCGCGGAACGTGCCCGCGCCGCCGGAGCCGTGATCGTCCCCGCGATGGCCTTCTTCGGCGGTCTCGGCGACCTGCTGGCCACCGCCGCGATGGGCGACTGGACGGCTGCCGACGAGACGCACGTCGCGTACGCGCTGAGCAGCTGGCAGCCCACCTCGGGGACGCGCGCCGCAGGCACGGTGTCCCGGGAACGGCGGGACGGCCAGCGGGTCCGCTTCACCAACGGGAAGCTGGAGTACCACGAGGACGCTCTCCCGTCCCTGAAGTGGACGTTTCCCGAGCCGATGGGCATCCGGTCCGTCATCGGGGAGTTCAGCATGGCCGACGTCGTCACGATCCCCAGCCACCTGGCGGTCCCCGAGGTGCACTCGTACATGACGGTCGAGGCGGTCGAGGACCTGTCGGCCCCGGACACGCCGGCGCCGACGGCGGTCGACGAGCGCGGACGCTCCGGCCAGACGTTCGTCGTCGATGTCGTCGTGCGTTCCGGCGGTGAGGAACGGCGCGCCACGGCGAGCGGCCAGGACATCTACGCCATCACCGCGCCGCTCGCAGTGGAGGCCGTCCACCGCATCCTCACCGGTCAGACCAGAACGACCGGGGTCGCCTCCGCCGGGGAGATCTTCGACGCAGCCGACTTCCTCCGCGCACTGTCCGCGCACCTCTCGTTCGACCTGCGCCAGTAACCGCCCCGAGCCGGAGGAGGATCCCTTTCTTGATGCCCCCGTGGGTGGCCGGCGGGAGCGGCTATGCCAGCGCTGTTGCAGGATTTGTTGATGTCTCTTCTGGTGAGAAGCGTCTCCTCAGCACCCCGTCTTTGGATCTCCTGCTGGTGAGTGCATAGGCATGGACAGGGTCCCGAGATGGGCGGGCCCCGGCTGTGCCTTGCCGCGGGCCCGCCCAGGTCGACGCGCCCAGGGAAGTAGCGCGCATCGTGAGCTTCGATGGCGAGCGCCCCCGCCCATGCCCGCGCTTTGCCGTACTGACTCCGATCACGTTTTCAAGACGCTCGTAGCTCGCACCATTACAGAGTGTGAGGGTGTAACTTCGTTGTGTGTTCCCCGCGTCACAACCGGCCGACGTCGTCCACGAAGGCTGCGAGGCGGCTGAGCTCGCCGCGACGGCCTGCGAGATCCTGAACGTACTCGATCATCCACCCCTTGGAGCCAGTCCCGCGGTGCTGGCGCTTCGCTGGCAACGCGCAGCGCACAGCTGCAGGGAGCTGGCCAACCGAGAGATACTGCGCGACACCGGTACTGACACCGCAGCAGCCGAACGCCGCCGCCAGCTCGCCGAACTCGCGGTGCGGCTCGCCGTCAACGCCGAGTGGGCCGCTGTCGTCTGCCGCACCCACACCGCGCCTTTGGACGGGCTCGACGCCAACGCGGCCAAGGCCTGGACCGCAGCGCACGGGGTGCTGCATCACACCGTGACCGGCGTTCTGTCCCTGCTGTCCAACCTGCACGGCACCGAGTCCTAAAGCCTCCTCGCGCACGCGAATACGTCGTACGTGAGCTTGGCCAACGGTCATGGCCGAGCCCAGGGGGCGTTAACGGTTGGAGTCATGGGGTAGGGCTGCGCCAAGCCAGGACCAACCGGAAGGAAAGAACAATGGATCCGGCACGTCAGGAGACCGGTGAAATCACCGGAACCAAGGACAAGGACTACAACCTGATCTGGTTCGTCGAGCAGTGCCTGAGCAACGTGGTGCGGCTGGAGATCTACATCGCCGACGCCGACCGAGCCGGCGACACCGAACTGGCAGGCTTCTTCCGCCGCGCCCAAGGCGAGAGCCGGAAGGGCGCCGAGCAGGGCAAGGAACTCCTACGGAAGCGACTGACCAGCTGACCGATCCCCGAAACGCCGCTGGCGGCGGCAGATCCCCCCGAACCCGGCCCGTTCACTCTTACCCCAGCCGACGCCGACCCCAGGGCATGGCCCTCGCTGGCGCTCGGACAGTTCTTATCGGGGCTCCGCCCCAAACAGTGAGAATGGGGTTGGGCGTTCCCGGCGGGGTCTGACCCGGCCCCCTGCGCGTCCATCTGCCTTTACTTTCGGTCGGCTTCACAGTGCGCCCTTCAGCGCTTGTGCCTGCCGGCGCCAGAACTCCCGCGAAATCTCGGCCTTGGGAAATACCAGGTCGAAGCCGTGGAAAGCGCCGGGGATGACGTCGAGGTCGCAGGGGACGCCGCTGTCACTCAGCCGGCGCGCGTACTCGACGTCTTCGTCGTGGAAGAGATCGAGGGTGCCGACGCCGATCCAGGCCGGAGGAAGACCGGTGAGATCCTCGCGGCGGGCTGCGGCCGCGTACGGGGAGACGTCCGGGCCCGCGACGTCGTCGCCGAGGTAGGACGACCAGCCGTATCGGTTGCTCTTGGGCGTCCAGACGCGCACCTTGAGGGTGTCCAGGTCGGTTCTCGTCGTCGTGCGGTCGTCCAGCATGGGGTAGAGGAGCAGTTGGAACACTGGGCGGATCTCGGCCCGGTCATGGGCGAGCAGCGCCACGGCCGCGGCGATTCCGCCGCCCGCGCTGGCACCGCCGATCGCGATGCGATCGATGTCGATGTGCAGGTCGCCCGCGAGCTCGGCCAGTCCACGCAGCGCGGCGTAGGCGTCCTCGACCGCGGCGGGCGCGGGATGGTCCGGCCCCAGCCGATAACGAACCGCGGCGACGGTGATGCCGAGCTCGCGGGCGAAGGCGATGTTCGTACGGTCGTCCTGCTCGGGTGCGCCGAAGATCAGTCCGCCTCCGTGTATCCAGAGCAGCGCCGGAGCCGCTGCCTTCAGGCCGGTCGGCTGGAAGACCCGAAGCGAGACGGGCGGTGCGCCCTTGGGCCCGGGCACGACGATCTCCTGAACCGTGACGTCCGGCCCTGGATCGGTCGAACGCCACTTCACGCTCCGCACGATGCGCGACGACAGACGTCCGTAGGACACATTGGGGATAAAGCGACCTCGTTTGAGATCGGGGTGGAAGGCACTCATCGGGTCCTCGTTCTTTCCCCTCATCGAAAGTGTATGGAATCGCCTGGCCACCCAGCGGGTGGTCGGCATCGAGAGTGGGGACGGTTGTGAAGCCGCCGTCGTGGTCAGCCGTCCCGGCCGTCACCTGCCGGACCGGGACGAGGTCGCGGGCGTCGCGGACCTGCGCGCCACCGCAGGCCATGTTCGCGTCCGTTCACCCGCCCCGATCCGGCAGGCGCGCAGCTCTTGCGACTGCCGCGCCTCTACCGCTCGGTCAGATCTTGGTCTTCTCGCGGACCCACGCGCCGATCTGTGCGATGGCGGCATCGGTCTCCGGAATCCGGCCGGCTCCGTAGACGTACGAGTGCTGGCCTCCGGGGACCACAACGGTCGCCGTGTCGATCCCGGCGTCCTTGACGCGGGCGGCGAACTCCTCGTCCTCGCCGGCCAGAACCTCGTACGTGCCCCAGGAGACCAGGGTGGGGGGCAGACCGCTCAGGTCCGCCCGGTTCAGGTTGATCCGGGTGTCGGTGGACTCGATGCCCGTGCCGCCGATCCATGACTCCCGGAAGAACTCCAGAAGATCCTTGCTGAGAATCTTGTCCGTCCCGGCGTTGGTCGCGATGGTCTCGTTGGCGATCTCAAGGTCGCACCAGGGCGATATCGACACGATGGCGCCGGGCAGGGGCTGCTTCTTGTCGCGGAGGCGAAGCGCCAGGGCGACGGCGATGAACCCGCCGATCGAGTGGCCGATCGTGATGATGTTTCCCGGCGCATACCCTTCGGAGAGCAGCCAGGTGAAGGCCGCCTCCGCGTCGTCCACCTGAGCCGGGTACTTGTGTTCGGGTGCGCGCCGGAAGTCCAGGACCAGTACGGGGGCCCCGGCGGCCTTGGCGATATGGCCGGCGAGCTTTCGGTCGACGTGTGCTGACGCCAGAACGGAGCCCCCGGCGTGAGCGTGCAGGAGGACGTAGTCGGTGTTGGCGTCGACCGGTTCGCACCAGATTCCCAGAACGCCACCCGCGTCCACCTCCCGATAGGTGACGCCTTCCGGCTCCCGGGCCGCGAGATGGACTTGCTCCGCCTGGATGCGCGCCGCATCCAACTCGGACGGGGGATTCGCCCCGGTGGCCAGCCATTCCGCGAACTGGATCGCTTCCGGGCTCAGTTCAACAGCAGCGTGCTCAGACATTTGGTGCCTCCATGGGGCCATTTGGCATACCGGCCCGCCAGGACCGGTATCGCCGGGGTTTGTCAGGCGGTGTGGGTGGGTGGTCGGTGTGGCCGATCTCGTCTGCCACGGCCATGGTGACCTCGACGGTGAGGCACCTGTCACGAGCGCCACCGGCCGAGTTGTCGCCATCACGAACTTCCCAGGTTTTGAATTACGTTCGTATGTCTTACGTTCGTACGACCATATGTTGGTCGTCGGCCGATGGCAAGTGGGTCACGTCCGCCGATCCGAGAACGATCTGCAAGCGTGGGGTGCAGGACGGGAGTTGAGGAACAGGGGAACAGCCGTTGCCGCTGAGATTGATCTTGGCGGGATGCGGGGTTGATCGTTCCTGGTTAAGGTCTGGATTGCTCGATCAGCGCCATGGCGATCCCCGCCAAGGCCCGGGTCTGCTGGTGCGGACCAGTGATCGTGCGGGCAAGGCGTTCGGCATCAGCAAGCAACCGCCGGACCCGGTCCAGATCGGTCACGGCCCCAGGGCCGCTGCCCTCCGTCGTCTCACTCATCGGAGCCTCTCCGGCACGGGCCGGAAATGTCGATGAGTTCGGGCACCGCCCCCACCACGTCGACACGATCGTCTGCTTCGTCACTGACGGAGATCTTCAAGCTCAACGTGTGAAGTCTGGTCATTCCGCTTTGCGAGCCCGGTGGCGGCGGGGCTGGGTTCCCGGTGTGTGAGGGGACGGTTCCTCGAACGGGAACAGGATCGGGCTGAGGAGATGCCGTGTCCGGTGTGGCGCGGGTTCGTTGTCCAGCCGGGGTGCGATCGCCTCGCGCATCTGGCTGATCATCTCAGCGCGCTCGTCTGGGCTGAGCCAAAGGACATGCTGGCGGTAGCCCACGGCGTCGGCGACCGGGTCGGCGTGGTCTCGGTCGAGGTAGGCGTTGAACTCGGAGAGCAGCGCGGCCATGGCGGCGGCGAACGCGCGGCGGTGGTCTTGCGGCGACAGTGAGGCGGCTGTGTCGGCGTCGATCACGGCCCGCTCACGGCACAGCCGGTACCGGCGTTCCACGGCGCCGCGCACGCGTTGCTCACCGTCCACTTCCAGGACCCCTCCGTCGGCGAGCAGGCCGACGTGCCGGTACACGGTGGCCTTGTGGACATCGGGTATCTGCTCGCACAACTGGGAGGTGGTGAGGATGCGCCCGCCGGACATGGCCTGCACGATGCGCAACCGCACAGGATGTGCCAGCAACTCCAAGGTGTCCACCGCTGAATGATCGCACATATGCTACCGTTCGCAACAATTGCGAACGGTCGCTCGTGTGGCGGGCGGCCGCCAATTGCTGGGGCATGCCCCGACACCGAAGGAGCAGCGATGCGACACCAGCCGACGGAATACCGCCCGGGGACGGCAAGGGGGGCGGCACCGCCACTGGGGCGTGAGTACGACCTGGAGGGACGGCGGCTGTGGCTGCACCGATCGGGCTCTGGAGGCCCGAGTATGGTGTTCCTGCCCGGGGCCGGGCTGGTCGGCCTGGACTTCCTGAACATCCACGACCGAGCCGCCGAGCTCACCACCAGCGTGCTCTACGATCGCGCCGGAACGGGCTGGAGCGAGCGCGTCACATTGCCGCGCACCCCGACCGAGGTCACCGACGAACTCCGGGGCCTGCTGCGCGCCGCCGACGTGCCCGGCCCCTACCTGCTGGTCGGTCATTCCCTGGGCGCGTTCTACGGCCGCCGCTATGCGCAGCGCTTCCCCGAGGATGTGGCCGGTCTGCTCCTGCTAGACCCCGGCCACGAGGACATCCTCTCCTACGTGCCCAAGCAGGCGGCTGAGCTCAACGAACAGATGAAGCCGGACCCCGAGCAATTGCCGGAGCTGTCCGACGAGCAGATCCGGTCCGCCCGTGACCAGCTCGCACAGATCTACGCGCAGTGGCCGGAACCAGTCCGCGAGGCGCTCATCGGCTACAACCTCGCCTCGTGGCGGACAAGCCTCCGGGAGACCGAGAACTTCGAGACCGAGGTCTACGACGAACTCCGGCACGGCGGCGACCTCCCCGACGTCCCGTTGATCGTGCTCACCGCCGGAGGCGATAATCCCTATTGGGCGCAGTTCATGCCCGAACACCTCATGCGCGAAGCCCACGAGGGGGTGCGCGCGATGCAGGCGGCGATCGCCGCATCCGTACCGCAGGGAGAGCAGCGCGTGCTCACCGGCGCCTCTCACCAATACGGACACGTGGAGCAGCCCGACGCCGTATTTCACGCCATCCGCGACCTGCTCGGCAAAGCAGACGCGCGGCGGTAACAGGCGGAGTCGGCCCGATCGCCCGCACCTACCCGCCGGAGCAGGTGCGGGACGCGTTCGGCGAGCTGGAGCGGGGGCACAGGTCGTGGCGGGCGAGGGCAAGGTGGCCTATGCGCGGGCGCGGGCCTCCCGTCAGGCGGTAGCGGACGGGGCGGCGGCACAGATCGCGGGGTTTCGGATCGTTTCCTACACGCCCCAGAACGCGGTGGTCGGAACGGTGTCACGGGACCCCGCGCGCGGCGCCCGCACAGCCCGGACCACGACCGTGAAATGGGACGGCGACTGGAAACTCGCGCCGACCCCGGAGGGCTCCACGGGCTCGGCGCCCCAGGTCGCGAACTCGCTCTCCGGATATGTCTTCTGGGGCGGCTTCTAGTTTCACCCCTCGGGGACTCGGGGGCCCCTGCGGAGGTGGCGCCTGCGGTGATGACCGGGCTCGTTGCAAAGCTGCACGGCCCGACCTAGTCGAACGTGTGAGCGAGTTGTCAACAAGATCGTTAGCGTGGTGGATCCGGATTCACTGCAGATCCCAGATGTTGATTTCGCCCGCGTAGGGCTCGTAGATCCAGGGCTTTCTGGTGACGAGCGGCCAGTTTCTTTCGCGGGCCAGCAGCACCGCGTGGCCGCCGACGGTGGCTTCCAGCGTCTCGTCCAGGCGTTCGTCGAGTTCGGCGTCCAGGTCCCCGGTCCAGTCGGCGCCGGACGGCTCGTCGGCGGTCATCGCCAGGGCGCGCATCACCGGCGCGGCCTCGCGGGCGGTGGTCGCGGTGAGGTCGGCGATCTGCACCAGGCCCTGGTCGAGGAACTCGGCGAACTCCAGCGGGACCAGCTGCGCGGCGAGCGCCGGGATCAGCATCGCCGAGCTGCGCTGCTCGACCCATGCGCGCAGCGCGGCGGCAAGCGGGAAGGGTTTGTCGGCGCCCATTGCCATGACGCCGGAGTATCCAAGGACATAGCCGGTCAGGTAATCCACGGGCACGGGGTGATCACGAGGCCCGTCGTGCGTTGTCGTCCTGCCCGAAGTGCGCGATGTGGCGGCGCTCGACCTCGGCCATGGCTTCGGCCGGGATGTTGTCGCGCCAACCCTCGCCCCACAGCCGGTCCATGATGGCGTTGTCGGCGTCGCGCTGGATCTTCTCCTGCAGGGCGGCGGTGACGAACGCCGACTTGTTCGCCTGCCGGTCGAGGAGATCTGCGACCTCGTTGGGGACGCTCACCGCGATCGTTCTCGTACTCGCCATATAACCAACCTACCGGATTTGCTTATAGCGGTCCATGCTGGGCTTCCCCCTTCCCGGACGGTGGGCCGTCCACGGTGGGGGCGAACTCCGGGTCGTACTGAATCAGGGGCCCTCACGCCTTGGGCCGACGGGCAAACCGCTGTCGTCCACCCACTCCTCAGTCGCGCTGTTTTACCTGGTCAGATCGACCTGATCCAGGCCGACAAGATCGACCTTAAAGAGAGTGCAGCGGTGCCGGCGGTCACCGGTCGATGCTGGCCATGTTCGCCTCGTTATGGCGTTCGCCTGCGGCCGGCGTGAGGTTGTTCAGGCGGTCGAGCTGTACAGGGCTGAGTTCGATGCCGTCGGCGGCGGTGTTTTCTTCGACGCGCGAGACCCGCCGGGTTCCGGGGATGGGGGCGATGTCGTCGCCGCGGGTCAGCAGCCATGCCAGTGCGGTCTGTGCCGGGGTGGCTCCGACCTCGGCGCCGATGGCCCTGACTTCGTCGACGATGCGCAGGTTGCGCTGGAAGTTCTCGCCGGTGAACCGCGGGTTGGTCTTGCGCCAGTCGTCATCGGTGAAGTCGTCGACGGTGCGGATCTGCCCGGTCAGCAGTCCGTGGCCGAGCGGGGAGTAGGGCACGAACCCGATGCCGAGCTCGCGCAGCAGGGGGAGGATCTCGGCCTCGACGTCGCGGGTCCACAGGGAGTATTCGGTCTGGAGCGCGGCCACCGGGTGCACGGTGTGTGCTCGGCGGATCGTCTCGGGGCCGGCCTCGGAGAGTCCGATGTGGCGCACCTTGCCTTCGGTGACCAGCTGGGCCAGCGCGCCGATGGTCTCCTCAATGGGAGTGTTCGGGTCGACGCGGTGCTGGTAGTAGAGGTCGATGTGGTCGGTGCCGAGTCGCTTGAGCGAGCCTTCGACCGCGGCCTTCACGTTGCCGGCGCTGCTGTCGATCACGCCGGGGCCACCGCCGGAGTGGGAGACCAGGCCGAACTTCGTCGCCACGACAACGTCGTCGCACCGGCCCTTGATGGCCTTGCCGACGATTTCCTCGCTGTGGAAGGGGCCGTAGATCTCAGCGGTGTCGATGTGGGTAACGCCCAGGTCCAGCGCCCGGTGGATGGTGCGGATCGACTCGGCGTCATCGAGCCCCCCGCCCGTGGTGTAAACGCCGGCCATGGTCATGGCTCCCAGACCGATGCGGGAGACATCAAGCCCACCCAGTGATACGTGCTTCATCAGATATTCCTTGTCGTAGCGGTCGTCAGATCCGGTCGGTGGCAATGGACTGTGAGTGCCCCACGTCAGTGCTCCTGGGGCGCCGGCTCCAGAACCAAGACCGGGATCTCACGGTCCGTCTTCATCTGGTACTCGGCATAGTCGGGGAACGCTTCGACGGCTCGGGCCCACCACAGGGCCTTCTCGTGCCCGGTCACCTCGCGTGCCAGCATGTCCTGGCGCACCGGGCCGTCCTGAAGCTCCACCCGAGGGTCGGCCACCACGTTGTGGTACCAGACGGGGTGTTTGGGGGCTCCTCCCGCGGAGGCGACCACGGCGTAGGAGCCGTCGTGCTCCACCCGAATGAGCGGGGACTTGCGGATCTTGCCGCTCTTCGCGCCCAGGGTGGTCAGGACGACCACTGGCACGTCCTTCAGCTGCTCGTCTTCCGCACGTACGACCAGGGTGCTCAGCGTTGTTCCTTCCGTACCGCCGGAGCTTTCGTACAGCTCCACCTGGTCACGTACAAACTGTGCCGTGCTCGGCTCGTATTCGCCTTTGAGGGGCATGTTGCCTACCTTCATGCTGTCGAAGAGATGAACCCGGCCTGCGCCCCGAGCCGGGGTGCGGGGTGTGTTGCTCAGGCGTGGGTGTCGTCGTAGGCGAGGTCGCCGCCCAGTTCGCGTGAGGCTTCGGCCTGGGCGAGGAGTTCGCGGGCCTTGGCTTCGGCGGCCTCGATGGCGTCCGCGCCGGCGATGAAGCGCTGGAACGGCTTGTCCTGGTCGGCGATCGTGAGCAGGGCGCGGGCGAGCTTGGCGGGGTCGCCGGGCTGCTGGCCGTTCATGCTCTTCATGCCCTCGATCGTCGGGGCGGTCCGCGCGGCGTAGTCGTCGACGGACAGCTCGGGCCAGGTGGTGGAGCCGTCCACGAGGAGTTCGGTACGGAAGTAGCCGGGCTCCACGACCGTGGTGTGGATGTTGTACGGCTCGACGTCGTAGCGCAGCGACTCCATCCAGCCCTCCACGCCGAACTTGGAGGCGGCGTAGGCAGCGGTGAACTCCATGCCGACCAGGCCTGCGGTCGAGGAGATGGTGATGACGTGACCGGCGCGCTGCCGGCGCATGAGGGGCAGGACGGCGCGGGTGACGTTCATCGGGCCGAAGAGGTTGGTCTCGAACTGCTGGCGCATCTGCTCCGGCGAGATCTCCTCGAAGTAGCCGGCGTAGAGGTTCCCGGCATTGTTGACCAGGACGTCAATGCGGCCGAAGTGGTCGACGGCGGCCTGCGCGGCGGCCTGGGCATCTTGGAGGCTGGTGACGTCCAGCCTGCTGACCAGTAGATCGTCCCGCGGCCCGCCCAGAGCCTTCTCGACCTCTTCGGGGCGGCGGCCAGTGGCTACGACCTGGTGGCCGACGGCGAGGGCCTCGCGGGCAATGTCGGTGCCTAGACCGCGTCCGGCACCAGTGACGAGAATGACCTTGCTCATTAAGGTTTTCCTTTCGGGTGCCGTGATCCGGCACCCGGTGTGCAGAGTTCCGCTGGCTATGCGGTGGGAATGGCGCCCATCTGGCGGAGGATGCCGAGCATGTCGAGCTGGGCTCGCTCCTCGACGATCAAGCCGTGGGACAGGCGGTAGAACGCCATGCTTTCGGAGCGGATGGCCTTGCCGGTCACCTCGACCCCGGCGAAGGGTCCCTTGTGGGTGCCGGTCATGGTGTAGCGGACGGCCACGGTGTCGCCCTCGGCCCGCATGTCCTGCACCGTCCATTTGAGGTCGGGGAAGGCCTTCAGGTTCGCGGCGACGATGCCGAGATAGGTGTCCCGGCCCTGCCATGTCTGGCCGCCGAAGTGCACGACGATGTCCGGGCTGACGAATTTGCTCGCCAGAGCGGGATCGCGGCCGGGCAGGTACTCACTGGTGTAGCGCTGCACGATGCGCTTGTTCACCTGGGTGATCCCGTGGTTCCACGAGGCGGACTCCGCCGTGACGCGAGACGGCGACCCAGGGCCGGTGCTGCCGTCGGCCGTGCCGGCCGCGACTGCGGCTCCCGATCCGAGGACCGCGAGGCTGAGCGCTCCCAGTGCCGTGACGACGACGGCCGGCTTGGTGTATCGACGCATGATCGTCCTTCTGACTCAGGTGATCACGGCACCGACGGCGCCGCGGAGGGGCTGGAGACCGGCGGCAGAAGCGCCGCCGCATCCCTTCACACCGCTCTGGGGCGGTGCGACATCAACAGAATCAGGCAGCCACGGAACGTGGGAGTCCCTGGTGAGGGGGTCACTGAGAGGGACCCCCAGCCGGAGGGAAGCGCTCGTAGAGTGGAGCACATGGCAGGCAAAAACGATCCTCACGGCACAAATCGCGACATCCGTCGTGATTTCCGTGCGGAGATCCGGGAATTCCTCGGCACGCGCCGGGCCAGGGTCACCCCCGAGCAGGCCGGCCTGCCGGTATACGGCGGAGACCGTCGGCGGGTCACCGGACTGCGCCGCGAGGAGGTCGCCCTGCTCGCGGGCATCTCCAGCGAGTACTACACCCGGCTGGAACGCGGCGACGCCACCGGCGTGTCCGAGAGCGTCATCGAGGGCATCGCGCAAGCGCTGCGACTCGACGAGGCCGAGCGAATGCACCTGCTCGATCTCCTGCGCGGAGCCGGCACGGCCCGTCCGCCGCGCCGCCGCCCGGTCCAGCAGCGTGTGCGGCCCGCGGTGCAGCGCGTCCTGGACTCGATGACCGGCACACCCGCGTTCGTCCTCAACGGACGCGGGGACATCCTGGCCGCCAACCACATCGGGCGCGCCCTGTTCTCCCCGGTCTACGCCGACCCGGTGCGACCGCCCAACAACGCCAGGTTCATCTTCCTCGACCCGCGTGCGACCGAGTTCTTCCGCGACTGGGACAAGGTCGCCAACGACACGGTCGCCATGCTGCGTGCCGAGGCAGGCCGCGATCTCTACGACCGGCGGCTGACGGACCTGATCGGGGAGCTGTCCACCCGCAGCGAGGACTTCCGCCACCGCTGGGCCGCCCACAACGTCCGCATCCACACCACCGGCGTGAAGCTCCTCCACCACCCTGTCGTCGGCGACCTCGACCTGCCATACGAGACCTTCCCGCTGGGCGCCGACCCCAGCCAGTTCCTCCTCACCTACACCGCCGAGCCCGGCTCCCCCTCGCAGGACGCCCTGAACCTGCTGGCCAGCTGGGCCGCGACCAACGAAGACATCGACAAGTACGCATCGACCAGCCAGGACGAGTCGGCCGATACAACCGACTGATGGCCTGTGACGATCTTGCATTCGGTTCCGTCGGCCGGCATGAGACCGCCGACGATGTCCATCTGTCACAGCTGCATCGGCGCAGAGCGCTGTCACCGCGTCCCGCATGATCGCGACCTGGCTGGGCGAGCCCCACAGGGGGAGGCTCACCGAACGTCACGTACGCAAACCCGACGACCTAGCGAGCCTGCGCCGCTACCTCAGAGCCACCGGGTGATGACCGATCACAGACCCCAGCCGCGGGACCACAACCCCTCGGAGGCGGGCGGGCGCTACTCGGTGCCGGTCCGCCTGGTCGGCCGCAAGGTGCTGCTCGCACACGCCCCGAAGCACACGGGTAATGCTGGCCTTGCCCAGACGCCAGTTGTTTGTGTGTACGTCTGGACGAGGGTCACGGAGCCTGTGTCGCCTTCTTGAAGACTTCGAACACGGCCAGGTAGTTCTTGCCGCCATGGCCGTCCGCGATCGCCCGCGAGGCGATCTTCTGCATCAGCCGCGGCTGGTCGGTGTGCACGCCCTGCTCCTCGGAGGTGCGGGTGATGTGCTCCAACGCGTTCAGGTTCATCTCCAGGGTGCCGAGATCACCCGGGTAGTTGCCCTTGTCGAGGTCGGGAGCATCCTCGGCGAGCATTGGGCCCAGCACTGTGGGCATGAACCAGTCGATGGCCAGTTCGGCGAACTTCACCGCCGAGACCCCGGCCGAGCCGACCATGGCGGTGGCGTGCAGGTAGCCGTTCATGGTGGCGTACATCATCTCCAGCAGCGCGGTGTTGTACAGCACCGCCAGACCGGGCTCGGAGCCGAGGTACCGGGGATCGCCCATGCTCGCCAGCGTCGCCCGGTGCTCATCGAAGACGTCCTGCGAACCGCTGTAGATGAAGACCGATCCGGGCTGCCCGACCAGCGGCGGCGGCACCATGATCGCGCCGTCCAGGTACGAGGCGCCGCGCTCGGTCGCCCAGCTGACTGCCGCGTGCGCCTCCTTCGGGGTACCGGAGTTGAGGTTCACCAGTACGCGGCCCTTCAAGGCGTCACCAGCGGAGTCGAAGACCTCGTACATGGTCTCGTAGTCCTTGAGACAGATGATCGTGACAGGGCTCGCGGACACCGCTTCGGCGACGGTCCCCGGACGGTGGACGCCCTTGGTGACGAGGCTGTCGGCTTTCTCGGGGGTGCGGTTCCAGACGGTCGTGGTGTGGCCGTGGTCCCAAAGCGTCTCGGCGAGGGCGAGGCCCATGGGACCCAGGCCGATGACGGTAACGGGCGCGTGCTGCGAGCTTGCTGATCGTTGGTTCGTCATGCGGAATAGACTGCTGTCTCACATCGATGTGAGAGTCAACTGAACGTGGTGGTCGTCACATGCGCATGGGGGAGTTCTCCCGGCGGACCGGAGTCAGCCAACGCCTGCTGCGCTATTACGAGGAGCAGGGGCTGCTCAAGCCGTTGCGGCGGCCCAGCGGGTACCGCGAGTTCACGGAAGAAGACATCGCCACCGTCCGGGGCATCCGCATGCTGCTCGGCGCCGGTCTCAACACCGCCACCATCGCCGAACTGCTGCCCTGCATGGTCGACGACGGGCAGATCCTGGCGCCGGCCTGTTCCGGCATGCTGCCCGACCTGAACCGGGAACGTGAACGCATCAACGAGGCCGTGGCCGGCCTGCTGGCCGCACGTGACACGCTGGACGCCGTCATAGCCGCCACGGCGCCGACCGGGACCGACGATCCGGAAGCCTGCTAAGCGGCCGGTGCCGTAAGAACGGTGCCTACGCCGCTACCTCACACCCACCGGGTGATGACTGATCACACCCCAGCCGCGGGACCAAGTGGCCGGTGTGCGTTTTCGTGTGCGACGGCATGGTGTCGACGATGCGTCGGGATGCCCCCGATCGATGAGCTCGTCTCCCCGCTGTCAGTGGCCAGGTGCGACTTCCCACTGGCGGCCAGGCGATGGGGAGTTATCTGGCCGCCAGTGGTTACGGTGTGTCAGGAGAGTTTGATGGAATCCGGTGCACCTGGTTGCAGCGGAGGTTGGTCTCAGGTCCCGCCGATGGGGGGAGTACGCGGCCGGCCCTGCCAGAGGTTTCAGGTCCGTGCGAGGAAGTCGCTGATGAGCTTCAACCACCCCTGAGGGTCTTCGACGAACGGCAGGTGCCCGGTCGGGAGTTCAGCGATCTCGGCGGTGGGGATGGTGGCGGCGAGCTCCCGCTGGAGGGCCGGGGAGATGAGGGGGTCGGCGGCGGTGACGACGACGAGTGTCGGCACCTCGATCCCGGCGAGGTCGCGGCGGACGTCGATCCTTCGGACCAGGTCGACCTGGTCGCCGGTGCCGGCGGGAAGGGCGGCCGCGAGCTGCTCGGCGGCGGCGTCGACCTGGGCGGGGGTAAGGGCGTTGAGAGCCGGTTCGCTCAGCGTCATCAGGTTCAGGTATTTGGCGAGCACCGCGTGCGGCCCGGTCTCGAACAGGTGCTGCCAGATGGAGGAGACGAGGACGGTGCGGGTGTCGGCGTGCGAGAACGACGCACTCAGCACCAGTGAGCTGACGCGTTCAGGGTGACGTGTGGCCAGCCGGATCGCGACGGGTCCGCCGAGTGAGTAGCCGCTGACTGCGAAGGTGCCGAGTCCCTCAGCGTCGGCCGCTGCGACCAGCTGATCCGCCAGCTCGTCGATGTCAAGGGGCCCCTGGGCCTTCGGGGTCGCGCCGGCGCCGGGGTAGTCGACCCCGACGACGGTGTGCCGTGCGGTGAGCCCTTCCATGATCGCTCCGTAGTTGGCCTCGATGCCGCCGCCCGCGCCGTGGGCGAGGAGGAGGCCGGGGCCGGTGCCGCGGCGCGTGCGGGCGAAGGCGGCCAGTGATGGCGTGGTCATCAGAGTTCCTTTCGTGGTGTCGGCCGATCAATCCGACCACTTAGCTTTATCGATCACTAAAGCTAGCCGACGCCGACGACAGTACCAGAGCGTCTTTAGCAATCGCTACAGGTAGCGGTAGGATGCAGTCATGAGCAGCGGACACATCCCGGCCAAGACCGCGTCCCGGAGGAGCCGCCGCGCCTTCGACCGTGACCAGGCCCTGGCCGTCGCCCTGCGCGAGTTCTGGACACACGGGTACGAGACGACATCGGTCGCCTCACTCACCGAGGCCATGGGGATCAACCCGCCGAGCCTGTACGCCGCCTTCGGCGACAAGCGGCAGCTGTTCGACGAGGCCGTCCAGCTGTACACGCGCACGTACGGATCTCCCCCGCCGAAGGGGCCGGGCGCCCGCTCGGGGATCGCCACGATGCTGCGGCACCTGGCCGCCGACTACACCGACCCGAGCCACCCGCCGGGCTGCCTCATCATCACCGGGGCGACCAACTGCGCCCCCGGCTCGCAGGATGTGAAGGCCAAGCTGCGTGCGATGCGCGAGGAAACCAAGGCTGCGATCGCCGCCTGCATCCGCGCCGACGTCGACGCGGGGCAGCTCCCCGCCAGTACGGACGCCGACGGGCTGGCGACCTTCTACGCGGCGGTCATCCAGGGGATGAACCAGCAGGCATGCGACGGGGCAGGACGGGAGGCACTGGAGCGTGTGGTCGACATGGCGATGGCGGCCTGGCCACAGGCACCACAGGCACCACAGGCACCACCGCCACCGCCACCGCCACCGCCACCGACCGAGCCCGAGCGTAACCAGGAGTGACATCCCAACCGGCCGTACGTGGGGGATGCCGACCGGCGCCGTAACCACCGCGCCACGGCCTCGTGCAGGCGGAGGGATCTCTTATCAGCGGGAGACCGAAGGCATGCCGCCCCCTGGGGCGGGGTCCTGCGGTAGGCGCAAGGTGAACGTTGCTCCCTTGCCCAGCCCGGCGGATTCCGCGGTGATGTCTCCACCATGAGCTCGGGCGATGCCCCGGGCGATGGCCAGACCGATGCCGCTGCCGCCAGCGGCGGCGGGTCGGCCGGGATGCTCAAGGCGTTCGAAGCGGTGGAAGATGCGCTCGAGGTCGTGTTCGGCGATGCCGATGCCGTCGTCCATGACGCGGACGATCACGCAGTGCACGGGAGATGGTTCGGTGTGCACGGACAGCGCCACATGCCCGTGCGGATCGGATGCGGCCAGTGCGTTGCCGAGCAGGTTCACCAGGACCTGGGTGATCCGGTCCGGGTCGCAGAAGGCGCCGACGGGTGTGCCTGCGTCAACGACGACGGACACCATCTGGTCGTCGTACTGAGGGCGCAGTCGCTCGGCTGTGGTCAGTGCCACCAGGGCCACGTCGGTGGGCTTGCGGTGAAGATCGAAGGCGCCCTCCTCCGACCGGGACAGGCTGGAGAGGTCGCCCGCCAGGCGCTGCAGCCGGTCCAGGTCGTCGGCCAGGGAGGCGAACATCGCCTCATCGGGGATGAAGATGCCGTCGGCCATACCCTCGATCTGGCCACGTAGGAGGGTGATGGGGGTCCGCATCTCGTGGGCGACCTCGGAGATCAGCCGGGCGCGGCGGCGTTCGGTGTCGGCGAGGGCCGCCGCCAGCGTGTTGACGTCTTCGACCAGCGCTGCCAGGCCCGGCTCGCTGGGGAGTTCGAGGATGTCGTCGTAGTGTCCCTCGGCGAGCCGCCGCGTGGCGGCGCGTACCCTGTCGAGCGGACGCAGCAGGAACCGCGACAGGGCGACGGACGCCGGGAAGGCCGCGGCCACTCCGAACCAAAGGCCGACCTGCAGGACCACGTCGCCTTCGACGTCGTCAAGCCCGAGCCACACCTCGATCAGCGCGCTGGTCACCGCCATGGCCACCAGTGCCAAGAGGAGCACCATGACGTGCGAGAGCACCAGCCGGTTGCGGAGCAACAGACGCTCCTGGATTCGGCGCAGCCGCGCACGACACCTGCGGTAGGCAGGGAAGCTGAAGGCCCGCATGGGTGGGTGTCCTTCCTGACCGCTAGGCGGGGCGCCCGATGAACCGGTATCCGATGGTGCGGACGGTGCCTACGAACCGGGGTGCGCTCGCGTCGTCGCCCAGCGCGCGCCGCAGAGTACGGATGTGTACGTCCACGACGCGCTCGTCGCCGAAGAAGTCCTCGCCCCACACCTGGGTCAGCAGTCCACGCCGGGTGAAGACCCGTCCCGGGACCCGGGCCATCGCGAACAGCAGATCGAAGTCGAGGGCCGACAGCTCCACCAGCCGGTCGGCATCGACCAGCACGGTCCGCGTCACGCGATCGACAGTCAGCCCGTCGAAGCGCAGCACGCCGGCCTCGTGGGCCGCCTCGGACCGGTCGTCGGTGCGCCGCAGGATGGCGCGTACCCGTAGTGCCAGTTCGCGGGGGCTGAACGGCTTGGTGACGTAGTCGTCGCTGCCGGTGGTGAAGCCGATCAGCCGGTCGACCTCCTCGTCCCGGGCGGTGAGCAGGATCACCGGGATCTGGCTCGCCTCCCGGATGCGGCGCAGGACCTGGAATCCGTCCAGCCCGGGGAGCATCACATCGAGCACCACGAGGTCCGGCCGGTCACGGGTGACCGCCTGCAGGGCGGACGGTCCGTCCGCGGCTTCGATGACGTGGAACCCGTCCGCCTCCAGGTAGCCGCGCACGGTCATGCGGATCTTGGGTTCGTCATCGACGACCAGAACGCGCTGTGTACTCATCGTGCTCGCTTTCCATCGCCGAGGTGGGAGGGCCGTCATGGCCGCGGGGCCGACCGGCGGCGTGGAGGTACAGGCCTCGAATGCGGCCAGCGTACGGTGCCTTTCGTGGCCGGCGACCATCTCCCGGCCCGGCCTCGCCCATCCGGACCTGCGCAAACTGGCTTCGTGCGGTCGCGGATCAGCGGCGTAGACGCGCCCGCAGCTTCGGGAACTGGGCGAGGGCGTTGGTCCGCTCGAGAGCGATCCGCTGGCGCCGGCTGTAGACCTCATCGACGGGCGGTTCAGGGTCGCCTGCCTGCAGAAGCGGCAGGCTCCCCTTGAGGAAGGGCATCGTCTCGACGTTGTCGGCCGTGTAGAGGTGGCGGGTCGCCGGCCAGTCGCTGCCGAACATGATGTGGTCGGCGGGCACAAGCGACAACAGCGGCTGCAACTGCGCGGCGGTGAACGCCTGTGCGTCGTCGAAGTACATCCGCGAGATGTACGTGAGAGGGCCTTCCGGCAGCACCTCATTGAACGGCGGGAAGGCCGAGTGCCGTGTCGCGAGCCGGTAGGCCAGGAACGGCAGTGCCCCACCGCAGTGCGTGAAGTGCCAGCGGATGTTCGGGTAGTCCCGCAGGACACCGTTGTAGATCAGGCTCGTCATCGAACGGGTCGCGTCGAACGTGTACTCGAACACGTTGTTCCCGGCGGGGATGTCGGGGCCGAAGCAGAGCTTCGGAGCCGGGTTCGCCTCCGGACCCGTCGGGTGGACGTAGACGTAGGCGCCGCGGTCATTGAGGATCTTGTACAGCGGCGCGAACGAAGGATCCCCCAGGTAGATGCCTTGGTAGTTGGTAAGCAGGCAGATGCCGTCGAGATCCAGGTCGCCGAGCGCGCGGTCCACCTCGGCCACCGAGCCCTCGATGTCGGGCATCGGGGTGACCGCGAAGATCCCGAACCGGTCACCACGGGTCTGCACGAGGTTGTGAGCGTAGTCGTTGACCGCGCGGGCGGTGGCGCGCCGGTCGTCAACTGGGCCGAGGGTGATCTGGATGTCGCCGAACGACAGGACGCTGGCCTGGATCCGGTACTGGTCCATGAAGGCCAGGTGCCGATCGACCGACCACGGACCGTACGCCCCGGTAATGGCGCCGAGGAGGCCGTAGCGTTTCAAGTATTCGTTGTACACGTCGGGGGAGTAGTGCGCGTGGGTATCGATACGCCAGTTGCCCTTCGGCAGCCCCGGGCCAGACGGCGCCGCCCCGGGAGCAGCCGCAGCAGCCGGCACCGTGGCCACCGCCGCGGCAAGCGCCGCGACCGATGTCCCTTCGATCAGCCTTCGACGCGAGATGTTCTGTCGCCGGTTCATTCCAGGTCCTTCTTCATTCTGTGTGCGAGTCAGGTCGTATGTGTGTTTACGGCGCCGTCGCCCGGCCGGGCAGGGCCTGCGCAGGACGGTGGACGGGGCCGGTGCCGTGCGTGCATGACCGCCAGACAACAGCCGCCTCATAAAGCACGAACCACTCAGCACATGAAGCTTCCGTGAAGCCAATCGCCAGGCTGGCGCCCAGGTCGTCGGATGCGTCGATCGTGGCGGCGGCGCCTTGCAGGGCGGTCAGTTCATTGGTGCTTGTCCGTATGGCCTTTGGCCTAGAGCGTTCTCGATCGTCGACAGGGCGAAGGCCACTGTGGCGTCGGCGGACATGCCGGTGCCGCGGCGGGTTGCCGCTGTGAACTTCTGGGGACCAAGCGCGTTCTCGAGAGATCGGTGGCCTCGGCCATGCCGTCGGCGTCCGCGCCGTGGGCGTCAGTGACTGCGGTGCCCAGCGCACCCAGCAACATGGCCCTCGCTGGCGCTCGGACAGTTCTTATTGGGGCCCCGACCAGCTCGAGTTCCTCACCACCCACCTCGAGGTGCGGCCATGACCGGGAGCGGTACCGCGGAACGCGTTGGGATCTGCTGAGCCCGGCGGCGCTGGCCGCCGGGCACCAAGCGGGCTGGTCAGCGGGAAACTGCAGGTCTCCTGCCGCTCGTGTGGCATCACCTCCCCGTTCTGCTGGGCGCGCGGAAGGCCGAGGTCAGCGGGGCTTTCGCCGGGTCTGCCCTCCCCTCGGCGAGGGTGACGATGGTGGCGAGCAACGCCAGGGCGGCGGCGGGAAGGCCGAGCAGGGTGACCGACAGCCAGTCTTGGGCTGGACCGCCGAGTCCGCCGCCCATCGCCACGCCCAGGTAGATCGCGGAGGAGTTGAGACCAAGGAGCACTGGTGCTGAGGCGGGTGCAATGAGCACCAGCCGGTGTTGCTGGACCACCGAGGCCATTCCATCGGTCGTGCCCCAGATGGCAGCCCAGACGCATGCAACGATCAGGTGGCTGACCATGAGTGGGCTGATCGCGAGCAGCACGGTGCTGGCGACGAGTGCTGCGACCGCGACCCCGAGCGCCGGGAGCTTGTCGGCGAGATGGCCGGCGATGAGGTTGCCGCCGAAGACTCCGGCGCCCCAGACGAACAGGATCATGGTGGGGGCCTGGGGGAACGATCCGTTCGTGGCGTCCGCGGTCACTGCTCCGATGTAGGTGTAGACGGTGTAATGACCGGCCATCACCAGCAGCGTCACGACCAAGATGGTGAGGACCTTGCGCTGGCGCAGTGGAGCTAGGCGGGCCCTCAGGCTTGTCGCCGGCAGCACGACCTTGGGCATTGTTGCCGAGACGCCGATCGCGGCAGCGATGCCAAGGGCGGCGACGGCCCAGAGGGTGAGCCGCCAGTCGATGCTGCCGATCAAGTTGCCCAGGGGCATGCCCAGTGCGGTGGACAGGGTCAGCCCACCGATGACCAGCGCCATGGCACGCCCTCGCCGTTCGGGAGGCGTGATCGCGACGGCTGCGCTCGCTGCTGTGGCGGTGATGGTGGCCGCACCGGCTGCGGTGAGAATCCGGGCCAGCAACGCCAGCGTGTAGGTCGGGCTGAGTGCGGTGATGACATTGCCGACGATGAACACGATCAGTGCGAGCTGTAGTGCCGTGCGGCGGTCCAGCGGGCTCAGCAGCCAACTCAGAACCGGCGCAGCGACAGCCAATGTCAGTGCGAACACGGTCACCAGCTGGCCGGCTGCCGGGACGCCGACCTCAAGGTCGGCGGCGATGGCCGGCAGGAGACCGGCCATCACGAACGCGTCTGTGCCGACCGCGAAGGTTGCCAGCGCCAGAGGCAGCAACGGTCTCACGAGGGGGCCGGATCCCTTCGGTTCTGGCTCGCCGATCTCGGTGCGGCTCAATCCTGGTCTCCGGCCTGCTGAGACAGGCTGAACTCCACGCCCTGATCATCTGTGCAGTGGGCGTAGGCACCGGAGGGGATGCTGATCGGATCTTCTGCCGTGCCACCGAGTGCGCGTACCCGGGCGACGGCGGCGGTGATGTCGTCGACGGCGAAGAAGATGCGCGGGTGCCGTGACGAATCGTCGTGCGGCGATCCGCCCATGGGCTCGGGCCCCTGGATCATCGAGTAGCCCGGGAAGTTGCCCTCGTAGAACGTCCAACCGAAGAGCGAGCCCCAGAACCGCTGGGTTGCTTCGATGTCGCTGCTCGGCAGCTCGAAGTACGTGACCTGTCCACTCATGAGCATCCTCCTATGTCAGCCTGCTGACATAGGAGGATATGTCAGAATGCTGACATGGAGCAAGAAGAGACCGTCGGCGATCTTGACCAGTCGGTGGGCTACGTCCTCAAGCAGGTGCAAGCCTCGCTGCACACCGCGATGGATGAGGTGCTGCGTCCACTGGGTCTCACCGTCGCCCAATACGCATGCCTCGAACTGCTCGGCCAGCATCCGGGACTGTCCAACTCCGAACTCGCCCGCCGCGCCTTCGTCACCCGCCAGTCGATGAACCTCGTCCTCCGCCGGCTACAAGAGCGGGGCCTGCTCACCAGGCCTGATCACGCCGACCATGGACGAGCGCTGCCGACCAAGCTCACCCGAACCGGACAAGCGACGCTACGCAAGGCCAGCGTCGCCGTGCGCGCCGTCGAACAGCAGCTGTTCTCCCCGTTGTCCCCGGCGCAGCAGCGTCGGCTACGCGATGACCTAGCCCGTGTTCTAGAGCGGCCATAGCCACTGTGCACCTCCCCTCATAGCGGCGAGGAGCTCGGTCTGGTCGAGGGTTGGGACTCTTCGTTCGCTTGCTCTGAAATGTCCTGAATTGATGATCTTCGATGACATCAGATGCTTTCCTGATCGGATGGGATACCAAGAGGCGCTGTCCGGGGTGCGTGAACTGTGCGTTGAACATCTGGGGGAACATCTGGGCGGCCAGTTGGCGGCGCTGGCGCGGCCCGCGTTCGATCTAAAGCCCGCGGATGAGTCTTCAGCGGCAGCCGGGCTGTGCCGGTGGGGCGGCCCGGCGCTGCTGGAGCCGGGCACTCCGTGGCCGATGTACGCGGGTGTGCCGCTCAGCCTGTACGCGGTACTCGATGTCGGCGCGCTCAGCCCGTGGCTGGGCGACCAGATCCCACCGACCGGGTCGGCGCTGCTCAACTTCTTCTTCCTGGACCCGGAGACCGGCTCCACGGAGGTTCCCAAGGAAGCCAGCGGCTTCAGCTATGACGATCCGCAGGTATGCCGGGTGGTTCCTGCCGACCCGCAACGCGCGATCGAGATCGCCGCGCCGGATCCGGCGCCCAGGTTCGACCGGATTCCGCTGGTCGCCACCCCCGTTGTCACTTTGCCGTCGGCTTCGTCCTATGACTGTGACCCGGTACTCAACAGCCTTGACTTCGGAAACGAGTTCGAGGAGACATCGCTTTACCGTGTGAATCCCGGCTGGCTGGTGGTCGACAAGTTCGGCGAGGATGCCTGGCCGCGGTACTGCGTGAGCGAGCAGGGCATCGAGTGGGGTGGCATGAGCAACCAGGCGTTCGGCTGGCCGCCGATCCGCAGCTACGGCGTTGACCTGTTGGAGGAGTTGTCGCCGGACGAGCCTTACGTCCACCTGCTCACTTTGGGCAGTACTGACTTGTGGGAGTGGGGGGACGGGGGCATCGTGCGGTTTGTCGCGCCGGCCAAAGCCCTGTGGGAGGGCGACCTGAGCCAGGTGCGAGCCAACCCCGACGACTGGTAGGGCCGGTAATCCCTGCGCATGGAAACCTGGAAAACGGTGTGGGTAATCCTGCGGCTAGAGCTCGGCGCCGATGGCGGGGCGGTGCTGCTGAGCCTGAATGTGCAGCAAACGGAGGGCGGCCTGGGCAGGGCTTCCCTCTGCGGCGCTGTAGATCAGCATCCGGCGGCCGGAGCCGTCGGGCAAGGTGAGGGTTTCCAGATCGAGGGTGAGGCTGCCGACCTCGGGATGGCTGAAATGGCGTTCACCGTAGGCATGGCCGCTCACGGAGTGCTTGGACCACAGGGTGGCGAACTCCTGGCTGTTCATGGTGAGATCGCCGATCAGTTCGGCAAGCCTGCGGTCGTCCCGGTGATGTCCGGCTGCGTTCCGGATCGCGGACACCGCGCAGGTTGCGGCCTGGTGCCAGCGGGGTAGAGGTCCCGGTGATGCGCGTCGAGGAAGAGCATCCTGGTCAGGTTCGGGCGGGTGGACTGGCGGTCGGGGGCGTCGGGGTCGAGGTGGCCGGCCAGCAGCAGGTGACCGAGCGGATTCCAGGCGACCACGTCGGTGCGGTGATCGGTGAGAACGGCTGCGGCGTCCTCCATGGCGTCGAGGAGCCGGCGCGTACTTGGCCGTACGGGCAAGGTCTTGCCGTTCCGGCGTGGCTTGGGCGGCTCTGGCCGGGCCAGGCGGTGCAGGTAGGCCCGCTCTTCGTCGGTCAGCCGCAGCGCGTCGGCAAGGGCTTCCAGCACCGAGGCGGACGCCTGGTGGCTTCGTCCCTGCTCCAGCCGCGTGTAGTAGGTGGGGCTGACGCCGGCGAGTTGAGCGAGTTCCTCCCGGCGCAGCCCCGGTACCCGGCGCAGGCCATGGTGGATGATGCCCAGATCTTCGGGCTTGAGTCGGCTGCGTCTGGTGCGCAGGAAGTCGCCCAGCGTCGTGGTGTCCCGCATGCGTGTCATCTTGCCCCATGCGTCGTCGGCGGTACCTGACCCTGTCGTTGCCAGGCACGCGGTGAGTAGGCAACTCGGGGTGTGGTTGCCATACGGCTGGAGGTCCAGGCTGAGCTTCCGTTGAGGACCCAGCGTTGGATGGAGCATCCGTTGATGACGTACTGGACGATGACCGCGACCGGTCGCGAGCACCTGAAGTTGGCCCAAGGCCCCGTCCCGGTTCCGGGCGCGCGAGAGATTCTGGTCAAGGTGGGTGCTGCGGCGCTGAACTACCGCGACCGGCTGGCCATTGACGACGGGCTGACGATGGTCTTCCCCGAAACGGGGGCGTTCGTGCCCGGATCCGACATGGCCGGAACGGTCGTGGCGGTCGGCGCGGAGGTGGAACGGTGGCGGCTCGGGGATCGGGTGATCTCAGTGAGCCTGCCTGGCTGGATCGACGGATCCGGGCCGGGCGACGCGCTGCTCGGCGGTCCCGAGGCGCTCGGCAGCGGCTATTTCCCGGGGGTCTTCTCCGAGTACGTCGCCCTGGACCAGGAGTGGGTCGTATCGGCCCCGGCAAGTCTCACCGACGCCGAGGCCAGCACCCTTCCCATGGCCGGTCTGACGGCGTGGACCGCGCTGGTCGAACGCGGGCGGCTACGCGCCGGCCAGACCGTCCTCGTTCAGGGCACCGGCGGGGTCTCGCTTTTCGGCCTGCAGATCGCCGCCGCGCACGGCGCCAGGGTGATCGTGACCTCTGGCGAGGACGCCAAGTTGGCCCGTGCCACGGCCTTGGGAGCAGCCCATGGAATCAACCGGAACTCCGCGACTGGGTCGAAGCCGTACATGAGCTGACTGCAGGTCACGGCGCCGATCACATCCTGGAGACCGTCGGCGGAGCGCATCTGGCGCGCTCGTTGAAGGCTGCGGCCGTCGGCGGCCATGTCGCGCTGATCGGCGTCCTGGGCGGCTTTGAGCTCACCGGCCAGATGTCCGATCTGGCCCGCAAGAAGCTCACGATCAACGGCATCCAGGTGGGGCACCGGCGTTCTCTGGAAGAGTTCGTCCACGCCGTCGACCAGGCCGGCATCTCTCCAGTGATCGACACCGCGTACCCGCACACCGAGCTCCCCGCAGCCCTGGACCATCTGGCCCGCGGCGCCTTCGGCAAGGTCGTCCTGACGTTCACGTCAACTTCTCGGCCGTGAACGGCTGAGCTTGGGGCTCTGGCCGTGCACGCCTTGTCGCGCTTCCCGTCGCGGCTGGCTGTCGTGCCGGGGCGCATCTCCCTTCACCTTGCGGGCGTGAACCCGGGTTTTGCGGGTCTGGCCTGCGGGGTGGGGGACGGGCATGTTGACAAATACCCACGCCGTCCGTGCCCGGTTTCGGATGTTCACGGCGGCGACTTCGTCGGCCGGGCCAGCGAGCCCGCACCGGCGACAGCAGAAAAGGTCCCGAGTGGGACGGTTCTTGCGGGAGACGTGCCCGCAGCGCGGGCAGCTCTGGGAGGTGTAGGCCGGGTCCACTTCCAGGAAGGGCACCCCGGCCCGGTGGGCCTTGTAGGCGATGAAGGCCCCGAGCTGGTGGAACGGCCAGGACGATTGCGTGGCCCGCTGGTCACGGGAGAGCCGTACCCGCTCGCGGATCCCACTCAGTTGTTCGAGTGCGATGCCGCGTCCGGTGCGTTCCGCGACGGCCACGATGCCCTTGGAGATGACGTGATTTTGCTGGGTGGCGTGTCTGGATTCACGCTGCTTGCGTTTGGCCAGCCGCCGGGCGGCCGACCGGCTGCCCTGTTCCTTCTTGGCCTGCAGCTCGGCGCGTTTACGGGCCTGCCAGCGCCGATACCGCTGCAGACGGCGGCCCTGGTAGTTGCCACCGTCGCTGGTGGTGGCCAGGTTGTTGATGCCGCGATCCACCCCGACCCAATCGGCCGGCTCGGCGTTGAGCGGCTTCTCGGGGATCTCACAGACGGCCAACAGGTAGAACACCCCGTCCCGGCACACCAGATCCGACTCGCCCTGCCGATGCTCGGCCAGGGCCTTCAGATCGGCCGCCGACCCGGTGAACGCCACCCCCCGCACCCGGCCCGCCGTAGTCCAGATCGACACCGTGCGGGCATCGACCTGCCACGACAGGCACCGGTCGTCATAGGTATGCGCGGCGTCCGACCGGAAGGTGATGGGTTTGGACTCGGCCTTACGGCGGCGCCGCGCCTGCGGCCCGCCCAAGACCCCGGCGTCGATCAGGCCACGCAGCGAACTGTAGGCGTCCACCACCCGCTTGATCACATGCTGGGCCGCCTGCGCCCCCAGACCGGCGTCCTTCAGCTCCCCGTAGGCCACCCCGCGCAGCGCCCGCTCACGCGGCTTGAGCCCGAACCACTCGAACGCCTGCGCCGACACCTGGTCGGCCAGCGCGTTCACCGTCCGCAGGGTCGCCGCCAGCGCCGCCGCCTGCTCAGACGACGGCAGCAGCTTCACCTGCACCACCAGCTTCATGACCATGACCATAACGGCCCGTGCCGACAAAATCACTCAACGCTTTCCTGCACGCCCATTTGGTCTTCACACCCAATTACCGGCGGGCCGGTCTTCACCGACCAGCTCCTCACCCGCCGGCCCGGCTCGTCATCGACGGTCTCGACGCACCTGACGACGACTGGTGGAACCACACCCGGCTGCTGGGTGCGAGCTTCCTCCGTCCAGTGCCCTGGGAACACACCGCGAGCACGCCGGCCTGACCAGCAGACCACTGCCAAGAATCTGAACGCCAACCGTGGTATGCACTGCTGGCGTTCAGGGACTATGTGATGTTGAAGTGGAGGATCCGGTGCTTGGCGATGCAGTGGACTTCTGCGGCGTATCCCGAAACGTGACTGGCCAGCCACACCAGGAGTTCGTTTTGAACGGGGGCGGGGTCGCCCCACATGCCGTAAAAGCGGTGTCTGGTCGTGCAGATAGGGCGCAGAGTGCCCGCTAGAACTGAATGCCAGACAGCAGCGGCCGCGGCCGGGTTATGGCCTGCACGGTATCCCGTGATGGCGACGATTCCGTTGACCCGAAGCAGGAAACGTGCCATATCAATGCGGTTCAGCAGTTCGCTGTAGGTCCCGGTCGCAGTAAAATGCACGAATCGGAATCGCTTGGTGCTCTGGTTGCGGAGCGTCTTCCAGTCTGTCACCTCCAAATCTGGAGACAGGTAATTTTCGCCATCCCGGCAAAACCGCGATGCCCCCAGCGTCTCAGGCCCAAGCTCCAGAAGGTCGCCCTCCGGGCCGCTATTGGCCTGTCCCAGGAACCAGGCAGCCAGTGTCTCTTCACGGGTGCTCGGGATCGCCTCACGGTTAGCAAGGATCTCCTCACTGCTGGTCAGAATCTCCTCACTGGTAGCCGAGATCTCTTCACGGGTAGTCGGAATCGTTGCATCGAAGTTTCCCATTGACTCAGCTTTCAATCGCTGGCCGGAACCGGGGTCGCCGGCACTTCGCGCAGCAATTCCGGTTGCCTTTTGAGTTTCTTGGTCCAAGGACCGCTCAGGTAGCGCGCCGCTCCTATGATCACTGCGTCTTGCGGGCAGGCGTTCACGTGTACGGGCAGGTCCAGTCGCTGGCGCAGCAAGGTCGGCAGCCTCGGCGCCAGTGCTCCTCCGCCGGACAGCACCAGGCCGTGGATCAGCAGTTGCCGGGTCAATTCAGGGTCGCAGGAATTGCGCAGGTCCTCCAAAGCCTCAACAATTCGATCAATCACCTGCGTGGAAGCGGAAGCGATTTCTCCAGCCGTCACCGTGTGGACCGTCGGCTTTCCGGAGTCGAGGTTCTGGCCGCAGATCTCCAGTGGCTCGTGGTCCCCTGCCTCAACGACCAGCGTCTCCGCCTGCACTCGTGACCGTTCGGCCGCCTCCATGCTCAGCACGAGGCGGTATTCACGCAACGCCCATGCGGCGACTGCCTGATCCAGCCGCAGTCCTCCCACGGGCAAGGTGTGGTGGGCCCAAACTCGGCCTTTGGCGACGATCGCCATCTTGGTGGAATTTCCGCCCAAGTCAGCCACCATCCGTGCCGCAATACCGGCCCCTTCGGTTTGGTGGCCGAGTGCAGCGGCCAGACCATGGTCGACTGGCACGACCTGACGAGCCCCCGCCCGCGAAATCACTTGTTCCAGGGCTCGGCGTTCCATCTTCGCAGCGCCCGAAGGGACCGCCACAGCCACCCGCGGCCGCAGTCTGCCTCGGCCCGGGTGCGCCGACTTCAGCAGCCACCGCACCAACGCCACAGCCGCGCCGTATTCAGTTACCGTGCCATTCCAAACCGGCCTGACGAGCTCCACATCCCGCCAGCCCAGTTCATCACCCTTCAGCGCGTCGCGTCCCACGACAACAGCCCGTCCGGTGGCGCGACTGACCATCACCACCGAAGGCGCACAGATGCGCACTTGCCGTTCGGGCACGAAGATACGAGAGTAGACGGTGCCCAGATCCAGCGCGGTATCTGCGTTCACGACCGCTGAAAGCAATCCCATGGAAGACCCTTAAGTGATCTTGTTCATTCGCATACCGTAAATTACTCGATCTTGAGCCTGAAGGAACCCATCACCTGGCAAAAAGATCATCAAGCACGACGGAAAAGGAGGTGATGAATTTGTCTGCCCCGGCCGCGCGAATCCCCGGCAGAAACCATCCGTTCGAACGGCACTGCCTGCCCGCCAGGCGGGACTGATACCCGAGCGGTACGGATCCTGCCCAGCTCCGCAGCCCCGCACACCAGGCTTTTATGGCGCGCAGCCGATAACACTCAACGCAAACCGCTCAAACCGCACCAATGCAGCAGTGACAGTTCGCACCGCCGACTCTCGCACGCGAGATCGCCCATCGAGTGGACAGGGCATCCGCCTTGCCACTTGCTCAGTCGCCGAACAGAACGGCCCGCCCCTTCGGTGAGCAGAAGACATCCTCCGCGTCGTGCCCGACCCCCGGCACACGAACCAGCCGGTGCTTGTACTCCCGCCGGCCCGCCTTGAACGCCAGATACCGGTGATAATTCAGGCCGCGGTCCAGCCTCGCCGTGCCCTGCGCAGTGGCGGCCGGATGGACCTCCAGGAGGGCCGCCTCCGGATCGTCGTCCTCCTCGCCCAGCAGGTAGACGACGTCCTGGGACAGGTACTGGTCGAGATACCTCTCCGCGGACTCCGTCACGTATCCCGGACGCTCACCGCCGAATCCATAGCGCCATTCATCGACGCTCGCATCGACTTCCGCGAATCCGCCCTCCGAAGGCCTAAGGCGATCGAAATACAGATAGGTCGAGGGGTTGGCTATCACGTACCTCACCTGCCCCGCCTTCCTGCTCACCTCGCGTCCGACTGCAGCGTATCGATTGACGAATTGTCCACCAGCCGAATTTCCCGCGATGGTCACGCGCTGGATGCCCGGCAACTCGAACAACCTCTGGAGGATGACATCCATGACCTTGAACGAGCTGATCTCTCCGAGCCCGCTCTTCCAGCCCTCGGGCCTCCAACGCAGCAGCGTGTCCTCCTCGGCCAGACGGTGTACATCGACACCGGTAAGGAACTGAGGGGCGATGACCTTCGGAGGTCGAGATCGATCGGCTGCGGCCTTCTTGATGATCCGATAATAGTCATGGGCGTTACGCAACGCCCCGTGGACGATGACCACGGCTTCGTTGCACTCAGGCAGTTCCGCGCCCAGCCGAACGTCACCAAAAAAGGCCAATTCGTGCTGGTCAACACGCAGACGCAGATCTCCGATCTCCTCGATCACCTGCTCTTGCATGGCGGCCTGGTTCGCGAACACCGTCATCGTCCTAACTTTGCCAGCAAACACCCAGCGTCTTCAGCGCTTTCCCTATCAATGCCATCACACCAGCATCAAACGAAGAGCTATACATCGAAGCGAACACTATGTCACTGGACCAACACAAAGAGCATGTGAAACAACTCAGGGACCTACCAGCCAGGCGAGCGCCTGCCCACCGAACCCGAACTCGAGGCGGAGTTCAACGCCTCGAGAAACACCGTCCGGCTCGCTGTGTCCGCCCTCGCGCACGAAGGACTGATCGAACTGCGGCCAGGACACGGGATGTTCGTCCCTAAGGGACCGCTGCCCTTCTTGGTGCTCCTTTCGCGCGAGGAGGGCGGGGAGGGAGTCCATTCAGGTCTGGACTCCTACCGCTCCGGTGTGCGCGCGGCAGGCCGCAAACCGGGGATCCAGAACTTCGAGGCGCATATCGAGTACCCGAGCCGGGAGGTCGCGGGATGGCTCGAGATCGACGAGGACACCCCGGTCGTGGTGCGAAGCTCTCAGCGGTTCATTGATGAACGGCCATACTCCCTGCAGCGTTCGTACTACTCAATGGGGCTCGTGCGCGGCAGCGAGATCGACGGCCGGGAGAAGATCAGTCGGGGCGCGATCAAGGTGCTGGCCGAGCTGGGTCATCCACAGTCCGGCTACCGGGACGAACTCACCGCCAGGATGCCCACCCCGGAGGAGCGGGCGTTCTTCATGCTGGGCCCGGGAGTACCGGTCGTCGTCGTGTACCGGATCGCCTACACCGCCGCGGAACGGCCCATCCGCCTGACAGTCACCATCTACGCAGCAGATCGAAACCGGCCTTGTTACGAGGTCGGCAATGTGCCGGAGAGGCGCACTCCAGAGGACCAGATCTCCATAGTGGGCTGACAGGGAACGGGCCGATGACCGCCTCGACCGCACTGACCCTTCACCGGGGGCTGATCGCAGTGGACATCGTCGCGTTTGGCAGCCGACGCGATCCGGACGTCCAACTTCACCTGCGCGGTGCCGTCCACCAGATCACCGAACGAGCCTGTCGCCTCGCGGGACTCCGCTGGGAGGGCTCTCATCATGAAGATCGGGGAGACGGGCTGTTCGTGATCGTGGAACCGGGCACCAGTGTGACCACCCTCCTGACCGGTGTGGTCCCAGAACTTCTGCGTGGGGTTCGCAGGCACAACAAGCTGTCGTCGAGGACGGCGCAGATCCGACTGCGCGTGGCGGTCCATGCCGGATTCGTTCGCCTGGACGACCATGGCGCGGCGGGCCTTCCGCTGATCGAACTGTTTCGGCTGCTTGGTGCGCCTGCCTTCCGGGCGATCGTTGAGGATTCGGCTTCGGACTTCGCCGTGGCGGTGTCGGACTACCTGTTCGACGAGGTCGTCCGGCACAACGGCGAACTGGCCGCCGGGTTCCGTGCGATGCCCGTTGAACTCAAAGAGACCCACATGCGCGGCTGGGTGTGGCTTCCGCCTTTGCCGGCCAACCCTCACGGCCTGCCGGTCAACCCTCACGACCTGCCGGTCACCGACCGGAGCAGGACCGGCTACGGCCCTCCGGGGATCGCCATCTCCGAGCTTTCACCGGAGGACCGCGATCTCGTGCTGGCCGTGCTCTCGCCGCTTGTTGAGTACCTGCAAGGCCGAATGGGCAGATCCCGCGGTCCTCGGCCGATCACCTGAAGGCTGAACGGGCGAACCAGCCATCGCGGGGCTTGCACGTTGGCCTCGCGGGGCCTGCACGTTGGCCTCGCGTGCCCGCTCGGGTCGTTGCGGTGCCAGCCGACGGGGTTCCGCTGCTGAAAACCCCGTCGGCATGGCCGCTGCGACCGTGCACCGCGCTGCCGCCGAAGCGGCTTCGATCTAGGCCCACGTCGCGGCAGGAGAAGTGACTGCACTTCGGGCGATACCCCCGCTGAACGCAAAGCACCGGCTGGCTACGCCAAGAAGGGGTCCGTGAATCTTTACTCCCGCCGCGCCACCGTCCTGCCGCACCGCCGTCCGCGCAGCCGTCCTGCGGCGCGAGTCCCTGGCGCGGAAGCCGTAAGCGTCGTCGTCGCTGGCGAGTCGGTGGTCATCTCGCGAACGTGCCTTCAACCATCCGGAATCATTCCTTGACACGAATATTCGTTGTGGTGAATACTTCTCTTCATGGACGCACTCCTCACCGCACTGGCCGACCCGGCCCGCTGGCGGCTCGTGAGCCTGTTGGCCGAGCGGCCCCGCTCGGTCGGTGTCCTCGCCCAGCTGGCCGAGGCGCGCCAGCCGCAGACGACCAAGCACCTGCAGACCCTTGAACGCGCCGGCATCGTCACCTCCCAGCGCACCGGCCAGCGCCGCATCTACGCGCTCCGGCCCGGCGCCCTGCGGGACCTGGCGGCTGCCCTCAACCGGCTTGCCGACACCGCCGACCAGGCGGGTGGTTCGCGCACGACCTACGACCGATACGCGGCCAGCCTCCACACCGAACGGCTCGCCGCCGATGAGCCGGGGTGGGCCGACGATCGTTCGTTCCGCTTCCACAGGTCGCTGACGGTGCGCCCCGAGCTGGTCTGGCGCTACCTGACCGAGACCTCGCTGCTCACCCGATGGTGGACGCCCGACGACCTGCGCGTCTCCGAGCTCGTCTTCGAGGCGCGACCAGGTGGGCGGATCGTCCTGGAATATCGCGATGCCGAGGACGCCGACGGCTCCGACCTGGTCGCCGGGCGCGCGGAGGGAGTCGTCGAGGACGTACGCCCTTGCGAGCGCCTCGTCTACCGGAGCTCCCCTCTGCTCCCCGACGGCGGCCTGGCCTTCACCGCCCATGTCGCCCTCGACCTGCAATCCACCGGCAACGGCACCGACCTCGACGTCCATTGGCGGATCACCGACAGCACCGTCGACTCCGCGGACTTCATCGCAGGCATCCAGATCGGCTTTGGCCAGAGCCTCGACAAACTCGCGGCGACCCTCGCCGCCGACACCCACAACACCGAACACGACACCGACATGAGGAGCACGAAATGACCAACACGACTGGCCGTAGGGTGACCGCGAACCTGAGCCTCAGCCTCGACGGGCGTTACAACGGCCCAGGTGGGCCCAGTGACTTTGCCGCGTTCGCCCCGTATGTGACCTCAGATGTGGCGCGAGACCACATGAACCGCATCTGGGAAGGCGCGACGACGGCGCTGCTAGGCCGGGTCAACGCCGAGGGGTTCATGGGGTACTGGCCATCGGTCGCCGAAGACGACAACGCCGATCCCCGTGATCGCGGATACGCGAAGTGGCTGGTCAACACGGAAAAGGTGGTCTTCTCGACCACCTTGACCGAAGCGCCGTGGGAACACACCCGCGTGGTGAACGCTCCCGCCGCGGACGTCGTCGCCGAACTCAAGACCACCGGCGAGGGCGACATCCTCGCCAACAGCAGCGCCAGCATCATCAAGGCGCTCCTGGCGGCGGACCTGCTCGACCGGCTGTATCTCATGATCTTCCCTGAGATCACCGGAGGTGGGCAGCGGCTGTTCGAGGACGGCCTGCCGCCCACGAAGTGGGCCCTCACCCACCAGGAGACCGGCAAGCTGGGCGAGCTCGCCATGGTCTACGACCGAGTCCGCTGAGCCAACCGATCAGTGCACTCACGCAGGCCCTGGACGAGGTGGGACCAAACTCATCACGCCTGAAATCAGAGCCCGTCGAGCCGGCCGGTCTCCAGATGGGTGAAGTCGCCGCCGGAGTCCAGGGCCGCGTCCAGCAGCAACGCGAGCGACGTCCCGTACACCGGCACGTCGGAGGGGCGGTCCATCAGCCGGAGGCGGTCGTCGGCATCCTCCTCAACGTGGCACACGACCCAGTGGCTTGTCTCCGTCCGGTAGTCGTTGGCCGCGGCGACGCATCTCCCGTCGGGCAGATCGATGATCGCGATGAGAGAATGGTCTTCCGGGGCGGGCCGCACCCGCCGGTGGGCGGCGGCGGGCCGCAGCCGCCAGGCGCCGTCGAACAACGTGGCCGATCCGATGCGCCGGTAGAGGGCCATGAGGTCAGCGGACGCCTCCCACAGCCGGACCGGCTCCGGCGGGGTGGTCTCGTGGTCCCGCACGATCCGGTCGAGCACGTCGTCGATCTCGACCTCTGCCGGGGCCAGGTGCCAGCCCGCGACCGGCCGCAACGTACCGTCGTCGTCCTGGGTGACTCCGACCAGGCCGGCGTACAGGGCGACGCTGCGGTTCTCACCCTGGACCTGGTCGTTGAGGTTGATCCGTGCCTGGGACAAGGTGGCGGGCACGGCGTCACTGCGGACACCGGGACCGTCGTAACCCATGCCGTTGTTCACGGTGAGGTCGCGCGGCTGGTCGATCGGCAGCTCCAGCAGCGGGTTCGGCCGGTCGGCCACACCGCCGCCGGTCAGGTATGGGTAGAGGCGGGCGATCCATCCGGTGATCACGTTGCCGCCGTAGGCGTCGGCGGGGCTGTAGATGCGCCGCCAGAACGCGGTGTCGACGTCGCCGCCCGCCGCCCGGACGAACTGGTCGGTGATCGGGATCAGTGACCGGCACCAGGCGTCCAGGCCGAACGTCGCGATCGTGTCCACCCGCGCCCGGATCTTCCGCCAGTCCTCGACCGTGCCGGTCAGGGTGATGGACGGGATTCCGCAGACGAACGTCACCCAGAACGTGAAGTACGGCGAGTACGCGTCGAGCAGGGCGACCTTCCCGGCCATCCGCTCGACGTCGGTGCTGGTGGAGAAGTCGCACTCGAACGCGTCGCTGTCACCCACCTCGGCGGACAGAAGCTTGCCGAACGTCTCGGCGATGTCCTGCCACGAGGCGGCGTCCGTCGGCACCGGGCCGTCGATGACGACTTCGATCCGCTTACGGTCGGCGTGCTGGACCAGCCGCGGGCGCAGCTCTTCGGCGTGCAGGCGTACATGCTGGGCGACGCCGTGCAAGATGGTGAGCCACACCGCGTCCGGGGACAGCGCCAGGGGACGGTGATCGGCGAACGCCCGTCCGACCGCGCTGAGCAGCGGATGCACCCCGTCCGGCTCGAGCACGCGCATCGCCGGGTCGCCGCCGAGGACGAGCGCGTCCGGGAACTGATCACGCAGCGGCCGAGCAGGCAGGGCCTCTGAGGCCGGAACGACGTCATCTACGGGAAAGATCGCCACAATCCGACTCTAAACGCGGGCCGCGTCTTCAACTTGCCGTTTAAGCCGCCTGCCTGGTGCCAGAGGGCCATTCCCGTTGATCGGAATTGGCTCTCGGGGCCCTGGCCTGGCATCGGGGCCGGTCACCAGACTTCTCGACGGCGTGGTCGTCGTTCCGGCGACGGCCGCGTTCCCGCCGAAAATCCTTCGAGGAGCACCACATCATCATGCGTCGAACGCTTTCCCTTTCCGCGGCCGGCCTGGCCAGCGCGGCGTCCCTCGCTCTCGCGGCCCCGGCCGAGGCCGCCCCCGTCCAAGCGGCGGCACCGGCCTCGGCTCAGGCCGCCGACGGCTGGTCGAAGTGGAAGACCGGCAAGATCAAGAAGCCGATCAAGGGCGCCGCCGTCTCCTGGAAGTACCACACGCGCTGGGAGATGGGCGTGAAGGAACTGCAGATCCAGTTCCACCTCACCGACACCGCGAGCGACAAGCGCCATCCGCGCATGTACATGGAGTACACGTCGTGGAGCGGTGTCAAGAAGACCATCAACTTCAAGGGGCCCAACAAGAAGCACACCTACCTCTGGTGGAAGGGAACGCCGCGATCGATCAAGGTCCGCGAGTGCGCGGCCGGCCACCCCTTCCAGCGCCCGAAGTGCAACAAGACGTGGACGAAGCTCTACAACTACAAGTAGACAGCTGATCTCACCCCTCACCCCAATCTGGTGGTGAGGGGTGAGAACGGCCTGTCACGTCAGGGGACACGTCAGGAGGGGCACAGGGTGTGGTCGATGAGAGTGGCGGAGGTCTTGTACTGCTGGATCGGGGACTGGTCTGGCGCCAGACGGCTGGTGTAGAAGACGGTGGTGGTCCGGCGGCCGTCGGAGGTTACGGCGTTGTCGGTGATGTAGTTCCAGCCGCCTCCGCCGTGGAACCAGGCCCATTCGTCGCCACAGGGCAGGCGGCGCTTCATCAGGCCCAGGCCGTATGCGGCGTCGCGCCAGATGCCCTGGAACGGCTTGGCTGGGACGGTTTGCTGCATCTGCTTCAGTTGCGCCGGGCGTAGCAGGCGGCCACCCAGGAGTGCTTGGAAGAACCGGTTGACGTCGCTGGTCGTGCTGATGAGCGACGCGTCCGGGTGGCCCCCTGCGAACGTGGACACGTCTATCTCTGGGCCTCCGGGAACGAGCCGCCTGTAGGCGGTCATGTGGGGTTGGGGCAGGTGGGCGGACGTGCCGGGAATGAGGGTGTGCTGGAGGCCGAGGGGTTCGATGATCCGCTCGTGGACCTCTTGCTGCCAGGGGTGGCCGGCCGCCTTCTCGATGATCATTCCGACCAGGATGTAGTTGGTGTTGGAGTAGGCCCAGTCGCGTCCTGGCTTGAAGGCGGGGCGGTGCTGCATCGCCTTGGCCACCAGCTGTGCCGGTGAGTACGTGCGGAAGCGTTCGCGCCGGAAATCCTCGGGGGTGCGGGCCATCTCCATCGGAACGTCGTCAAGGTAGTCGGGGAGGCCGCTGGTGTGGCCGAGCAGGTGGCGCACGGTGATCTTGGTGCCGTCGTTGCCGTTGCCTCGTACCACTCCGGGCAGCCAGCGTTGGACGGTGTCGGTCAGGGCGAGCTTGCCCTCGCCGACGAGCTGCAAGGCGACCGTGGCGACGAACGTCTTGGTCGTGCTGCCGATCCGGTAGTAGGAGTCGGGCCGGACGGGGGCGCCGGTCTTCAGGTCGGCGACGCCGCTGCGGGCGACCGCCCGTCCGCCGGGCGTCCACACCTCCGCGAGCACTCCTGCGGCGGCGGTCTCTCTCAGCGCGTCGGCGTCGCGCTGCAACTGTGTCGGTGTGTGCTCGGTGTTCGGGGCCCGCATGTGCGGGGCCGCGAACGCCGCCGTTCCCGACAGCACTGCGATCAGTCCGGCGAGCGGAGGCAGCAGGATCGAGCGACGGAACGATTTCTTCGATGTCTTGGCCATGCCCCGGACGCTAAGTCCGCCGGCGGACGGGCACGATACCGCCTGCTGCCGGGGCCAGGTACAGCCTGCTGTAGTGCGCCCGTCGGCCGTCAGGCCCCAGAATTAGGGGGAATCGGCCAAGGAGGGGAGCATGCGCGGACGATGGGCCGCCTCCCTGCGCGGGTCGGCGTACCTGCTCGGCGCGCTGCTGTCGATCGTGCTGGTGCTGCCGCATCCGGGCTTGGCGAGCTGGCACCGGCATCGAGCCGGTCGCCTCCTCGGTGTCCCCGCGCCCGCTGTGCGGCGGGGAGAGGGTTCCTGGTGGCGACGTCTCAAGACCGATCCGGCTACGCGCCGCGAAACTCTGTGGCCGTTGGTGCACCTGGCCGTCGCTCTGCCTCTGGGCCTCTTCACATTGGTCTGCCTGGGCAACATTCCGGTGGCCTTGACGCTCATGACGCTGTGGTGGGCGATCCCCGGCGACGCTCCGCCGAACCTCCTGGGAGACATCCCGGTGGACGGCTGGGGCGTCGCGCTGACCGTGGCGCCGGCGCAGGTCCTGGTCTTCACCGCGTTCGCCCTGTGGTGTGTGCCGCCGCTGGCCCGCGCCCACGCCCGCGCCTGCCTGGCCATGCTGTCGCCCACGCCCGCTGAACGGCTCGCCGAGCGCGTCGAGGTCCTCACCAGAACGCGGGCCGAGGCCGTGGGGGCCCACGGCGCAGAGCTACGCCGGATCGAACGAGATCTCCACGACGGGGTGCAGGCACGCCTGGTGGCCGTCACGATGAGGCTGGGCCTGGCCCGCGAATCCCTCGCCGACGGTCCGGACGGCGCGGCCGGTCTGGTGGGGGAGGCGCACGACGGGGTGGAGGAGGCGATGGCGGAGCTGCGCAGCGTGATCCGGACGGTCTACCCTCCGATCCTGGCGGACCGGGGCCTGTCGGGTGCCATGTCGGCCCTGGCCGCCCGTTCCGCCGTGCCGGTCGACCTGCACGTCGGCGATCTGGGCCCGCTGCCGGCAGCGGTCGAGACGGCCGCCTATTTCGTGGTCACCGAGGCGCTGACCAACACGGCCAAGCATGGCCGCGCCACCCGCGCCGAGGTCCGCCTCGAACGCGCCGGCGACCAGCTGACCGTCCAGGCACGCGACGACGGGATCGGCGGCGCCGACGAGCAACGTGGCACCGGCATCGCCGGGCTGCGCGGCCGGGTTCTCGCTCTGGACGGCACCGTCCAGCTCACCAGCCCCGCCGGTGGGCCCACAACGATCCGGGTGGAACTGCCGTGCAGGTCGTGATCGCCGAGGACAACGTGCTGCTGGCCGGCGGACTGGAACTGCTGCTGGCCGCCAAGGGCTTCCAGGTCTGCGCGGTCACCGGCGACGCACCGGGTCTCCTCGCGGCCATCGACGAGCACCGCCCGGACGTCACCATCGTCGACGTCCGCCTGCCCCCGACGTTCCGCGACGAGGGCATCCGCGCCGCCCTGGAGGCCCGCCGCCGCCACGACGGCCTGCCGGTCCTCGTGTTGTCGCAGTACGTCGAGCGGGAGTACGCGGGGGAGCTGCTTTCCGATGGCCGCGGCGGCATCGGCTATCTGCTCAAGGACCGGATCGGCAGGGTGGGGGAGTTCGTCGACGCGGTACGCCGGGTCGCCGCCGGCGGCACCGCCATGGACCCCGAAGTCATCGCCCAGCTCCTCGTCCGCCGAGACGACGACCCCGTCTCCACCCTCACCCCCCGCGAACACCAGGTGCTCGCCCTGATGGCCGAAGGTCATGACAACACCGCCATCGGCGAACGTATGGCCATCACGCACAACGCCGTCCACAAACACATCGGCAACATCTTCGCCAAGCTGGACCTGGCACCCGACGACCGCGGCCACCGCCGCGTCCTAGCCGTCCTCACCTACCTCAACCGCGACCGCCCCCGCTAACAAGGAGACCGTCTTCAAGTCCCTGGAACGCCGAACGCCCAGTCCCTCCTCGGGACTGGGCGTTCGGAGGTGCGACTGGATTCAGAAGCAGTACTTCTTCCAGGCGCTTTCGTAGGCGCCGCCGCCTGCGCGCTTGTCGAGGAACTGCTTGCCGTAGATCGTCACGCACTTGGTCTTCTTGAGCGTGCGCTTCACCGGGCCGGCGTAGTAGTGGTAGCCGCCCGAGTCGTTGCGGTTGCCGAGCTTGCTGAGGATGGTGACGCCGAGCGTGTCGGTCTTGCTCGGACCCGCGTACTTGCCGACCACCCGGGTGATCGCGCAGACCGTACGGCCCGACTTGCGGTAGTAGACGTAGACGTCACCGACATGCTTGGTGACCCGCTTGTTGCCGACCCAGCCCTTCTGGATGGGGATCTTGCCCTTGTACGCGTAGCCGGAGCCGCACGAACCCTTGGGATATGCCGCGGCCTCGGCGGGGGCGGAGGTAACGGTGAAGGCCATGCCCGCGGTGGCACCTGCGACCGCGAGCACGCCGATCCTTTTAACGATCATATGGCCGGATGGTACAGAGATCCTTCTGTGCGGTCGAGGTGATGATCAGCACCCTCATCCTCGCCCTCGCCCCTTCTCCGCCGGGCGCGGTCGTCCCCCATCCGAGCTACCTGTGAGTGTCCACCACGCGGTGATGATTCCAGGGCCGCTGGATCCATAACGTACTCAACCGGACCGCGGCACTACCGCGGAAACCCGCGAAGGAATGGTCATCCAAAGTGCCGTCACCGGCATTTCCACGACGCCGTCGCGTGAATCACCATCAATTCTCTCACCGGAGGAAAATCGTGCTCCCCAGGATCAAGACATCCGCCGCCATCGCGGTGTGCTGCGTCGCGGCCGGTGCCGGGCTCGTCGGCTGCGAGGACGCGACGGACGGGGACTCGTTCGCCGCCCCCACCGCCGGGAAAGCCGATCCCGGCCTGTTCTCCGGGACCAAGAAGATCGACGTCGGCGGGAAGTCGGTGAACGTGTCGTGTTCGGGCGAACCGGCGAAGGGCAAGCCGGTCATCGTCCTGATGCACGGAGGGGGCGACGGGCTGGACAAGTTGGCCGCCCTCCAGAAGACGCTGAGCGAGAAGAACCGGGTCTGTTCCTATGACCGGCTCGGCGCGGGCGCGAGCGACAAGCCGGACGGCCCGCAGAACTTCTCCAGCACCGGGAAGGTTCTGACCGGGCTGCTCGACCAGATCGCCGGTGACGGTCCGGTCGTGCTGGCCGGGCACTCGCTGGGCGGGCTGATCGCCGCCAGGTACGCGCCCGACCATCGGGACAGGGTCAAGGGGGTGGTCCTGATGGACACCACGCCATCGACGATGGTCGGCGACATCACCAAGGCGATCCCTGCGTCCGCCAAGGGTCCGGCGGCCGAGGTGCGCGCACAGAACCTCGCGATCTTCCAGGGTCAGAACCCGGAGAAGCTGGTCATCACCGACGGGAAGGTCCGCTCCGCCGGGACGATCCCGGTCGAGGTGATCAAGCACGGGAAGCCGTACCTCATGGCCGTTCCCACGTACGGGCCGCGCCTGGAGCGGGCATGGTCCGCCGGACAGCGCAGGTGGCTCGCGCTGTCCAGCCGCAGCACGCTGAGCACCGCCGCGAAGAGCGGGCACTACATCTACGTCGACCAGCCCGATGTCGCCGTCCGGGCCATTCAGCGCGTCACTGCGCAGGCAGCGCGTTAAGTGGAGGAAAAGGCGCTTTCCACTCTCGTCCTGGTGGTCGCGACCACTACCCTCGCCCAGTGATCGATCTTCGCCGGCTACCCGACCTGTGGCGGCGGTGCGACGTCACGGTCCGGGACCTCCCGTTCGCGCTGTTCTTGGCGGCGGGGTCGCTGGTGCCGTCCTTCCACGGCTACGGGACACAGATCGGTGACCGGCCGGACCGCCCGTTCGACGCGCTGGCCATGGTGGCGATCGCGATGGAGTGCCTGCCCCTGGCGGTGCGCCGGCGGTGGCCGGCCGTCTGCCTGGCGCTGGTGACGGTCGGTTTCGCTGTGGACCAGTTGCGTGGCTACCACGCGTACGCCGGGACGGGTCTTGCGGTCTCGCTGCTCAGTGCGGGCGCCCATCTGGAACGTCACCGGCGCGTCACGATGGTCGTGCTGTCGGTGGCGTACGTGCCGCTGGCGGTCGCGTTGAACCGGCCCGGCTCGGGTGAGGCCTTGGGCGGCTTTGTGACGTTCTTCGTGGCGTGTGGGCTGGCGTGGGGAATCGGGGCGTGGTTGCGCTCGACCCGGATCGCCGAGGCCGAACGCCGCCGCCGGGTGGCCGATGCCACCCGCGCCGCCGAACGCACCCGCATCGCCCGCGAACTCCACGACGTCGTGACGCACCATGTGACGGCGATGGTGGTCCAGGCTGAGGCGGCACGCTACCTGACCGCCGTGCCCGATCGCCTCGACGCGACGCTGGACGCCGTCACCGACACCGGGCGGCGGGCCATCACCGACCTGCGGCATCTGCTCGACCTGCTCAACCCGGACCACGACACCGGCGCCGTGGCTGAGGGCGCGGGGAGGGCGCCGTCAGCCGTTGACCTGCGCGTGCTCGTGGAACAGACGCGGCAGGCCGGGCAGCCGGTGGAGTTCGTTCAGGAGGGCGACCCGGCCGAGCCGGCCGGAAGCGCCGAGTTCGTGACCTATCGGGTCGTGCAGGAGGCCCTGACGAACGCCCTCAAGTACGCCCACGGCATACGCACCGTGGTCGAGGTCCGCTATGGCGAAAGGGAGATCAGCGTGGAGGTCGGCACTGACGGTTCCGGCTCGCGGACCGGGTCGCCTGGGGGGAGCGGGCGGGGCCTGGCCGGGCTCCGTGACCGGGTCGAGGCCCTGGGCGGCGAGTTCACCGCCGGCCGGCGGGCGGGAGGCGGCTTCGCCGTGCGGGCGCGCATCCCCGCGGGGAACCCGTCGTGACCGCGCGCATCCCTGCGGGGAGCTCGTCGTGACCGCGCCGATCCGCGTTCTGGTCTGCGACGACCAGGCGCTGATCCGCACCGGATTCGTGACCATCATCGGTGCGCAGCCCGATCTGGAGGTGGTGGGCGAGTGCGGGGATGGACGCGCCGCGGTCGACCTCGCCCGCCGGCTGCACCCGGACATCGTGGTGATGGACGTGCGGATGCCGGTGCTCGACGGCATCGAGGCCACCCGCCTGCTGGCCGGTGCCGGCGTGGCGCATCCGATCAAGGTGCTCGTGGTGACGACGTTCAACCTGGACGAGTACGTGTACGAGGCGCTGCGCGCGGGGGCGAGCGGGTTCCTGCTCAAGGACGCCCCGCCGGGGCAACTGCTGCACGGCATCCGTACCGTCGCCGCCGGTGCCGCACTGCTGGCACCCGAGGTGACGCGGCAGCTCGTCGGCAGGTACGCGGCGCGGATCCGTCCCGCCGAGGACACGCCCGACGACGTTCCGCTGACCCCGCGCGAACTGGAGGTGTTGCGCCTCATCTCCGACGGCCTGTCCAACAACGAGATCGCCGCGACGCTGGTGATCAGCCCGGAGACCGTCAAGACGTACGTGTCGCGCATCCTCACCAAGCTCGATCTGCGCGACCGCGTGCAGGCGGTGGTCTACGCCTACCGCAGAGGCCTGGTGACCTGAACAAAGGAACGGCGCCCAGAGCCGCAGGGCCGGTGGTGCGGAGACGTTCTTCAGCTCTCCGTCCAGCGATGGAGTTTCTCAGGGTTGCGTACTACCCAGATGCGGGTGATCCGGTCGCCCGCGACCTCGAACGCGAACACCGTCACGGTGACGCCGTCTTGCTGGGCCACCAGGCCGGGTTGACCGTTGACCGTACGTTCCAGGAACGTCATATTGCGGGGCCTGCGGCGGGCGATTTCGAGCCAGGCGTGCGCGATCTGCTCGCCGCCTTCGATGGGGCGCGGGAAGGTGGTGGCGAGGCCGCCGCCGTCGGCGATCGCCGTGGCGTCGGGGTCGAGCAGGCCGATCAGGGCGTCGATGTCCTTGGCCTCCCATGCCTGCTTGAAGTCTCTGATGATGCCGGCGCGCTGGGCCGCCGGAGTCGGGGAGGGCTGTGAGGCCCGGATGCGGCGGCGGGCGGAGGAGGCCAGCTGGCGGCAGGCCGCCGGGGTACGGCCGACGATCTCGGCGACTTCGGCGAAGGAGTGGCAGAAGACATCGTGCAGGATGAACGCGACGCGCTCAGCCGGGGTCATCGATTCGAGCACGACCAGGAACGCCAGGTTGACCGACTCGTCCAGGGTGACCCGGTCGGCCGGGTCGACGGTGGTCCCGCCCGGCCGCCCGGTGCTCCACTCGGTGTGTTCGGGTAGCGGCTCGGGGATCCATTCGCCCACGTAGGTCTCTCGCCGGGCCCGGGCCGAGCTGAGCAGGTTGAGGCAGATGCGGCTGGCGACCGTCGTCAGCCAGGCGCCGGGGGATTCGATGGCGTCCTGCTGCTGCCGGGACATGGCGTACCAGCGGGCGTAGGTCTCCTGGACGGCGTCCTCGGCCTCGGCCAGGGAGCCCAGGAGCCGGTAGGCGAGATTGATCAGTTGACGCCGCTCGCTCATGATCGCATCCAGGCCGGGATCCGGCCGGCCGTGTCCTGGCTTGGATCGGGTGGTCATGGGGTCGACGTCTCCCTTGGTCGTATCCGCCCTCACGAGTTCGACAACGCAGCCCCTCGGAATGTCAGGCCGGAGTGCCGCCTGACATTCCGAGGGGCTGTCTTGTCGGACTGCTGAGACGAACACATCATCCAGCGAACAGGAAGCTCACAGACATCATGACCACCTCAACGCCGACGACACCGTTCACCGACCCGGTGCCCGCGCAGCGCCTGGAGCAGGCGGCCGCTGCGCTGACAGCCAACGGTTTCGCCGTCGAGATCCTCGATGACGCCGCCGCAGCGCGTACCCGTGTCCAAGACCTGATACCCGAGGGCGCCAGCGTGTTCACCGGGGCCAGCGAGACCCTCCGTCTGTCCGGCATCGATGAGGACATCAACGGCAGCGGGCGATACGCGTCCGTCAAGGCACGCAGCAAGACCATGGACCGCGCTGCCCAATTGGCGGAGATCTGGCGGATGATCGCCTGCCCCGACGTCATTGTGGGCAGCGTCGCCGCGGTCACCGAAACCGGATCTCTTGTGGCCGCCTCCGCCAGCGGAAGCCAGCTGGCCGGCTACTCGGGCGCCGCGGCCCGCGCGATCTGGATCGTCGGGGCGCAGAAGGTGGTACCCGACCTGAGCACCGCGCTGCGCCGCATCGAAGACCACTGCCTCCCGCTGGAAAACGAGCGCGCCATGGAGGCCTACGGGCAGTCCAGTGCCCTCAACCGCCTCCTCATCCTCAACGCAGAACCCCACCCCGGGCGCGGCACCGTCCTGCTGCTCCGCGAAGCCATCGGATTCTGAACCACCGACATCAGTCCCCCACCGGACCCCGGCGGCGCCGAGGTCGGCGACAGAGTGCCGATCACCCCTCGAAAACCAGGCCGTTCTTGCACGTGACCCGACCCGGAGGAGAAAGCGACATGTCAACAGATCAGATAGCACGCAACAAGGCGGCGTTCAGCCGTCTGCACGACGCTCAGAGCAGCGGTGACGTTGAGGTCTTCCGGAAGATGGTCGACGAGGTCGTCGAGCCGGACGTGCTGATCCGCACGCCGCTGCCGATCGAGGCGACGGGGGCCGAAGCACTCAAGCAGGTGGGCGCGATGCTCCTTCGCGCGTTCCCCGACCTTCACATCGAGGTCGAGGATGTGATCGCGGAGGGCGACAAGGTCGTCTTCAGGAACACGGTCACCGGGACCCACCAGGGCGAGTACATGGGTGTTCCGCCGACCGGCAGATCCATCACCTACAGGGAGATCATGATCGTCCGCTTCACGGACGGCCGAATCGCCGAGACCTGGGGCATCGTCGACGTCCTCACCCAGATGAAACAGCTCGGCCTGATTCCGGCACAGGAAGGGACGTTCGTCGCGGTCCCTCCGTCCGAAGTCTAGATATTTCGACACCTGAGGATGAGTGCGCGATCGACCATCAGCCGACGCGCGGCCGCCTCACCCGCGCCCAGAGTTGGGACGAAGCCCATCGACCCGGCCGGGAGGCAGAGTGGGAATCTTAAGGACGCGTGCGGCGGCAGGCACGGTGACGGCGGCGCTGGTGATCGGCGTGTCCGCTGCGGCGGTGCCGTCATCAGCGTCGGTGCCGTCGTCGGCTTCGGTGCGGCCCGGGCAGTTGTACGTCGCGCCATGGGGCAAGGACACCTGGCCGGGCACCATCAAGCAGCCGTTCGCCACAGCGGAACGCGCGCAGAAGGCCGTACGGGCACGCACCCACCGGATGGCGTCCGACATTGTGGTGAACTTCCGCGCCGGAACGTACCGGCTCAAGGCCTCGCTCAATTTGACGGAGGCCGCGGGCGACTCGGGGCGCAATGGCCATCGGGTGATCTACCAGGCGTACGGCTACGGGACGCCGCGCCAGGAGAAGGTGACCATCAGCGGTGGCCGGCAGATCACCGGCTGGCGGCCCGACCAGCAACTGAAGGGTTATTGGCGCGCCGACGTCGGCGGGCTCGACACCCGCCAGCTCTACGTCAATGACAGGCGGGCCACGCGTCTCGTACGAGGCAATTCGGATCTGGTCGGCAAGCTGAAGATGACGGAGACCGGCTACACCACCGCGAGCGCGATCCCGAAGACATGGAGCAAGCCACGCGACATCGAGTTCGTCTACCGGTACGGCTACCTTGAGGGCCGCTGCGGCGTGGCCGGCATCTCAAGCAACTCCAAGCAGACCGCGATCACGATGGATCAGCCCTGCTGGAAGCTGGCTCGGGATCTGTACGGTGCGGACGCACTCAAAGAGTGGTTCGAGGTGGAGAACTCGCCCAGCTTTCCGCGCAAGCCCGGCAGCTGGTATCTCGACCGTTCCCGGCCTGGCCGGCATGTGCTGCTCTATCGGCCGCGGCCAGGGGAGGACATGCGCCGCGTTCAGGCGATCGTCCCCGTCGTGCAGACTCTCGTCAGCGGTACGGGACGGCCAGGACGGCCCTTGCGTGACGTCGCGTTCAAGGGTCTGACGTTCGCTCACGCCACCTGGCTGGAGCCCAGCCAGCCCGCCGGATTCGCCGCCGCGTGGAGCATGTACGTGCGGCCGGGTGAGGGTGAGGGCGAGGACGCCGCGCTGCTGACGGTGCCGGGCAACCTCGCCTTCCGCACAGCTGAACGGATCACCATCGAGGGCAATCGCTTCGCCCACCTCGGCGCGCAGGCCCTGGAGTTCTCCAAGAACAGCTCGTACAACGTCATCAACGGCAACGTCATCACCGACGTGTCCGACGGCGGCATCCTGATGGGCGTGGTCGTGCCCGACATGAAGGGGATCAACCGCGGCAACCGGATCACCAACAACTGGATCCACGGCACCGGGGCGGACTACCGCGCGTCGTCCGCCATCTGGGACACCGCGACCCAGGACACGACCATCGCGCACAATCAGGTCAACGACGTCCCGTACACCGGCATCCTCTCCGGCCCCAGCGACGACCTGCGGGACATCATGCGCGGCAACCGCATCCTCAACAACCGGGTCTTCCGGACCAACCGGCTCCTGGCCGACGGCGGCGGGATCTACCTCCGAGGCGAGCAGGGCAAGTCGTTCGAGGACGGGGCGGTCATCAGCGGCAACGCCGTCACCGACAGCAAGTTCACCCCTGAGTGGAACGTCGGGATCTACACCGACGACAGCTCCAACTGGATGACCGTGGACCGCAACGTCGTCCACGACTATGTGGCGTCCATCGGCGGCTGCAGTGAAGAGTGGGGCAACCGACCCGTGCAGAACGTTCGGTATCGCGGCAACTTCTGGGACGACGCCGTACCGGAATGGCTGAAGCGGCGGGAGTTTCCCGGCGCCTGGCCACCGGCCGACGAGCAGAACCCCGAGGCGGGATGCGGCAACCCGCACAAGCTGGAGTTCGCCGGGAACACGCTGCTGCCCACCACCGACCCGGGCAAAGCATGCGCCAGCAACCCCGGCTGCACGGCGATCGTGCGCAACGCCGGCCTGCTCCCGCCCTACCGCCACCTCCTGAGCACGCCCTGACCGAACGGTCCGTTCCCGGGTGGACACGGTCGCCCACCCGGGACTCGGGCCACCCGCGCCATGTATGAGGAGATCGACGTTGGGAACCGGTCCTCGAACCCGCACGGCGGACTTGCACGCCCCGGGCGGCCGACCGTCGCCCCTGGCTCACTCGCCGATCAGCAGGACTGATCGGCTACATCATGCGATCACCTCGTGGGCGGTGGGACGGTGCTGTCGTGTTGGCGGGCCAGCAGGCGTTGGTAGTCGGTGGAGCGGGCGGTGAGTTCGTCGTGGGTTCCCTCGGCGATGACGGTGCCGTGGTCGAGCAGGAGGACGCGGTCGGCGCGGCGAATGGTGGACAGCCGGTGGGCGATTACCAGTGTCGTGCGGGATCCTCGGGTGGCTTCCAGGCTGTCGTGCAGGGCGCGTTCACTCTCGGTGTCCAGGCTGGACACGGCCTCGTCGAGGATCAAAACGGGCGCGCGCGTCAGCAGTGCCCGCGCGATGGCGACGCGCTGGCGCTGCCCGCCGGAGAGCGCCGCGCCGCGCTCGCCGCAGCGCGTACCGTAGCCCTCCGGGAGGGCGTGGACGAACTCATGTGCCCCGGCGAGGCGTGCCGCCTCTGCGACTTCGGCCTGGGTCGCCTCGGGGCGGCCGAGGCGGATGTTGCCGGCGATCGTGTCGTCGAACAGGTAGACGTCCTGCGGGACGAGGGAGACGGTACGGCGCAGATCCTCGGCCGTCAGAGCGCGCACGTCGACGCCGTCGATCCGTACGCTTCCCTGGGCGGTGTCCCAGAAGCGCAGCAGCAGATGTGCGCAGGTCGTCTTCCCCGCGCCGGACGGCCCGACCAGCGCGACGGTCTCGCCTGGCTCGATCCGCAGGGACACGTCGCGGAGCACGTCATCGCACTGGCCTGCGTAGCCGAACCGAACGCCGTCGAACTCGACGGCAGGGACCGTGGCGTGGATCCGGCGTGGCGCGGCAGGCTCGTCGACGTGGGCGGGATAGTTCACGATTGTCAGCACGCGGGCCGCTGCGGCGCGCACGTCGCCGAGGGTACGGGCGGTGGCCGAGACGGTGGCGATCGGCGCCGGTGCCGAGACACCGAGCACGACCACAACCGGCAGGTAGTGTGCGGCCAACGTCCCGGTGTCGACTCGGATGGCGGCGACGGTGGCCAAGGCAAGAAGCCCGAGGCCGAGCAGCAGTTCCGTGGTGACCAGTTCGGCCCCGGCGCGGCGCGCGTAGTGGCGGCGCGCCGCAGCGAGCGCGTCGCCCCGGGCTAGCATCCTGTCAACGTAGTCGCGCCCACGGCGGGCCAAGGCCAGCTCTCTCAGGCCCTGGATGACGTCCATCGTCTCACCGGCCACCTCCCCGCTGGCCGTGCGCACCGCCTGACCTTGCTTGCCGGCGCGGCGGGCCGGCACTGTGGGTACCGCCGCGACCAGTGCCATCTGGGCCCCCAGCACCAGGGCGCACAGCGGGTCGAGTACGGCGACGGCCAGCAGTGCGCCCAGCGAGACCACGGTCGCGCCGATGTAGTCGCCTGCGGTGTGGGCGAAGAACAGTTCCGTGGCCGAAACGTCGTTCTTGGCGATCTCGGCGAGCTCGCCGGTGCGGCGTCCCAGCAGCCGGCCAGGCGTGGCGCGGGCGATACCGTCGACGATGCGTACCCGTAGTTCCTTGAGCAGCCGGTAGGCCCAGTCATGGCCGGTGCTCGCCTGCCACCATTGGGCGAGACCGGCGACGGCCACGGCGCTGACGATGCCGATGGTCAGCGCGCCGCCCGTTCCACCGCGTTCGGCCGCGAGTGTGCCGAACAGGTATGCGGTCAGGGCGGGCAGGGTGACGACGGCGGCGTAGTAGAGCAGGCCCGAGCAGATGACAAGCCCGAACACGACCGGCCGGGAGGCCATGTAGGGCAGCAGCCGCCACAGCGGCCTCTGGATGGTCTCGGGGGTGGACGGCGTGGTCACAGCGTCGCTCCGGAGTTGACGAGCCGGTGATAGGTTCCGGCCTGGTTCAGCAGGGTCTGGTGGCTGCCGCGTTCGACGATGGTGCCGCGATCGAGAACGACGATCTCGTCGGCGTCGCGGACGGTCGCCATACGGTGCGCCACGACCAGCACGGCCCGGTCGCGGGCGAGCCGGGCGATGGCGGCGTGCACGGCCTGCTCGGTGCGGCCGTCCAGCGCGGCGGTCGCCTCGTCCAAGACCAGCACGGCCGGGTCGGCCAGCAGCGCCCTGGCGATCGCGACACGTTGCCGCTGGCCACCGGACAGGTTGGTCCCGCGTTCGGAGACGGTGGCGCCGAGGCCGTCCGCCATGGCGGCGATGTCGGCCGCCAGACCGGCGGCGGCCGCGGCGGCCTCGATCTCCTCGAGCGCCGCCGTGGGGCGGGCCAACGCGATGTTCTCGCGCAGCGTTCCCGGGAACAGGTGGACATCCTGGCTGACCACCGCGATGTGCCGCCACCATTGGTCCTGCGGCAGCTCGCGCAGGTCGCGGCCGTCCACGTCGATCCGGCCGGAGGTCGGGTCGAGCAGCCGCAGCAGCAGCGCCACCAGGGTGCTCTTGCCCGAGCCGGACGGGCCGACCAACCCGACCGTTCGTCCGGGCCGCAGTTCGAGGCGCACGCCGGACAGGGCGTTCTCGTCGCGGCCGGGGTAGCGGAACGACACGTCCCGCAATGTGATCCTCGTCGGCGCCGCCATCGGAGTGGCCGTGGCCCGCAACCGCGCGATCGGGGGACGCTCCGCCAGGAAGGCGTCCAGTTTGGCCGCCGCAATCGGGGCGCCCAGGGTCGCATGCATGTACTTGCCCGCCTCGTCGATCGGGGTGAACGCGATCAGCACGATCAGCACGGCGGTCAGGGCGGACGCCGCGGAGACCCGGCCGTCGGCGGCCAGCAGCCCGGCCCTCACCACGACGGCGGCACCGGCCCCTGCCAGGGTCCACCGGGTGACCAGCATTTGGGTGAACAGCGCGTTCAGGATCCGCATGCTCGCAACCCGGACTCGTTCGGCCTGGGCCGCGAGCCGCTCCCGCACGCGGCCGGTCGCCCCGAACGCCTTGGCGGTGGGCATTCCCTGGACGGCCTCGACGAATCCGCCGTCCATCGCCGCGAGGTCGACGAAGACCTGGTCGTGCTGCCTGCTGCCGATCCGGTTCCACAGCGGGCGGACGGTCTGCGCGATCACCAGCGCGGCCGCGATCCACAGGCCGCTGAGCGGGTCGATGATCCCGATCGACAGCGCCGCCAGCGACGGTCCGATCCACGACAGCAGTCGGCTCGGGATGCCGCGCGCCACCGCCGTTTCCAGGGCCTGCGCGCCCTCCACCAAGGTCGTCGCGACCGTCCCGCTGGGCCGCGTGGCCAGGTAGGCCGGTCCCAACGACAGCAGGTGCTCCAGCAGCAGGCGCCGCACACCGGCCGTCACCCTATGCCCCGCCGCCTCCGCGACCGACTCACCCACCCACAGCAGGACCGTGCGTACTAGGACCGCGCCCAGGGCCAGCCACAGCCCCCACAGCGCCGCCTGCCAGGAACGACCCGTCAACGGGGCCGCGATCAGCACCGCCAGCGCGAACGCCTGGACGAGGCGGGTCAGCACCACGCCGACCCCCACCGCCACCGCCGCTGCCAACCGGGCACGCACCGAGCGGACGGCGAACCTCAGCACGCCCGGCTCCGTTCTGGTCATGAAAGCTCCTTGGGGGTGTCAAACGAGTGGCCGCGCAGCCAGCGGGCCATGACGCAGGTGCCCAGTACGGCCAGCAGCACCGACGCGCCGATCAACGGGGGAAAGCCGACGGTTCCGGCCAGGGCCAGCCCGGCCGAGCTCATCGCGAGCCGCAGGACGCCGAGCACCGAGATCTGCAGGGTGAAGTCGGTGGCGGCCGAGGCGGGACGGGCCAGGTCCATCGACACGGTGTAGACGCACACCGCCATCCCGGAGTAGCCCGCCGACACCGCCAGCACCGCCGTCGCGTCGACCACCACCATGGACCCGCCCAGCGACAACGGCAGCAGCAGCGCCAGCGCGACCACCCAGAACCCGCCGACGACGACCGCGGACCGGAGCCGCCCGTACCGCTTCACCAGCGCGCCCGCGCCCAGCCCGGCCAGGAGGCCCACCACCCCCGAAAGCGTGCCCTGCACCAGCGCGATCCGGTCCAGGGACCAATGCGCGGCCAGCATCATCGGCGACTGCACCGCGGTGGCCACATACCCTCCAAGCGCGAACCCCGGAACGACCAACAGCGTCCACGTGAGCACCCGCCGCCGACGGAACAGCGTCACCAATTCGCCGAACGGCACTCCGCGGCGCGCCAGGCGTTCGACGGCCGGTTCCGGCACGAAAATCAACACCACGAATGGCAGCAGGAACAGCACCGCCAGCACGCTGACGGTCACGCCCCAGCCCGCGTGCGCGTACAGCAGCAGCGCGCCACCGGAGCCGAGCACGATCGACGCGCTGGCCATCCCGGCCTGGATGCCGTTACCCACACCCCGGTCCCCGGGCGCCAGCAGCCGCACGGCCAGCCCGTTCATCGCAGTGTCATGGAACGCCGACACCGCCAGCACCACGGCCATGACCGCCAGCACCACGGGCAGGTCCCCCACCGGATCGAGCGGCACCAGCACCGCCCACGCCAGCACGAGCACGAGCTGGGTGAGCATCAGCCAGCCGCGGTAGTGGCCGAGCCGCGTGAAACCGAACCGGTCCACGACCGGCCCCACCAGAAACCGCCCCACGTACAGCAGCCCCAGCAGGTTGACCAACGCCAGCTGCTCCAGCCGCACCCCACCCCGCAGCAAGATCGTGTTCAACGCGCCGAACAGGAACGAATAACCGATGTCGGCCACCAGATACAGCGCCGCAATCACTGCGAACCGCCGCCGATGCGACATCGCCTCCCCGCTACCGGCCCGCACCGGCAGGACGCCTTCCGCTGCCACGCATCCGTTGGAAACGAGTTTCATTTGCACGGATGCCACCCTGCGACCTAAAGTCAGCTTCATGTCAAGCGGCTCTGCAGACCGTGCGATGGACGGCACGGCTGACGGCACGGCTGACGGTGCGGCGGACCGCGCGGCGGACAGGACGTACTCGATCTCCATCGGTGAGGCGGCCCGCCGCTTCGGCGTCGCCATCTCGACCCTGCGCTGGTGGGAGAAGCGCGGGCTGCTCACGCCCGCCTCCCGGCAGTCGGGACGACGCCGGTACGGACAGGCCGAACTGCGGCGGGTCGCACTCATCCAGCTGTGCCAGAGCACCGCCATGATGAGCCTGGAGGAAATCGGCGCACTGCTGGCCGGCAGCACCCGAGACGGCGACTGGCGCGCCGCCGTACGGCAACGCGTCGCAGCCTGCGACGACCAGCTCGCCAGGCTGACCGCGGCCCGCGCCTACCTGTCGCACATGCTCGAATGCCCCAGCGACCATCCGGCCGACACCTGCCCCTACCTGGCCGAGCACATCGACCAGCACCTGGCGGCAGGCCCGGCACCCGCGAAAGGTCGGGATCACCGGGATGGAGACTGATCGCGCGCTGCGACGCGCGAAAGAACGGCGACCCGTCTAGCGAACCAATGGGATCAACTCGTGTGAAGCGCCCGGTACCGCCTTTGAAACGATGCGGACACCATCTTCCTGGAACCAACGAAGACTCCAGAAAACGGTGGCGGCCAGACCAAGGATGTATGCCATCACGGCCGCGAAAGCCAAGGTCAACGAATACCCATAATTGGCCGACTCGAAATGGAGGTACGTGCCCGCCGCAACGACCAACAGTGCCAGTACAACCATGCCCAACCAGCGACGCCGTGCCCTCTTGGTGCGCTGGATGGAGTGGACTCGTAGCTGAATCACACCGTCACATGCGCCGCAGCGCACATCGATAACGCTACTCCCCAGGTCGGGCCGCCGGATTTCTATCGGAGTCACACTGTAATTGACCACGATCGTGTCGCTGACCTGGCGTGCGTTCACCCGGTGGTGCAACTTCACGGAGTGATCTTCACCTATCGCGCGCAGCTCATGGCCTCCTAACGGGCTCCGTGGGCCACCCACACAGTAATCAGCACAAGATCAGGCCGGAAGGGTGTTGGGATAACGGGCGCCGGCCCTTCCTCTTGCCGAGGGAGATGACCAGGCGCCCCAGCTGGGCGATCATGTCGCCGCGCTCAGTGGGGCTTCCTCATGGTCCTGAGTGGCTGCGGCGATCGATACGGCCACGCGTACGAACGCGGCGACGGCTGCCGAGCGGGCATTCTGCGGCCAGGCGACGGTCAGCGTGGCCGGCTCGAGGTCGCTGAGGGGCCGGTACGCGATCTCGGGCCGCTGGTAGCGCCGCGCCACCGAGACCGTGGGGAAGCAGACAATGCCGCCCAGCTCGACCAGGCTGAGGATCTGCGTGAGGTCCGTGGCCTTCTGCTGAGTCCCCGCTACAAGCCCCGGCTGTGCCGTCGACGGTCCTCGACCACCGTTAAGAGGAGGCGGCCCGTCCTGATCGGCGGGCGTCCCGTCGGGGAGGATCCGGCCGACCAGGTCGGCCAGCCGCAGGGATGGCCGGTCGGCGAGCGGGTCGGTCGAGGCCAGGGCGACGACGCGGGGCTCGGTCAGGAGCGGCTCGAAGTCCAGATCCCGATCGTCGAAGGGACTGACGAGCAACCCGACGTCAGCTCGTCCCTCGCGCAACGCCTGCGCCTGCTCGCCCCGTCCGCCGAGCACCAACTCCACCGCGAGCGCCGCGTCCTCGTCCTGATAGGCGGACAGAATCCGAGGCAGCAGCCCGGCGTCGGTGTCGGCCTTCATCGCCAGGCGCAGCCGCGGAGCGGGCCGGGCCGCGTGCCGGGCCCGCCGTCCGGCCGCGGCGATCGCTTCGAGCGCGGTCCGGGCGTCCCGCAGGAAGACCTCCCCGGCCGGGGTGAGCGTGACCTGACGCGTGGTGCGCTCCAGCAGATGTACGCCCAGCTGGCGCTCCAGTCCCCGGATCGCCCTCGACAGCGGAGGCTGCGTCATCCCCAGCCGTTCGGCCGCCCGCCCGAAATTCAGCTCTTCCGCGACCGTGACGAAATACCGGAGCTGCCTGGCCTCCAGGTCATTCATATCCCCACGGTATCAATGGAGATCAGATCGGTCCTTCAGCTTCGCCCTGGCTCTGGGTTGACTCGGAAACCGCCTATCCCTTGCCTGGAGGCTCCATGATCGTCATCACCGCACCCACCGGCCAGATCGGCCGCCAGCTCCTCGAACGCCTCGTCAACAACGACGCCGACGGCATCCGCGTCATAGCCCGCGACCCCTCCCGCCTGTCGTCCCGCGTGCGCGAACGTGTCCAGATCATCCAGGGATCGCACTCCGACCTTGGCGTACTCTCCCGGGCACTCGCAGGCGCCGACCAGGTGTTCTGGCTCGTCCCGCCCGTCCCCAGCGCACCCAGCGTCGAGGACCACTTCCTGGCCTTCACCAACCCGTTCTGCGAGGCCATCGCGACCCGCGGCGTTCAACGAGTGGTCGCCGTCTCGGCGCTGGGACGCGGCGTGGCCAAGAACGCCGGGCACGTTTCGGTGTCGCTCGCCATGGACGAGCAGATCGAGAAGACCGGCGTGAGCTACCGGTCCTTGGAGATGCCGGGCTTCATGGAGAACATGCTCCAGCAGATCGAGCCGATCAAAAACCAGGGCACGGTCTTCGCTGCGGTATCCGGCGACCACAAGCTCCCCACCTGCGCCACCCGCGACATCGCGGCGGTCGCCGCCGAGCTCCTTCTGGACGATTCGTGGAGCGGCCAGGAAGGCGTCCCGATCCTCGGACCAGAAGACCTCTCCTACAACGACATGGCCCAGATCATGTCGGACGTCCTGGAACGCCCCATCCGTTTCCAGCAGATCCCCGTCGAGACCTACAAGGCCACCCTGATCGAGCACGGACTGAGCCAGGCATGGGCCCAGGGCCTCGCCGACATGACCACCGAGATCGGCCAGGGCCTTTTCGGCGCCGCGCCCCGTACCCTCGAATCCACCACCCCGACCACCTTCCGCCAGTGGTGCGAAGAGGTCCTCAAGCCCGCCATCGCCTAACGCCCCCGGCCAGCTCACCTGACGTCTCCATCGGAGAGTATGAGAAGTCAGGTCCACCGACACCGGAGCACTCAGGTGAGCTGGCTACCTCCCGATCAGTACATCCGCACGCTGTCGAACGCGACGATGTACGCAGCCCTCTACTTCACCGACGTCCACGCGACCGCCGTGTTGATCACGGCCGGGCCGCCCAGCTCGGACGGCCACGGGCGCCTCAGCGCCCGTATCGCGAGCCCGGCCCGGCGCCCATGGCCGGCTCGCCCACACCCGCGCCCTGCAAGGCACTCCCGCCTAGGAGCGGCCACCCGGCCCTTGCTCCGCTGGGTTCTTGCGGGCCATCAAGACCTCTAGCTTGACCGGTTCAAGCAGTCGTCCCACCGGGTCGGCCGCCAGCAGCGCGTCGGTGACTTCCCGCTCGAAGGCAGACCGACGATCGCCGAGCAACTGCCGAAGCGGCAACGAGGTGGAATACAAGTAGCCAATGATCCGCTCTGGCGTCCACGATCGCTCGAACTCATGCACAACCCGGGCGACATGCCGGAACGGTGAGCGCGCCAACACCTCCTCATGCGATTCGGTGCTCGCCCCCCTCACACCCTGAGTGACCTGCCCCAAGAAGCGGCGCTGCACCACCTCGATGGCCTGCTGCCATCCGGTGACGGGCCGGGCCAGGCAACTATCGTTAGCGATCACCAGCCCACCTTCCTCCTCGACCATGTCGGCCAGCACCGCCAGGACCTGTCGGCGGTCCATCCAGTGGAACGACCGTCCCATTGTCACCAGCCGGAACCGTCCCAGCGAACCCGGCAGGTCCACCGAACTGCCAGGCACCCATGCCACGTTGCTGACCCCGGCCGCGGACGCCTGGCGGGCAGCCTCAGCAAGCATCTCTGGTTCGGGGTCCATCGCGACCACCTCGGCAACGTGCTCCGCGAACGGGACGCTCAGCTGACCGGTGCCGCACCCCAGATCCAGAAGACGCCCCGATCCGTCGAGCTGGAAGCGCCAGACAACATCGTCGAAGAACACTCTGGGATAGCCCGGCCGGAACCGTGCATAGAACGCCGCCGTCCCGGCGAACAGACCCTCACTCACCACATCGGCACATCTACCCCGCATAAGCCATCCACGAGCCTCGGACGGGGAGAAGATCCAGACCTCGCCAGCCGATCAAGCTGGGGCCAAAACTCAGGCTCTGATTCGAACTGTGTGGAGCGATGACGATGGGTGACGGTCTTGCTTGCCGAGCGGTGATCCCGCTTCGGTAACGTCGCGCTCATGGGAGCGGCCGCTTGGTAATGATCTGGTTCGCCAAGAATCTGATCATCAACGAGCGGCCGCGAGGTCAAGTGTGGCGTACTGCCGTGCAGGCACGGAAGCCTGCTGCCTTCATCTGTTCTTTCCATCCCTGAACGACGTGGTGGTCAAGCAGATCACCGATCGAGGAGACCACGTGCTGATCACGGCTCGGACCTGCGGGGCCCAGGCGGCCTGCCGCGGCTGCGGGATGGTCTCGGCTCGAGTGCACGGCCGTTATCGACGTCGTCTTCATGATCTGACAGCCGGTGGCCGTGCGGTGGTGATCGAGTTGGAGGTGTGCCGGTTCGTGTGCGGCAACCCGGCCTGTGCGCTGCAGACCTTCGCCGAACAGGCGCCGGCGCTCGCGCCCCGGCTGCAGCGCCGGACGCCTGTGCTGCGCCGTCTGCTGGACCTGGTCGCCCTGGCGTTGGGCGGACGGCCCGGTTCCCGGCTTGCCGCCGCGCTCGGCATGATCGCCACGGCGTCGCCGACCACGCTGATCCGGCTGCTGCGCGCACTGCCCGACCCGGAGATCGGCCAGGTCGTCGTACTTGGCGTCGACGATTTCGCCAAGCGCCGCGGGCACTCCTACGCAACCGTGCTGGTCGACCTCGACGACCAGCGCCGCGGCCATCGAGTGATCGACGTCCTTCAAGACCGTGAAGCCGACACCCTCGCCGACTGGCTGCGAGAACACCCCGGGGTCCAGGTGATCTGCCGGGACCGAGCCGGCGCCTACGCCCAAGGCGCAAACGACGGGGCCCCGGAGGCGATCCAGGTCGCCGATCGCTGGCATCTATGGGACAACCTGGGCGGATACGTAGAGAAGACCATCGCCGCGCACCACCGATGCCTCACCAACACCGCGCCGCCGAGCACCGCCGCCGCCCCCGATCCTGCTCACACAGACCCGCAGCAGGCCGCCGCACAGCTGGCGCAGCAGCGCGCCGACAACAACCGGTTCGTGGTCCGCACCCGCCAACGCTACGAGCACGTCCAAGCGCTGAAGGCCCAAGGCAAGGGCATCAAGACGATCAAACGAGAACTCGGCCTGGCCAAGGAGACCGTCCGCAAGTTCTACCGGGCCCAATCCGTCGACGACCTGATAGCCACCTCACTCGCCGGACGGCCCAGCAAGCTGGATGAGTTCAAGCCTCATCTGCACGAGCGCTGGAACTCCGGATGCACCAACGTCACGCAACTGCACCGGGAGATCAACGCGCTCGGCTACCACGGCAGCTACAACACCGTGTGCGACTATCTCGCGCCCTTCCGCAAGCTCAAGGCCGCACCGCCCGCCGTCCCGGCCCCGCCCAAGGTCCGTCACATCACCAGCTGGATCCGCCGCCGTCCCGACAACCTCGACCCCGACGAGCAGCTCAAACTCAACAACGTCCTGGCGGCTTGCCCGCACCTGAACGCACTCGCCGGGCACGTCACCTCCTTCGCCGAGATGATGACCGGCCGCCACGGCGACCGCCTCGACGCCTGGATCGCCGCCGTCCGCGCCGACGACCTCCCCGCACTGCACACCTTCGCCAACGGCCTCGAACAGGACTACGACGCCGTCCGCGCCGGACTCACCCTTCCCCACAGCTCAGGCCCCGTCGAAGGCAACGTCACCAGAATCAAGGCACTCAAGCGGCAGATGTACGGCCGCGCGAACTTCGACCTTCTCCGGATCCGGATACTCCACCCGGCCTAGTCACACAACGCGATCGCTCCACACAGTTCGAATCAGAGCCAAAACTCACCCGTGATCAAGGCCCTCAATATCGCCAAGTGGGGCGGTGCTGGGCCGCCACCTGCGGGTGCTACGGGTCCTGGGAGCGACGGCTAACGCGGTGGCTCCAGTCAACCGGTGTCAGAGTCGGCGAAGGTTCGAGGCCGTGCTGGGCGATCTCTCGCAGCCTTGACGCCGTTGCGAGTGCTGCGGGGGAGGGTTGTGGTGCGGTTTCGAAGGCGTCGGCGAGGGCGTGGATATCACCGGCGGACAGCGGCTGGTGTGCGTCCGTCCTCAGTACGTACCGCAGCGTGTCACCCGATTCGGCGTCCTGAACCTTCAGGACCGGAAGGCTCGGCTCGCCCCGCGACGCCAGATTCGCCTCGACCTTGGCCACCCGCACCGACGACAGATCACAACGCACTTCTTTACGCCCTCGGGTGAGCGACAACAAACTGCCGTCCAGCCATACGTACTGTCGCATCCACTCACGCCACCGAAACACCGCGTACGTCAACGTCAGGCCGAACATCGGCCAGCCCACCAGAACCGGCCAGCGCAGATTGATCGTCCCCACGACGCCGCAGATGAACGCGAACGCGGCGATGAACGTCAGAGCCACGTTCAGACCTCCGGTGGCGGCCCGGGCCGAGGTAGAGCGGGGGATGTCGTCGCATCCCAGTTGGCGCTGGACCATGTATCCCAGTATGTCCCTGCTGCCAGCTGCGGCACTGAATCGGCCCATCTGGGCAGTGATGGTGCAGACACTTATCGTTGGTGGTCTTGTGGTGTCCATCGGGGGTTGCGGCCAAGGAGCGCGACGATGGTGTCCATCACCGAGTTGGCCGGATCCTCAGCGAAGGACGGACGGTAGGCGCCGCCGGGCTGGTTCAGTGGGCTGCCGGGGGCGGTATTGGCGCGGGCGAGCGGCAACGCGGCCTGTGCCAACGCGGCCGGTACGGTCAGCGGGGTCTGCAGAGCGCTGGCCAGGTCCCAGCGGTGTACGAGCATGTCGACCGTGTGGACACCGAGCACCCATTCGGTCGATACCGGTCCCCGACTGGGAAGATCCAGGGTTGGGCCGGTGGTTTGGAGGGCGGCCGTCCAGCGCGCTGCGATGCGGGCGAAATCATCGCGCGGGTCGTGGCTTTCCCCGTCAAGGGGGCCGAGCACGGTCCGGGCCACAGCGTCATGGCGTTCGTTCATGTGGCGGAGCAGATCCGCAACCGTCCAGCCCTCGCACGGCGTCGGCCTCGTCAGCGTGGAGTCGGTGATCAGGGCCACGTCATGGCCGATCAAGGCGAGTGCGGTCGCGTCCAAGCGCAGGAGGTCGGTCACGTTCACGGGTTCCCCTCGAAGGCAAATAGCACACGATCGTTCGCCAAACCATAGCGTACGTTCGTTCGCTATGCTTGGTCGCATGTCGCCTCGTCACTCGGCGCTCGAAGCGGAGCGGACCCGTGCGCGGATCGTGCGAACGGCGGTCGACGAGGCCTCTCGGTTGGGCCTGGAAGGCTTGACGGTCGGGTCTCTCGCGCACCATCTCGGCATGAGCAAGGCCGGGCTGATCGGCCCCTTCGGCTCCCGCGAACGACTGCTCCAAGCCGCACTCGAACAGGCCGGCACGGTCTTCCGTGCAGCGGTCCTGGAGCCGTCGGCGGACGTGCCGCCCGGCCGCCGCCGTCTCGAACAGCTCATCACGTCGTGGGTGGACTACCTGGCCGACTGCCCGTTCCCCGGTGGCTGCTTCGTCACCGCGGCGTCATCCGAACTCGACGGGCGCCCTGGCCCACTGCGTGACCGGCTGCGAAGCATCGTGATCTCCTGGCGCACAGTGCTGACCACCGAGGTCGCCGCCGCCCAAGCCGAAATGCCCGGGCCGCACCGGCCGCCCGAAGAGGTCGCCACCACACTGATCGGACTCTCCATGGCCGCCAACCAGGAGATCCAACTACTCCAAGACCCCTCGGCCGCCACCCGCGCCCGCAAGGCCATGTGCCACGCGGCCGGTCTCGACCGATGACCCCACGCCGGCCCCATACCCAGCGCATCGGCCGACACCCCGGCAAGATCCGCCCCAGTCAGCGCGTCCCTCCCCGCCGACCAGGCGGCCATCCAGGCCGGCTCCCACGCATGGAGCAAATGGTTCCGGCGCAACAAGATCGACCAATGCGCAAAGTGAAGTGCCGAACCTACACCAGCGTAAATTCGGGATCGAAGATCAAGCCTCGCGCCTACGTCGAATGCACCAAGAAGACCACGATGACGGTATACGTCAGTGGCACAAAGAATGGCGGGGCCCTCGGCATGAAGCAAAAAATGTGTACCGGTAGGACCTGGTGCGATGTAGTTCTCTACAAGCCCAACCGCAAGGGAAAGCAGAAGTGGTGCTCGGTGGCCCCGATGCCGTCGGTCGCCTTTGAATTCTGGCCGACCACGGACAAGCACCGCGCACCCAAGGCGTGCATCACCTACTGAATCCCATCCCGATCCCGCCGACCGCATATCGCGCGGCCGGATCGTTGGCAGCGAGGCTCCTGATGGAACGGCCTGGAAAGATCACGACCACCATCAGGGGCCTTGATGCTTTCTATCGAGACCGCCCTGAACGAGATTGGCCCTGACCTGGGCATGACCAGCGGTGAAGCCAGCCGCCGTTTGACTGCGTCGTGCTCGCCCTCATCGCGGGGGCTCGTCCAGATCGGCGGCAGGCGGCCGGACGTTGGAGCGGAGAGCCGCGTCAAGTTCCTCCCGGGTGCGTTCTGCCAGCGGCGGATGTGATCGGTGGCGGAGAATGTGCACATGTTCGCGATGCGACCAGCGACCTCCGCCGATCGAGCCGCTGTCGAGAAGTTGCTCCTGGCGCGTTGTGCGTGGATGGAAGAGCGGGGGATTCCAAGCTGGCGCGCGAGCGTCGATGACCTGGTGTCTCAGTGCGACAACCTGGGCCAAGATGTTTGGATCCTGGATCTGGATGGCTCGGAAGTTGTAGGGCGCATGACGGTTCAACGTCAGGCTCCGCCATGGGGTTGGACGGAGAAAGAGCGTTCCGAGGACGCCTTCTACCTCACGACGACGGTGACTGACCCTGCGCATCGGCACTTGAAACCAGGAACCCTCATGGCGTGGTGGGCCGTGGATCGAGCCATGGACCAAGGCATTCCGTGGGTCCGGCGGGACTGTTTGTGGCCAGGGCTGGTGGCCTACAACCGGAGCCAGGGTTTCACCCTGGTCCGTGAGGCTCAATGGAAAAAGAACCGGCTCTATCTGCTCGCCCGCAGGACGCCCTGCCCGTGAGCCAGATAGAGCGGTGTGGTGCGGGCGGCACCGGCCGTGACCCGGATCGGAAGCCCAGGCGCAGTCTCAACCAGCACGTGGTCGGCCGGCCATTGGCTGGCCGCCACGATGATTTGGTCGTAGTCCGTTGGGGTGACGGTGCGCGGCTCAGGTGCGCAAGTTGCCCGGCCTGAGATGCGCTCGCGAACGATGAGCGTGCTGCGCGACCCGTCAGTCGCGGCGAGTTGTTCGACCATCGGGTGCCGGATCGGGTTGATCTCACTGGTGCGGTCGCAGGTGACGTAAGCCGGCCCGGTCCATGACCACTGAGTCGAGGCGTACGACGTGAGGCGCAAGGCAAGCACGGCTTCTCCTCGTTAAGAACGGGATGCCTGGTCAGCGCTGCTGCACTGGCCAGGCATCCACCGCTGTGGCCGGAGCTCAGGTCTTGAGCGTGTCGTAAGTGTGGGCGCCGTCGGACGAGCCAGAGCTCTTCTTGGTCTCGTGTGCCTGCGCGGCGGTCAGGACGCTGTAGCGCGCTTGCCCTGCGAACAGCGCATCAATCGCTGTTACGGGGGGAACTGCAGGCGGCTGGAAATCCGTCAGGATCGCGGTGTCGACCGCGAGAGGGACGATCACTAGGTCCTCCTGGGCGTGATGCGATTCGTCCCTTGAAGCGTCGCCCGGCGGTTTCGCGGCGACCAGGTCACCGGATGGCTGCTCGCTGCTGCCCGATTGTCGACCTGTTGTCGACGCTAGGTGCATCGGGGCAGGTCAAGCTGGCCGCAACAGCGTGAGCAAAGCTTGGTGATAGGCCGCTTGGATCCGCGGCACGGTCTCCAGCCGGATGCGTTCGTCGGTGCCGTGCAGGCCGACGTAGTCGACCCCGAATCCGGCGGTGGCCGGGATGCCCAGCCCGGCGAGGTAGTTTCCGATGTTGGACGGACCAGCGATCTTCGCGGAGGTGCTCAATCCCGCCTCCGCGGCGGCGCCCAAGAGCGCGGTGCGCAGCGGTGAATCAACCGCGAGCGCGTACGGAGGCCATCGGGTGGAGATCTCTACCTCGGTGGGGCGGGTCCCAGGCCACCGTCCGTCCACGTCACCTGCGACGGATCGCAGCAGCTCGGCTGCCGAGGTGTCGTCGAATGCCGGGGTCAGGCGAATGTCGACGTTGAACGTGCACAGATCCGGAACGACGGAGTAGCCCTCGCCAGCGCTGATGGCGGTGACCGTCAGCTTCCCCGGCAACGGAAAACCAGACTCGACCGCGCTCGGCAACTGAACAGAATGCAGCTCATGAACCAAGGTGGCGGCCTTGGCGATCGCGTTCGGAGTGCTCTTGCTGCCTCCCGAATGTCCCGCCACGCCGTGAACGTGAACCCGTGCCCTCAGAACTCCCCGTCCGCCGACCACCACGTGCTCGATCCCGGGATAGCCGATCATGACACCATCGACCCGATCAGGCGCGTCCGGTCCCTCGAAGTAGACCTTGGCGCCGCCGAACCCACCCGTGTGCTCATCAAGGTCGTACAACAAGACGACACTGCCATGCGTGATCGACTGAAGCCGCACCATAAGGTGAGCGAAGATCGCCGCACCGACCTTGGAATCGGCGCTGCCCCGGCCGTACATCCATCCATCGACAATCTCGCCGGATGTCGGTGGGTGAGTCCAACCGTTCTCGTCTCCAAAAGAAGCCGTGTCCAGGCACGCGTCCAACACGTATCGCGGGCCAGGGCTGGCGCCGTCCACTTCGCTCACCAAGGCGACTGTCATGTCACCCGGCCCGGTCAGCCGACGGCATGGCAGACCGTTTTCGGCGAGCCAGGCCTCCATCCGATCGAGGACCGGTTCATAGAAGTCGATGCCGCCGCGGCTAGGGATGCGCACCAAATCGCGGGTCAGTTCCGTCACGCTGGCGTGATCTTTATCGGCGAGCTTGAGCAGGTCGCTGAACTCGCGATCGTCGGTCATGTATGCACGCCTCGATTCCGTACGACTTCCAGAACGTCGACTTCCGGGATCGTCTCGATCCTGCGAGCCGCCGCATATGCCTGTCGACCGTGGTCGAGCAGACGTGCGGCTTCCATCACGCCCAGCATGACGCCAGAGTCGAACGCCTCGTGAGAGGTCAGCGACGGTATCGGCACAACCGCGGCCTTCTCGCTCGCGCAGAAGAACCGCTCAGGCGACGTCATGCCATCGATCAGGCCGAGGTGAAGAGTCTTCATGCCCTGGCTTCGGTCGTGCGGATCGCGCACCTGCAAGAGCCTGATCAGATGGTCCTTCAGGACTTGGTGGTGCGGCGGACCGAACAACACCCGGTAGTGGACCAAGGAGGGCTGCTGCACCAGTACGGCCTCGATCGCCGCAAGGTACTCGGCGTCCCGGGATCGGGATCCCACGACGATCAAGCATTCCCGGGCACCACGGACGGTCGCCAGCAACGCACGCTGCAGCTCAGGAAGCCCGCCAAGATCGTTGGGGCCGCCCGCACGGGCAGGGCATGGTCCTGGTGGGCGAACAGCACGTCGGGCGGCTGCTCGTAGATCTCGCACAGCGTCCTGCGGTGCCCGATGCTCGTGGTGTGCCGACCCAGCTCCCAGCCGCTCACCATGCTCGGTGTCACCCCAGAGTGACCACCGGGCGAGCGCAAATCGATCTCCTCGACCAATTCCTCCAACGTCCAGTTCCGAGCCAACCGCGCCTGCCGCAGAGGCGAGAGTTCGCCATCGAGCCGACTGGTGCGGCGGGACATATCGATCACCTCCCGGAGCTGGACGGGTCGCTCTTCGATGATGCATGGCCGAAAACAGGATGGGCCTCCCACCGATGAGGAAGAGTTCAGGCACCACAAACGGGACCGGCCCTGACGGTGGCGGGGCCATCTACTTTCGCGGCTCTGAAGCCGCGACCGTCACCGAAAGGCGAGCGGCGGGAAAGGCGCTACCGGGTGGGTGCTTGGCGGGCACACGGCGGTCTGATCGCCAAGTCGTGCGATCACTCACGGAGCGGCGGATGCGGCCGAGGGTCACACGGCCGATGAGATGCCAGGAGTGAGCGCGAGCTTGGGGGCGGTGCTCGCGAGTACTTCGCGGAACTGCCGCACGGCGGGGCGATCCTGTTGGTCGAGCGGCACGGTGCGGAGTACGGCTTTTCCGGTCTCGGTGATCACGTGACTCTGCTGGATTGGGGTCAGGTCGGCGAGGATGTCAGAGGCTCGCTGCATGCCGGCGTCGATGCCACCGTTCTCGACGGCGCATTGTGCTTCGTGGAGACGGACGTTGGTCGCGTACTGATAGTCAAGCCCCGGTGTGCTCAGGACATGGCTGCGGGCGTCGTCTGCGGCCGGCTCATCGCCCGTGTGGGCGTACACCCAACTCCTGGCGAAGTGAATCGAACTTACGACGATCGAGTGTCTGAAGCCGAACTGGGCTGTGGGGGACTGCGCGGAGGCGAGGTCCAAGAGCTCCGTGAGGGTGTGGTGAGCTTCCCGGGCGTTCCCCATGAGAGCTAGCGCCTTCGCTCGATGGCAGACCGACATCACCAGGCCGCTACGGGGAGTGTCGCCCGCAATGTTCTGGGCAGAGTCGATGAGACGTATGACCGTCGTCAGGTCGCGCTGACCGTAGAGGCCACAACCCGCTTCGTCGGCGCGAACCATTAGACGGAGGTCCAGATCTCCTGACCGGTCGGCAGCGGCTTTGGCGGTCCGCCACCAGCGGACAGCCGCTCCATCCTCGCCGAGACGAGTGAGAACGTTTGCGTGCACCGCAGAAAGTGCTGCCACAATGCGGTCCAGTTCGGGGAGGTCGCGAGCGTCAGCGGTCTGCACCTGATGCTGTAGCGCGACCAGGTCAATGATCAGATTGTCGCGAACCTGAACGGGTGAATGCCTACCGAGGCTGTGCCAGTGATCGGCATACGTCAGGTGCCAGTCCTCGATGGTGCGCTGCTCGCTCTGAAGGGTTTGGGCGAGCAACTGGCGGATCGGCTCCCCGGTTGCAGCCAGCGTGCCGAGGCCGAGTGCAGTCAGCAGCATTCGCCGACGCTCCATGTCGTCCCAATCGTCGAGTGTGCCCGCTCCATCCACGTTAACGGCTGACGGGTCTCTCAGGACAGCTTGGGAAGATCGATCGGAAATCCGCTGATCAACGGAACCGGATTGCTGCTCGGGTTCGCCGAAGATCTCGGCTTCGGTGAGGGTGAATGCGGCAGCGTAGGCCGGGGCCCACTCGCGGGGGAAGTGGCGGCCCTTCTCATGATCGCGGATCTGGCGGGCGAGATTGTCCACCTCGCCTTGTTGCAGGTCAGCAGCCTTCATGAGCTGCCGGGCCATCTCGTACTTTGACCATTTCCGGACTTCACGTTCAATCTGGATGCGAACGGCCCATTCCGGGCGCGACTCGTTCGTCATTGAGCTGCCACCTCGCGATCGCCCGGAGAACCCGGAGAAGAAATGATCTCCGGGGCTTCTCCGCCATTCTCCCCTGCCTTTGCGCCACGCGACATGGATTCATTGGAAATAGCGGGATGCGCACCGGTGCCCGCAGCAACGGTTTCCCAACCGGAACGGTGCGCGTCCCGCCCGTAGACGGCAAGCGGCCCCGGCCTGATGCGGTAACACCAGGTGGCTTCGGGGCCTGACCGGATAGGAGTCCGGCTGACGATGAATGTAGCGGAGGCCAAGGCGGCGCTTCGGGCGGAGTTTCCAGGCTGGTCCATCATCCGGGCGAGCGATAGCGGGCGTTGGTGGGCGACACGGGGTCCTGGAAGTGGAGAGCAGGTGCGACACGACGCGTCGTGCTGCGAGGCCGACACGCCTGAAGAGTTGCGGGCGGCGCTGCACAAGGTGGACGGGCGCAAGCGAGTGGATGTGGAGTTGTGAAAGCGGGGAGAGCGGCGGCGACCGTGTCCCTGAGCGCTGATGCGGTGCGCGGACTGGAGCGGGAGGCATCCCGGCTGCGCCTGAACCGATCCGAGGTAATCGACGTGGCCATTCGGGTGTGGCTGTTTCTGCAAGCCCACCACGCGGGCGGCGGCGAGATCCTTCTCAAGTCGGCTGACGGAACCTACGAATGGGTCGTATTCGAGGCCGGCCCTAGGAAGTGACCGTGGTGCGTGATGGTCATCCTGCGCAAATCGCCTCAGCGTCGGTAGGGGTGTGAGCGCTCGGTGAGGCGCCGTTCGAGGTCCTGGAGGCTTGTCGCCGTGATGGAGCTGCCGGTGGGGATCGTGGCGCTCCACTGTCCGTTCTCATGACTGATCTCCCACACGGGGAACTTCTTTCTCAAGCGCTCCACCCATACCCGTGGTTCTAGCCGGGCCTCGGCGAGCATCCAGCCGAGTATCCAGATCAGCCCTGTCAGCACGATGGTCGCGCCACTGATTATCAGAAGGACTTCTGCAAGTCCTCTCGTCTTTACGGCTTCGAACTCTTCCATCAGCGTCGGCTCGATGAGTTCCTCTGGGTCGTAGCGCATCTGCAGATGCTGACCTCGTGGGAAAGGAGCGGCGTCTTTGGTTCTGTAATCAAGAACGCTTCCGTCAGTGCAGCGAAGCTCATGCCTCCAGGCCTTGTTTTTCCAGAACGGCTCGTTGCTCACCACGCATTCGGAGGTGATTCCGCGCTGGAGCAGCGCACGCTGCTTGAACTCCTCGTTCAGGGTCACGGTCGAGAACAGGATGAGCCCTGCCTGACCTACCAATGCCACAAATGCCAACATCACAACCGGCGAAGGCATACCTATGCGTGGCAGGAGGACGAAAACGAGCAGGTTCGCGATGATGACGATGGGCCAGGCAATGAGACCCGCAGGAGACATTTCGGCCAGCATCCACGAGCCCGTGATCAACAGCGTGGCCGTGCCCGTGGTTTGGAGGACCGCCCGGGCGAAGACCGCTGCGGGACTCCAGTCCCGAAAAAGGAAATGCAGAGCTCGCCCCATGAACCTCAGATGCAACAAACGTTCCGTTGGTTCCGGCGATGTCGATTCTCGACGAGGCGTACATCTATTGGGAAAGGAGTGGCAGGGTCCGGCGGTTTCGGCGAGGCCGTCACACACGCCGGGACCGGCGGCTGGGAGCATGGCGGGCATGGAGAGAGATGCCGTCGAAAGGTGGGTCGCCGGGTACGAGCGAGCGTGGCGAACGCCCGGCACGGAGCCGCTCGCCGAGCTGTTCACGCCGGAGGTGTCGTACCTGCCATCGCCCTGGGCGCGCCCGATCGTGGGCCTGTCCCGGCTCGGCCCGTGGTGGTCCGCCGAGCGCGACGGCCCCGACGAGCCGTTCACGATGACGAGCGAGGTCGTGGCCGTCGACGGCGACACGGCGGTGGTGCGGATCGAGGTCGCCTACCAGAACGACCTCTCGCGCTGGCGCGACCTATGGATCCTGCGTTTCGACGCCGACGGCCGCTGTGCCGAGTTCGAGGAGTGGCCGTTCGCCCCGGACCAGCCCGACGGCCACTAGGCCGTGACGAAGCTCCTGCCAGTGGGCCTGCGGCCCTGCCATTTGCGCGTAGGCGGTGCTGCTCTCAGCTCGTCATCTACGCATTGGTGACGTTCGGGGCGAAGTGAGAGGTTGCTCCATGTGGTGGAGGGCGGGGCTGCCAGTCGATCCTTGGCGTCTTTCGTTGCGGATCGGGCGAGAAGCGCGGCGAGCTGCCCTGCGGATGGCGGGATCTTTTCGAGCGAGTTCCCAAGCCAGACTCGGCCGCTCAGGCCGACCCTGGCAGAACCTGCAGGCATCATCGCCGCTAATGCCCTCGCTCCACTGATTGCACCAGGTGCACAGCGCTGCGTCGTAGTGATCGGAGTAGTCCTGCCTACGGCCACACCGGGGGCAGGTCCGGCCCGGCCGATAGTCCACTCTCAGGACGCGAGGCCGTCTACGCGGCATCGTCCCTTCGGCGTCGCATCATGGAGAGCATGCTGTCAGAACACGGCTCGGCAGAAAACCCAGAGTCGGCCCGACAGATCAACTGCTGGACGAGTTCGTCCGCGACGATCGACTACAGTTCCGCGACCGATCAGCGTGCGGCCGGCGGGCGTGCTGCTCGCTGCGCTTCGTTCACGGCGTTCACCAGTTCGTCGATGTCCTCGGGTGTGGTGCGGTGGCTGATGACGCAGGCGCGCAGCGCCGCGTGCCCGTTCAGGCGTACGGGGCTGATCCAGGCGCGTCCGCTCTGCACGACGGATTGCGCGAGCGCTGTGTGGTGCGCCCACGACTCGCTGGTCGAGAGGGCGTCGGCTTCGGGGTCGGCGAAGCAGACCACGGGGAGCGGGGTGTCGTTGGCGATCCGCCAGCCGGAGTCCACAAGGCGGCGGCGGAGGAAGTCGGCCAGCTCGGCATCGCGTTCCAATTGCTCGGCGTAACCGGAGCGCCCCGCGACGGCGAGGCTGAGGAAGAGTTTCAGACCCATGAACCGGCGCGACCATTGCTGGCTGGTGGTGTACGGGTCGACGGTGTCGGGGATGTCGGCCGGCATGTACGAGGTGGAGACTCGGAAGGTCTCCGCCAGTCCCTCGCCGTCAGTGCACAGCAGGGCGCCGGCTCCCATCGGCACGCTCAGCCATTTGTGCGCGTCCACGGTGATGGAGTGGGCCTGTTCGATCCCGGTCAACGCTCCCCGCAGCCGGTCCGACACGACGGCCGCACCGCCGTACGCGGCGTCGACATGAAACCGAATGCCGAACTCCCTGCACAGTTCGGCGAGCTCAGGCAGCGGGTCGATGACACCGGCCCCCGTGGTGCCGGCCGTGCCGACCACCATGAACGGTTCGTCACCGGCGTCGCGATCCGCGTCCAGTTGCGCTCTCAGGTGTTCGAGATCCATGCGCAGCCCGGCATCGACCGGTACGAGCCGTACCGCGTCCCGCCCGATGCCGGTGGCGTGCGCGATCTTCAGCCAGGCCAGGTGGCTTTCCGCCGACGCGTACAGCACAGGCCGGCCGGGCAGCGCTCTCAGCCCGGCCGTGCCGTACTCCGGCCACATCCTGGTCAACGCCAGCAGTACGGCGGTGAGGTTCGCCTCCGCGCCGCCGCTCGTGAACGACCCGGCCACCTCGTCCGCCGGATATCCCATGCGCCCGCCGAGGAAGCGTAGGAGGTGCATTTCGATCTCCACCGCCGCCGGCGCGTGCGACCACGCCGCCAACTGCGGGTTGAACGCGGCGGCCAGGGTCTCACCGACAACGCCCAGCAGCGTCGGCGTCGGGTTGAACAAGCCGAAATACCGGGGGTGGGTCGTGTGCACGGTGGACTCGCGCAACAGCGCCACGAGCTCGTCGATCACGACACCGGGCTTGGCCGGTTCGTCGAAGTCGTACGAACCGACTGCGGATCTCAACCTGCCGAGGTCCACCGGTGCGCTCACGGGGCGCGCGGAGATCTGCTTCCGTTCGGCGCCGAGAACCTCCAGGACCCGCTGCCACAGCCATGCCGTCGGCTCTGAAGCCGGGTCGAACGAATCCCGGCCCAACGGGAAGTCCCGTTCGGTGATCGCGACTGTGCCCTTGTCATATGCGTCATCGTTCATGCGGCCATGCTCGCGGCCTGGCACCGGACACCCAAGTGGCAGGACCGACTACGATCGCTAAAATAGTGACATGGCTCCTCGTACTCTCGCCGTCGCCGTCACCAACGGGGTGCCGATCTTCGAGCTCGCCATCCCGTGTGAGGTGTTCGGCTACCGGCGCCCGGATCTCACCGACTCCTGGTACGACTTCCGGGTGTGCGTCCCGGCCGGTGAACGACCCCGCACCGCCGCCGGCTTCACCCCGGAGACCGCCTATGGCCTGGACGCTTTGGTCGAGGCCGACACCGTCGTGATTCCTGCCTGCCACGACGTCCACGATGATCAGCCGCCCGAACTCGTCGCAGCAGTCCGCGCCGCCCATGACAACGGGGCCCGCATCGTCTCGTTGTGCTCCGGCGCGTTCGTGCTGGCAGCCGCCGGAATTCTCGACGGGCGACCGGCCACCACACATTGGATGCACGCCGACCTGCTCGCCGACCGCTACCCCAAGGTCCTCGTCGACCCGTCCGTCCTCTACATCGACGACGGCGACGTCCTCACCAGCGCGGGGACCGCCGCCGGACTCGATCTGTGCTTGCACATCGTCCGCAACGACTATGGCGCCGCCATCGCGAACGCCCTCGCGAAGCGTCTGGTCATGCCCGCGCACCGGCCCGGAGGCCAAGCTCAGTACATCGACGGGGGCAACGCCGTCGATGACATGGACCAACTCGCGCCCTTGCTGGACTGGGCACGCCGACGACTGGACCAGCCCCTGACGATCTCGACCCTCGCGCAACAGGCCAATGTCACCACGCGCACCCTCATCCGCCGCTTCCACACCGTGACCGGCACAACGCCGATGAACTGGCTGCGGAACATCCGGATCGAGCACGCCCGCGAACTCCTGGAAACCACCAACCTGCCGATCGACCGGATCGCCGAACGTTCTGGACTGGGCAGCCCCGCCAACCTCCGCCACCACTTCACCCGCACGGTCGGCGTCCCCCCGAGCACCTATCGCAAAGCCTTCTCCGCTGGCTGACAGCAGGCCGGCGTGGTATCCCTCACCTATCGCCGAGCCTGATTCGGAAGCCGGCGTACTCGGTGAAGGTCGTCCGCATGGAAGGAGCGCGCTGTGATCGAGGTCGATGTCAGCGATGGGATCGGGGTCGTACGGCTGGCCCACGGCAAGGTCAACGCCCTGGACCTGGAACTGTGCCGGGCGATCGAGACGACGCTGCGCGACCTGGACACCGGAGAGGTCAGGGCCGTCGTGCTCACCGGCTCGGGTCGTGCGTTCTCGGCCGGGGTCGATCTGGAACGCATCGTCAAAGGTGGCGCCGACTACGTAGCCGAATACCTGCCTGCGCTGGTCGGCGCGTTCCAGGCGATCTTCGACGCGGGCAAGCCCGTGGTCGCGGCGGTCAACGGCCACGCGATCGCGGGCGGCTGCGTTCTGGCCGCGGCCTGCGACCACCGCGTCATGGCCGCCGGAACGGGCACGATCGGCGTACCCGAGCTTTATGTGGGGGTGCCGTTCCCGGCTGTGGCGTTGGAGATCATGGAGTACGCGCTGGGACCGGTCGCCGCACGGCGGGTGATCCTGGACGGCCGCAACCGCACGCCCGCCGAGGCGCTGGCGTTCGGCCTGGTCGATGAGCTGGCCGAGCCCGGGGAACTGCTCGAACGTGCCCTGGCCGTGGCCGACCGGCTGGCCAGCGCCATCCCCGCCGACGCCTTCCGGCACACCAAGCGGCAGTTGCACGGCGACGCGACCGAACGCCTCGACGCCGAGGCGACGACGGCACGTCTGTGGCAGACCGCGGCGACCGACGGCCGGATCCGGGCCTTCATGGACCGCACGGTCGGCTCCCGCCAGCGCCCCTAACCCCACCCTCGGCGCTCGTCCCGAGCTCACCCCTCGCTGAACGCGTCCGGGGGCACTCGCGCGCCTGTCTCCTGGGTGACGCCCGTCCACGTCGCGACCTCGGCCTCCGCCCACTGCGCCCAGCGCAGCAGCAGCTCGTTCTGCTCGCGCAGCAGGCGGGCGGTCAGCGCGATCACCGGAAGCCGGTCGGGGTAGGGGCCGCTCGTCGCCTCGTACTCAGCCATCCGGTCGGCGGTGGCGGCCAGCCGCCTTTCGGCATCGGCGCTGATCTCACGCAGGGTCGCGCGCAGTTGCGCCAGGTCACCGTGGTCGGCGAAGGCCACCTTCACCAGGGCCTCGAACTCCAGCACAGGCCCGGCGCCGCCCGGCTTGTCCAGCCAGGCCCGCAGGGCTTCCCGGCCCTGCGGTGTGATCTCGTACACGGTGCTCTTGCGCTGTCCGGTGTACTCGACGTGGCTTCGGGCCAGGCCGCGCTCCACCAGTTTCTTCGGCTCCTCGTACAGCACGCTGGCCGCGCGCGGCCACATCGATCGCAGGCTGCGGTCCATCTGCTGCTTGAGCTCGTACGTGGTCCAGGGGCGCACACCCAGCAGCGACAGGATCGCGTAGGAGGTGGTGGTGAGTTCTCGAGCTGCCATGCCCCTTGACGATACTCCGGTCCGGAGTACCATCGGGATACTCCGATTCAGAGTATCGAGGGGAGGTGGCTGTGTCCGGTTGTGATCCGCACGTTCACAAGGGGAAGCTCCACCGACGACTCCGAACAGGGGCCGGAGTCGTTGATGCAGCCGGAATGGACCTGCTCGCTGCCGCCTTTCCAGTGGCACGGGCTGGCGTCCGGCCATTGGCGTTACCGGCTAAGTGCTCAAGGCACCGGCGTGGGGTGATCCGGTGGTGGCGCGGCGGGGGCCTCGGCCATGGCGTTCAGGAGCGCTTGGGCGGCGTCGCGGGCCTGGCGGGCCGGCTCGGGGGTGTGGTGGACGGCGGCCAGGACGGTCGCGCCGCTGATCAGGATGTGCAACTGGGCGGACAGGGCCTCGGAGGCGGGCATCTCGGCGGTCAGGACGCGCAGGTGGTCGCGAAGGGCGGTCATGTGGTCGCTGACCGCCTGGGCGACCGATGGGGAGTCCTCACCCAGTTCGCCAAAGGCATTGTTGAACGCACACCCCCGGAATTCCGGCTGCTGGTACCACTCGTACAGCCAGTCGAAGACAGCGAGAACGCTCGCTTGCGGGGTGGGCCGGCCGGCGGTGTAGGCGCGCAGCGCGGCGCGCGCTCCCTCGTCGCGGCGGCGCAGGTAGGCCTCCACCAGGGCGGCCTTGGACGGAAAAGCACGGTACAGGCGCTTGAGCGAAATTTGGGCGGCGTCGCGGATGCGGTCCATGCCCACGGCCTGGATGCCATGGGCGTAGAACAGGGCATCAGCGGCGTCCAGCACTTGAACGCGGTCGGTCTCGGCGGGGTTGTCCATCTCCGGCCATCTTCCACATCTTCTTGAAAACGAGCGTTCTCAATCTTACGTTGCATCTCTGAGAACGAACGTTCTCATGGCGGGCAGCGCACCCGCTCGGGGGAAGGGGTTTGCTCCAATGCTGCGCATTCACTTCACGGGGGAGGATCTGGCCCGGACGCGGCTGGCCACGGGCCCGCAACCAATGTGGGAGCTGTTGCTCAGCCTGCACAAGCTTGCTGACGGCGAAGGGCGGATGGTGTTCGATGGCTGGCGACGGCGCGTCCGAGGTGCGATGGGAGCAGCGCTGCCCGCGTCGGCGCGATGGCTGCCGCACCTTGCACCACCCGTCGGTTACTCTCCGGACTTCCTGACTCCCGCAAGGCAGGCAGGCGACCTGGGCACGGGCCTGGAGTTGGTCCTGGCGACGCCACAACGACGCATCCGCGACGATCTGACCACGCTGGCGGCCCAGCAACCGCTGTGCGGTCCCGTCGCCGACCTGGCGGACGGATCGCGGGGGGCGCTGCACGGGCTCGGGCGAGCGCTGCGCGACTATCACGCTCACGCGCTCGCCCCGTTCTGGAACCGCATCCGGACCTGCGTGCACGCCGATCTCACCACCCGGGGCAAGACCTTCCTGCACGCGGGGATCGAGGCAGTCCTGACCGGTCTGCACCCAAGGGCACAGTGGAGCCCGCCGGTGCTGGAGCTGCCCTACGGCATGGATCGTGACATCCACCTGGACGGCCGCGGGGTGCGCCTGCTTCCGTCCTTCTTCTGCTGGGGGCGGCCCTTCACCTTCCGCGACGCAGGCCTTCCCCCGGTCATCGCCTATCCCATCGAGCATGACCTGGCCTGGCTCGACCCGTCTCCGCCAGGCGACTCGAAACGTTCGCTGGCCGCACTGCTCGGCCGGACGCGCACCACGGTCCTGACCGCACTGGCCGCCCACGGCGGCTGCACCACCACCGAGCTCGCCCGCCGCACCGGGATCTCCCTCGCCTCGGCGAGCCAGCACACCGGCGTGCTCCGCGACGCCGGCCTCATCTCCACCGTCCGCCGTGGAGGCCACGTCGTGCACTCCCTCCAGCCGGCCGGCGCATCGCTGATCAACGCCCCCGCCAAGCGGTAACAACCAGCCCCGGGGCATCGCCATTCACAGCCCGATGGGCGCGTGCTCCTGGCTGATGGATGGGCGCGTGCTCCTGGCTGCCTCAACCCGGTAGCGAAGACGCAGCACACCTGGCCCTTCGAGGCGCGGACCCTGGGGCCTTCGAGGCGCGGACCCCAGGGCCGATATATGTACTTGTATGTATATACGCCCTCGTGTATGTTCGAGCTCGTGGTCAACAGCGTGCAACAGAAACTGACGGCGATCTCGGAGCCGAACCGGTTCCGGATCGTCGAGTTGCTCAGGAACGGCCCGCAGCCGGTGGGTGGAATCGTCGACGCGCTGGGCCTGGGCCAGCCGCAGGTGTCCCGGCATCTGCGGCTGCTCGCCGAGGCGGGCGTGGTCGAGGTGACCAAACGGGCCCAGCAGCGGATCTACCGGCTGGACCCCGAATCGATGCGCGAGCTGAGCGACTGGGTGCAGGGATTCGCCGTCCTGTGGTCGGAGCGGATGGATCGCCTGGGCTCCTTCCTCGAAGACGACGACCGTGCACCCGGCGAGGCGAGCCAGTGAGGAGCTTGAGCATGCCCGAAGACACCGCCGACGGCGCCGAAGACGCTGCCGACGGCATCGTGATCGACAAGTCGAGCAACACCATCTTCATCAGCCGCACCTACGCCGCCGGCGTCGACCGTGCTTGGTGGGCTTGGACCGACGCCGAGGCGATCAGTCGCTGGTGGGGGCCGCGGGGCTGGGCCGCGACCGTGTACGAGATGGACGTGCGGCCGGGCGGACGCTGGCGGTTCCAGCTCGCGCCGGTGGACGGATCGGCCACGCCGGTCCGCAGCATTGCCACCTACAAGGTGGTCGTTGCCCGCGCTGAGCTGCACTACGACGACACATTCGCCGACGAGACGTGGCAATCAGATGGCACGGGCACCTTCCCGACCGCGGTCACCTTCGCCTCAGCCGGCACCGGCTGCACCGTCGAAGTCGCGGCGAGCTTTCCCGACGGCCAGGCGCTGCGGCGGGCAGTCGAGCTCCAGATGGCCGAAGGGTACGCCGAGGCTCTCGACCGGCTCGGCGGCGTGCTGGACGCCCCGCCCAGCGATCACACCGGTGCACCATCAACCGAAGGAGAAACGACCATGTCCGCCCTTTCCACCGTCACCTCCGCCGACGGCACGACGATCGCCTACGAGAAGACCGGTTCGGGCCCCGCGATCATCGTGATCAGCACTGTCGCCGAGGACCACACCGGAGTCGCGGGCGTGGCCAAGGCGTTGTCCGAACACTTCACCGTGATCAACTTCGACCGTCGCGGCCGCGGTGCCAGCGGTGACCCGCAGCCCTACGACCCGGCGCGCGAGATCGACGACATCGCCGCACTGATCGATGTCGCAGGTGGCTCTGCGGCCCTGACCGGCGGATCTGGTGGCTGCGGGCTCGCCCTCGATGCGGCCAGCGCACTGGGCGAAAAGGTGACAGGGCTTTATCTCTATGAGCCGCCGTTCATCGTCGATGACTCCCGGCCTCCGGCACCCGCCGACTACCTCGAACACCTGGAGGCCTTGGTCGCGGCAGGCAAGCGCAGCGAGGCCGTCGAGTACTTCATGACCCAGCTGGTCGGTGTCCCGGCCGAGTACATCCCGGCGATGAAGCAGGACCCTTCCTGGGACGAAATGGCCAAATACGCCCACACCTATGCCTACGACGGCCAGATCTTCCGCGGGCTCCAGGACGGTAAGCCGCTGCCCACCGACCGCTGGTCGATCGACGTGCCGATCGCGGTGGCCGTCGGCGGCAACAGTGAGGCCTTCATGCGCCAGGGCGCCAACGCGTTGGCCGCGATCCTGCCGAACGTCACCGTGCTGACCCTGCCTGACCACGATCATTCCGCGTTCTGGATGGCGCCGGAGCCGGTCGCGGAACAAGCACGCACGTTCCTGCTCGGCTGACGATCACTGTCATCCCTGCCGCCGTCACGACTCGGGCCCAGCCGCCCACTCACCTTGGCTGGGCCCGCCGCTTTTGAACGTGGCGGGGGAGTTGTGCCTACCCCGTCGGTGGGTTCAGACCCACTGACCGTCCGCGGCTCCGTTCCTAGGTTGAAATCACCTGAATGAGGAGCCTGGATGTCTGAACACACAAGAAGGAACGTTCTGCGGGGTGGCCTGGCCGCAACGGCGGCGGGCATCGCCGTCCCCGCGTTGGGGATTGGTTCCGCTGAGGCGGCCCCGGGCTCGGCGGCCCCGGGCTCGGCGGCGGCTTCGGGTGCGGCGACTGCGGGTGTAGCGGCCTGGCCACCGCCTCCCGGTCCGGCCAAGGTCGGACGAGGGGAACCGCGTTACCCGTCCCTGGCCTCCCGTGGCTACAACCGGCGGTTCGTCGGCAACCCCGAGCACGTATGGGTGGTCGGCACGACCGAGCACGTCGTCCGCGCCGTCCAGGAAGCGGTCGACACAGGTAGAAGAGTTACCGTCCGCAGCGGCGGCCATGGCTTCGAGAATTTCGTCGCCGACCCCGCCGTGCAGGTCGTCGTCGACACCTCCGCCATGACCGCCGTCTACTACGACCCTCAACGCCGTGCGTTCGCTGTGGAGGCGGGCGCCTTGCTAGGGGATGTGTACCGCAGGCTTTACCTGGGGTGGGGCGTGACGATCCCCGCTGGATGGTGTCCCACAGTGGGCGCCGGCGGGCATGTCCTGGGCGGCGGCTTCGGCCCACTGTCGCGATCGATGGGCCTGGCCGTCGATCACCTCCACGCGGTCGAGGTCGTCGTGGTGGACCGCGGAGGCAAGGCACGCAGCGTCGTGGCCACCCGCGAGCCATCGGACCCGAATCGCGACCTGTGGTGGGCGCACACCGGCGCCGGAGGTGGCAACTTCGGCGTCGTCACCCGCTACTGGTTCCGTACGCCCGGTGCGCTCGGCAACGATCCCACCCGCCTGCTGCCCGCGCCGCCCTCCTCCATGGTGAGCTTCACGATCTCGTGGGACTGGTCCAAGTTCAACGAAGCCTCGTTCGCCCAGCTCGTGCGTAACCACGGCGATTGGGTGGAACGCAACAGTGCCCCGGGCTCCCCGTCCACCAAGCTCTACAGCGAGATCCAACTCAACCGCCGCCCGATCGGCACGATCGGCATGATCGGCCAGGTGGAGGCCGGATCCGAACGGGTCCTGGACGACCACCTGGCGGCGATCAATCGCGGTGTCCCCGTCACCCCCACCCGCCAGGTGAAGACCCAAGCCTGGCTCGCCGCCGCCCTGGCCGGCTCACCCGGCGATCCCGGCCCCGCCTACCGGCTGAAGGTCAAGTCGGGATACCTGCGCCGCCGCCTGACCGACCGGCAGATCGACGTCCTGCACCACCATCTCACCCGTACCGACTACGACCACCCGGGCGGCAGCCTGAGCCTCTACACGTTCGGCGGCCAGGTCAACACCCTGGACCCCGACGCGACGGCGGCGCCGCACCGCGACACGATCATGAAGATGTTCTTCATCAACGGCTGGGAGAACCCCGCCGACGACACCCGGCACATCACCTGGCTGCGGGAGCTCTACCGCGACCTGTTCGCCGACACCGGCGGCGTCCCCCGCGACGGCGCGTTCATCAACTACCCCGACACCGACCTGGCCGACCCCGCCTGGAACACCGGCGCCCCCTGGCACGCCCTCTACTTCAAGGACAACTACGCCCGCCTTCAGCAGATCAAAGCCAAGTGGGACCCCCGCAACCTCTTCCACCACGACCTCTCCATAAGGCCCTCTAAAGCCCGATGACCGCGAGCATTGGGGACTGTCCTGAATTTTGTGGGTGAGGCGGTGATCGTTGTCAGTTGAGGGTGATGCGGTCGCCGTAGTGCAGTGACAGTGCGTTCAATGCGGCCTTCCATCCGCGGGTTGTGCCGGTCACGTTGGA
>NZ_JBIRAZ010000018.1:0-231828 GCF_044326415.1 Actinomadura sp. 6N118 | reverse complement strand
AGTAGCCCTCCTTCTTGCGGTCCTCCATCGCGGCCTCACTGGCCCGGTCATCAGCGCGGGTCTGGCCGCGCTCGGTGATCCGGGTCGCCGCGATCTCCTCGATCACCTCATCCAGCGTGCCCGCGGCCGACTTCACCGCACCCGTGCAGGAGGCGTCGCCGACGGTGCGGTACCGCACCGTCGCCTCGAACGCCGGTTCGTCGTCGCCGCGGTTGGCATAAGAGATGTCGGCCAGCAGCATGCCGTCGCGTTCGAACACCATCCGGGTGTGCGCGAAGTAGATCGGCGGCAACTCCAAGGCTTCGCGGCGGATGTAGTCCCAGATGTCCAGCTCGGTCCAGTTCGACAACGGGAACACCCGCACATGCTCACCACGACGGATCCTGGTGTTGTACAGATTCCACAGCTCGGGCCGCTGGTTCTTGGGATCCCACTGACCGAACTCATCCCGGAACGACACCACCCGTTCCTTGGCGCGCGCCTTCTCCTCATCCCGGCGCGCACCACCGAACGCGGCGTCGAACTGGTGCTCCTCGATCGCATCCAGCAGGCTGGTGGTCTGCAACCGGTTCCGGGACGCGCGCCGCCCGGTCTCCTCCACCACCCGACCCTGGTCGATGGAGTCCTGCACCGACGCCACAACGAGACGGACCCCGAGCTCGGCGACGCGGCGGTCCCGGTACTCGATCACCTCGGGAAAGTTATGGCCGGTATCGACATGCATCACCGGAAACGGAATCGGCGCCGGCCAAAACGCCTTCTCCGCCAGCCGCAGCATCACAATGCTGTCCTTGCCACCCGAAAACAACAACACCGGCCGCTCAAACTCAGCAGCCACCTCCCGGATGATCTGAATCGACTCGGCCTCAAGCACGTCCAACTGGGACAACAGGTAATCGCAGCGCTGCATGGTCTGGGGCTCTCTCCACACGCTTTCTGGCAGGTGCTCCGGGGGAACGCTCTTCCCACCGGCTGGGTCGTGTACCCGGACGGGTCACTCCGGCAGGGCGTCGCTCACGTCCCGGATGCCGGTCAGCAGCGTCGATGCCGACACGGGATGGCAGACCAGGATATCCGGCATCCGGGGGTCCTTCTGGTTGTAGACGGCCTCGGACCCGTCGATCCGGCTCGCATGGGCCCCGGCGGCCAGCGCGACAGCGACCGGAGCGGCCGAATCCCACTCGTACTGGCCGCCCGCGTGGACGTACGCGTCGACCTCGCCGAGCAGCACCGCGGAGATCTTCGCACCCGCCGATCCGATCGGCACCAGTTCCACTTTCGCGTCCAGGACCTCGGCCAGCCGCTGCACGAACGCGGGCGGCCTGGTCCGGCTCACCGCGATCCGCAACCGTCCCTCGGCGGGCTCCGAGACTCGCAACGACTCGGCCTCTGTGACGTTGACCACACTGGCCCCCGCGGGGCCCGTGACAAGGGTCTTACCCTGCGCGGGAAGTGCGACCGCCCCCGCCGTCAGCCGGTCCTTCTCCCAGAGCGCCACATGCACCGCCCAGTCCTGGCGGCCCTCCTCCGAGAACTCCCGGGTCCCGTCGAGCGGGTCGATGATCCAGACCCGGTCCGCCTGGAGCCGTACCTCATCGGACGTGTTCGCCGTGGGAGTCGTCGCCCCCTTGCCGGCGACGGAGGCGCGGCCTTCCTCGGACAGGATCGCGTCCCCCGGACAGCGTTCGGCGAGCGCGGCCATGAGGTACTCGTGCGCCCGAAGGTCCCCGGTGTCCTTGAGGACGCGGGAGTCCGCGAACCCGATCTCCTCGCGTACGCCCAGCAGGATCCGGCCCGCGGTCGCAGCGAGTTCCGCCGCCAACGCGTGGTCGCCGGCCGCCGCGGACACGCCACCGCTCTCCGTCATCGCTCGACCCACATTCCCGACTCGGTTGGTCTGTTCGGTATACATTCTCACGCCGCCCCCTCCAGGTTCCCAACCGGGGCCACGGCGTTCACCTTCCACCTTGCCATGTCGGTTTCGCGGTGGAGGCGCGGCGCCGCGTCAGTAGGCGCCGGAGCCGCGGAAAACGGCGGACCAGGTCTTCCACATGATCTGGAGGTCCAGGGCGAGCGACCAGTTGTCGACGTAGCGCAGGTCGAGCCGGACGGACTCCTCCCAGGTCAGGTCAGAGCGGCCGTTCACCTGCCACAGGCCGGTCATGCCGGGTTTGACGACCAGGCGGCGGCGGACGTCGTCCCCGTATCTGGCGACTTCCTCGGGGAGCGGCGGGCGCGGGCCGACCAGGGACATGTCGCCGCGCACCACGTTGATGAGCTGGGGCAATTCGTCCAGCGAGTAGCGGCGGAGCCAGCGGCCGACCTTGGTGATGCGCGGATCCTGCTTCATCTTGAAGAGCACGCCGTCGTTCTCGTTGTGCTCGATCAGCTCGACCTTGCGGGCCTCGGCGTCCACGACCATCGTGCGGAACTTGAGCACGGTGAACTCGCTGCCGTCGCGGCCGACCCGCACTTGGCGGAACAACACCGGCCCGCTGCTGGTGACCTTGATCGCAATGGCGATCGCGAGTATCAGCGGGCTGAGGAACGCCAGGCCCGCCAGCGAGCCGACACGGTCGACCATGCTCTTGAGGAACTTGCGGCCACCGTCGAGCTCCGGGTGCTCGACGTGCAGCAGCGGCAACCCGGCGACAGGGCGGATGGAGATCCGCGGCCCGGCGGCGTCCATGAGCGCGGGGGCGACGACGAGCTCGACGTCGTCGCGCTCGATCTGCCATGCCAGCCGGCGCAGCGCGATGCCGTCCATCTCGGGGCAGGCGAGTACGGCGACCGAGTCGGCCCCGATCTGCTCGACGACCTTCGCCGTCTGGCCGAAGTCGCCCAGCACCGGAACGCCCTCGACGCTGCTCACGTCCAGGAAGCTCTCGTCGTCGTCCAGCTCCGCCCGCAGCGCGTCGTCGCTCTCGAACAGGACCGGGGGCAGGCAGACGCCGACGATGTCCATGCCGTGGTACCGCTTCTGGCGTAGCAGCCTGATCAGGTCAGCGAGCGCCGCCCGATGGCCGACGGCGACCACCCTGCGCATGCACTCGCCGTTCCAGCGACGGCGATGCAGCCATTTACGCAGGCGGTATCGCGCGAACACGTTGATGAAGGTGGCCAGCGGCAGCGCGACCACCACGTAGCCGCGCGCCACCTCGGTCTTGGTGGCGTACGCGGCGATCGCGACGGTCGCGGTGATGATGAATCCGGCCCGCAGGACCCGGTGGAACTCCTCCGAGCCCACCCCGATGAAGCGCGGCTCGTACGCCCGGTTGATCAGCAGGATGAGCACCCACAGGACCGGCAGGGCGAGGGTGAGCGCGATGTACGGCCCGCTCATGAGGCTCGGGGTGCCGGAGAAGCGCAACACGAAGGCGATCAGGCCCGCCAGCAGCATGCTGATAAAGTCCACGGCCCCGGCGCGACGCCGGTACGATCCCGTCCAGTTCTGGGTATGGGCGCGCCGCTGTTCGTCTCTGGGTGAGATGTCTACCCGGAGCTTGTCAACGACGGCCATGAACGCCTACCTAACCACCCTGAAACACGTGTCGCATGTGTGTACTCACACACGAAGGACGCCGGAAGGGCACTCTAGGTTCACATGTCCCACGAACCTCGTTCGTGCGCATCTTACGATCGACGGGGTCCAAATCGCAGGACAAAGCCGCACTTCAGAAGCACAACTCCGGCAATGTAGGACCAAATACCACGCTGCGCACCCGAATCGGCCAGACCAGTCGAGGGAGTCTGTCTTGGTCGAAAATGCCTCCGACCAGCGAAGGCCGCCGTCGGCGACCTTCGTTCAGGTGGCATGGAACGTGTTCTGGGCGACTGCGAGCCCATCGGTGACCAAGACCTCCACCGCGTCGGCCGCGCGTTCGACGTTGAGGTCGAGTTCCTTGCGTTCGGTCGCCGAGAAGTCCTTGAGCACGTAGGCGGCGGCGTCCATGCGGCCCGGCGGGCGCCCCACTCCGAACCGCACCCGCATGTAGTCCTTGCCGGACACCGACTTGGTGATCGAGCGCAGCCCGTTGTGGCCGTTGTCACCGCCGCCCTGCTTCAACCGGACGGCCCCGTACGGGATGTCCAGCTCGTCATGGATGACGATGACCCGTTCCAGCGGCACTTTGTAGAAGTCCTGCAGGCCCTTCACCGGACCGCCCGACTCGTTCATGTACGTGCGAGGCTTGGCCAGGACGGCGCGCGCGCCCGCCAGCCGCCCTTCGACGACCTCGGCCCGGCTCTTGTGGGCCTTGAACCTGCCGCCGATACGCGCAGCCAGCGTGTCGAGGACCATGAAGCCCGCGTTATGGCGGTTCCCGGCGTACGACGGCCCGGGATTGCCCAACCCCACGACCAGCCAGAGATCAGCGCTCACGAACTCTCTCCTCCACACCGGCCCCGCCCGGCCGGCTCCTCGTTCAGCCGAACGGCCCCCGGCGGTGCGAGCACCGGACCGGGGGCCGTGGAGACGGCAGACCAGCCAGGAACGGCCGGCGGGCGTCGTCGTTGATTCGGCGGGTTATTCGGCGGACTCGCCTTCGGCGGACTCGCCCACACCCTCGGCGCCCTCTTCAGCGGCGGTCTCGACCGGCTCGGTGGAGACGGTCGCGTCGACGATCTGGACGATCAACAGTTCCTCGTCGGCGGCCAGGGTGGCGCCGGCGGGCAGCTTGAGGTCCTTGGCGAGCACCTGGCTGTCGAGCTCCAGGCCCTCGATGTCGAGGTCGACGCCCTGCGGGATGTGGGTGGCCTCGGCCTCGATCGAGATCTCGACCTCGGCCTGCACCATGCGGCCGCCGGCGACGACGTTGCCGGTCACGTTCACCGGGATGGAGACGGTGACCTTCTCGCCGCTCTTGACCAGCAGCAGGTCGACATGCTCAAGGAAGCCCTTGATCGGGTCGCGCTGCACGTCCTTGGGCAGGGCCAGCTCGGCGCCGTCGCCCAGGCCCTCGATGCGCAGCAGCACGTTGGGGGTCTTGAGGGCGAGCATCAGGTCATGGCCGGGCAGCGAGATGTGCTCGGGGTCGGTGCCGTGACCGTAGAGGACGGCGGGCACCTTGCCGGCCCGGCGGGTGCGCCGCGCGGCACCCTTACCGAACTCGGTGCGCGGCTCGGCGGCAATGCGTACCTCGGACACGGCGAAAACTCCTTGTTGTTGCGATCCACGGCCGTCCGTCATGGACGTCCGCTACGGACATAAGCGAATCAGGCGGTGCTCGACGCGTCAGGCGCCTCGAAGATTCTTTGCGTTCCCCGGGGAGTGCGAGTCCGATCGGAGCCGTACTGAACGACCCGGGGCATACGCGGATTCATCAAGTCTAGCCGATCGTCGCAACAGCAAGCGCCATAGGGGCGGAGCCCGGACGTAGAACTGGGACCTGGACCCGGCTCCGAACGCGGAACGCCCCGCGGCCCATCCGGGCGCGGAGCGTTCCAAATGCCTTTTACCTGCTGATTACCGGACGGCGCCGCACGGGACGCCGGCATCGGCGGCTCAGCTGTGACCGCCGAAAAGGCTGGTCACGGAGCCGTCGCTGAAGACCTCGTGGATGGCCTGGGCCACCAGCGGGGCGATCGGAAGGACGGTCAGTTTGTCGAACCGCTTGTCCTCCGGGATCGGCAGGGTGTCGGTGAGGACGACCTCGGAGATCCGGGAGTTCTTGAGGCGGTCGACGGCGGGGCCGGAGAGCACGCCGTGCGTCGCGGCGACGACGACCTTGGTGGCGCCCTGGTCGAAGAGCGCGTCGGCGGCCTTCACGATCGTGCCGCCCGTGTCGATCATGTCGTCCACGATGACGCAGGTACGGCCCCGGACCTCACCGACGACGTCGAAGACCTTGACCTCGTTGGCCACGTCGGGGTCGCGCTTCTTGTGGATGATCGCCATGGGCACGCCGCCGAGGCGGTCGGACCAGCGTTCGGTGACCCGCACCCGGCCTGCGTCGGGCGCGACCATGGTGACCTGGGTCAGGTCGAGCCGCTTCTCGAAGTGGTCGGCCAGGATGTCCAGCGCGAACAGATGGTCCACCGGACCGTCGAAGAAGCCCTGGATCTGCGCGGTGTGCAGGTCGACCGTGATGAGCCGGTCGGCGCCCGCGGTCTTGAACAGGTCGGCCATGAGCCGGGCCGAGATGGGCTCGCGGCCTCGGTGCTTCTTGTCCTGCCGGGCATACCCGAAGAACGGCGCCACGACGGTGATCCGCTTGGCCGACGCGCGCTTGAGCGCGTCCACCATGATCAGCTGCTCCATGATCCATTGGTTGATGGGAGCGGTATGGCTCTGGATCACGAAGGCGTCGGAGCCACGGACCGACTCCAGGAACCGCACGAACGTCTCACCGTTCGCGAAGTCGTAGGCCGACGTGGGCGTGAGTTCGACGTCGAGATTGTCGGCTACTTCCTTGGACAGGTCCGGGTGCGCCCGGCCGGAGAAGAGCATCAGCTTCTTCTGGCCGCTCGCCTTGATCCCACTCACCTCTGACAACTCCCCCTCAACGGAACTGTGCACTTCGTGGGGGTTGACCCCAGTCCCCGCAGGCCGAAGAAAAGCTGTAGCCGACCTGCAGTGGTCTCTATGCCCCGGAGGGAGTCCTCCGAGCGTTTTTCCCGGAAGGATCACTCCCAGGTTTACCGGGGGCAGCCGCCCCCGGAGCTCGTCATCCGGCGTCGTCGACCTTGTCGTCGCCCTTGCCATCGGCCTTGTCGTCGGCCTGCTCATTCGCCTTGGCCTTGGCCTTGGCCGCCGCTTCGGCGAATCGGGTGCCGGCGCGCTTGCGCTCGACCCACTCTTCGATGTTGCGCTGCTTTCCGCGGGCGACCGCGATCGCCCCGGGCGGCACGTCGTTGGTGATGGTCGAGCCGGCCGCCGTGAAACCGCCGTCCTCGACCGTGACCGGGGCGACGAGCACGGAGTTGCTGCCCACGAAGGCGTGCTCGCCGATCTCGGTGTGGAACTTGTTGACGCCGTCGTAGTTAGCGAAGATCGTTCCGGCGCCGATGTTGGCCCCGGCTCCGATCGTGGCATCTCCCACATAGGTGAGGTGGGGGACCTTGCCGCCCTCGCCCACCTCGGCGTTCTTGGTCTCGACGTACGCGCCGACCTTGGCCTTGCGCGCCAGCCTGGTGCCGGGCCGCAGGTAGGCGAACGGGCCGACCGAGACCTCGGGCCCGATCTCGGCGCCGTCGCAGACCGCGTTGATCACGCGTGCCCCGGCGCCCACGCTGGTGTCGGTCAGCGTGCAGCCCGGCCCGACCTCCGCGCCCTCGTCCAGATGCGTCCGCCCGTGCAGCTGCGTGCCGGGGTGGACGACGGCGTCCGCGTCGGCGGTCACCGTCACATCGATCCAGGTGCTCTGCGGGTCGACGACCGTCACGCCCGCGCGCATGTGCGCCTCGAGGATCCGGTCGTTCAGCTGCCGGCGCGCCTGCGCCAGCTGGACCTTGTCGTTCACGCCCTGGGTCTCCACCCAGTCCGCGGCCCGGTAGGCGCCGGCCCGGTGGCCGTCGCCGCGCAGGATGGCCACAACGTCGGTGAGGTATTCCTCGCCCTTGGCGTTGTCGGTCGTCACCCGCTTGAGGGCGTCGCCCAGCAGGACACCGTCGAAGGCGTACATGCCGACGTTGATCTCGCGGATGGCCCGCTGCTCGTCATCGGCGTCCTTGTGCTCCACGATCGCCGTGACCGCGCCGTCCTCGCCCTCCCGGAGTATCCGGCCGTACCCGGTGGCGTCGGGCATCTCGGTGGTGAGGATCGTCACCGCGTTGCCCTCGTTCTCATGGGCCTGGACGAGGCGTCCGAGAGTCTCGCCGCGCAGCAGCGGGTGGTCGCCGTTCGTGACGACGACGGTCCCGCGGAGCTCGCCGACCTGCTCTAGGACCATCCGGACGGCATGGCCGGTGCCGCCCTGCCGTTCCTGCACGACCGCCTCGGCGGCCGGCATGTTCTCCTCCAGGTGGGCGACCACCTGCTCCCGCCGGTGCCCCACCACCACGATGGTGCGCTCGGGCTCGAGCTCCCCGGCGGCGGCCAGGACGTGGCCGAGCATGGTGCGGCCGCACAGCTCGTGCAGGACCTTGGAAGTGCGGGATTTCATCCGGGTGCCCTCGCCTGCGGCGAGGACGATGACGGCGGCCGGGCGGCTCGCCCAGCTCCCTGCACGGCCGACACTCACAGGGGAGTCTCCTCGGCGTCGCGGACTGGATCGGTCACGGGCGAGGCTCGGTGTCCGAAAATCCCGGTGTCCAGCCTGCTGTCTACCTGCTGCGATGAAGGGACGGCAGGCTGTAACTCGCCCGACACCCGAAGGATACCGCCCAGCCCCGCCTTGTCACCCACCAGGCAGCGTCCGGCGACCAGGATGGCTCCGGCGCAAGGACTCGAACCTTGTCTGAGGGCACCAAAAACCCTTGTGCTGCCAATTACACCACGCCGGATCGAAGACGACAGATCAGCCGCATGGTCGATCTGTCGGGCCTAACAATACCGAGCCGACGACGCAGCCTTCACCTCTATTGCCCGCAGCAAGCCTCGGTCTGCAGCCACGCGCCGGTCACGCGCCGGTCATGCACCCCGCCCAGCCTCCCCAAGGGGGCCTCGTGATCGTTTCGGGCGGTTGTTTAGGACAGCCTCAATCGAGCAGGTTCCACAAGAAAGAACACCTGGCCTCATGCGAAGTGAGTACAGCGAACGATTAACAAGGCTGGAGCGTTGATGCTGGAAGAAGCATCGCGCGGAGGCTTCGACGTGCCAATCAAGGGCGTCGTGCGGCAGATCACACAGGGCTGGCTCCCAGCGAGGTGACACGCGCCTGACTCGCAAGTGAGCTTTGAGCCTCCTGGGACCGAATCCCACTGATTTTACGTTCTGACCCTGTCAAACCTACGGAAGCGTAGGTTACGCTAGCGTAGGTAAGCCTCATCCGCAGGAAGAAGTGGTGACACATGACTACAGCCCCCGTCCTTGAACCCTCGACGAGTCGGCCCTCGCGCCCGGAGATCGAGCCCGAGCCGACCAGCGTTTCCGAGCGGGTCCTCGTCGGGGTCTTCACTGGTGTCCCGTTCATCGCCCTCATCGCCGCGATCCCGCTGGCCTGGGGACGGATCCTCGGATGGACCGACATCGCTCTCATGGCGGTGTTCTACTTCGTCTCCGCCGGCGGCATCACGGTCGGCTACCACCGCTACTTCACGCACGGCTCGTTCAAGGCCAACCGCGGCCTGAAGATCTTCATGGCGATCGCGGGCAGCCTGGCCATGGAGGGCCCGGTCATCACCTGGGTCGCCGACCACCGCCGCCACCACAAGCACTCCGACAAGGAGTTCGACCCGCACTCGCCGTGGCGTTTCGGCAACGATTGGAAGGCCCTGACCAAGGGCCTCGTCTGGGCCCACTACGGCTGGCTCTTCGACGGCAACCGCACCTCCAAGGAGCGGTTCGCCAAGGACCTCCTGAACGACAAGGACATCGTCCGCATCCACAAGTGGTTCCCCGGCCTGGTCGCGGTCTCGTTCTTCCTTCCCACCCTCCTCGGCGGCCTGCTCACCATGTCCTGGCAGGGCGCCCTGACCGCGCTGTTCTGGGCCGGCCTGGTCCGCATCACCCTCGTGCACCACGTCACGTGGTCGATCAACTCGATCTGCCACACGTTCGGCAAGGAGCACTTCGAGGTGCGTGACAAGTCCCGCAACGTCTGGTGGCTGGCGATCCCGTCGCTCGGCGAGTCCTGGCACAACCTGCACCACTCCGACCCGACCTGCGCGCGGCACGGCGTGCTGAAGGGCCAGGTCGACATCAGCGCCCGGGTCATCTGGACCTTCGAGAAGATGGGCTGGGCGCACGATGTCCGCTGGCCGAATTCCGAGCGTCTTGCGAGCAAGCGTACGAACGTGCCCGCGTGAGCGTCACAATTGATTCCATGACTGAACCGGCCCCGCCACGATCGCGCAGGAAGCGCATGACCGGCAAGGAACGACGCGAGCAGCTGCTGAACATCGGCCGCACGCTGTTCGCCGAGCGGGGGTTGGACGGCACCTCGGTGGAGGAGATCGCCGCCGCGGCAGGTGTCTCCAAGCCCGTGGTGTACGAGCACTTCGGCGGCAAGGAAGGGCTGTACGCCGTCGTCGTCGATCGCGAGTTCGAGCGGCTCCTCGGCCTGATCACCGAGGCGCTCGGCTCCGCGGTCCACTACCGCGGCAAGCTCGAAAAGGCGGCTCTGGCGCTCCTCGAGTACATCGAGGAGAACCCCGACGGCTTCCGCATCATCGTCCGCGACTCGCACGGCGGCACGGGCACGGGCAGCTTCGCGAGCCTCCTCTCCGAGATCGCCGGCGAGGTGGAGCACGTCATGGCGCACGAGCTCGACCGCCATGACTATGACGAGAAGTTCGCGCCCATGTACGCCCAGATGCTGGTCGGCATGGTCGCCCTCACCGGCCAGTGGTGGCTGGACGTGCGCAAGCCGAAGCGGGAAGAGGTCGCCGCCCACATGGTGAACCTCGCCTGGAACGGCCTGTCCGGGCTGGAGCCCCGCCCGTCCCTCGACCCCAGGCGCCGCCGCAAAGAGCTCGAACGCATGAAGTCACGCGCCGCCAAGGAGGCCGCCAAGGAGGAAAAGGCCGCCGCCAAGGAGGCCGCGAAGGAAGAGAAGGCCGCCGCCAAGGCCCAGCGGAAGGGACGCTCGTCCGACGACGACCTTCCCGAACAGATCGACGAGCCGATCTCCGAGCCTATCCACAGAGCGTGACGGCCCATCGGCAAACTGTCACCCCCTTCTCCTAGCCTCGGTCTCACCCCCCGAGAAGGAGGAAGCCGATGGACCCGTCAACGCCCTGCGCCTTAGCCCCTCCGAGCGCGGCCCCATGATCGCCCGCCGCGACCCCGAGGCCGGCCAGGACTCCCCGGCCGACGACTGCGCCCTGGACCTCCTCTGCGATCTCGACGAGTCGCTCTGGATCTACGAGGACGCCCGCCGCGCGGATCCCAACGCCTTCCGCAACGCGATCCGCCAGTCCGACCACGTCAACGAGCTGCGCCGCGTCCTCTACCGTCTCCACCACACCCTCGTCGAGTGGGAAGCCGAAACCCTCGCCACGTGAGCTGGTGGCCACGTGAGCCGGTGGGCGTCTGGAGTTCTTCCGGGCGGCCACCGGCCGGGGTCACCGGCTCGGGTCGCGAGACCGGGTATTGGGGAGCGTGGCCTTGATGGATGCCGCCCGCTGCGCGAGAGGGCACACCGCAGGGGAACGATTGGCTTCTCTCGTGCGGCGGGCGGCACCCCGTCCATGGGCCCCCCGCGTCTATGGCCCCCCGCTGGCGACGACGAAGATGCGGCGGAAGGGGAAGACGGTGCCGTACGGGGCCAGCGGATACGCCTCGCGGAGGCGCGCTCCGTATTCGGCGAGGAACTCGGCGGTCTCGGCCGGGTCGAGCCTCGTGAGGATGGGGCGGAGGGCGGTGCCCTTGACCCATTCGAGGACCGGGTCGTCGCCCTGGAGGAGCTGGGCGTAGGTGGTCTCCCAGGCGTCGACCGTGCAGCCGTGGCGGGACAGGAGGTCGAGGTAGCCAGACGGGTCCAGGACTGGATGCCGCCGGAGCGCGTCGCCCAGTTTGGCCCGCCAGCGCGGGGACGTGCAGATCTCGCGGAGGAGGGCGTGGCTGGGGGCGTCGAAGTTGCCGGGCACCTGGAAGGCCAGCCGACCGCCGGGGGCCAGCGCCTCGATCCAGCGCGGCAGCAGGTCCTTGTGCGTCGGGACCCACTGCAGGACGGCGTTGGAGATGATCAGATCGACCGGGCGTTCGGGTCGCCAGGTGGCGACGTCACCTACGGAAAAGGTGAGTTTGCCGGGGATGCCCTGAGCCGCGGCGATCATTTCGGGCGAGCTGTCGAGCGCCTCGATTTTTGCGTCGGGCCAGCGGCGGAGGAGGGAGGCGGTCAGCTCGCCGCTTCCGCAGCCGAGGTCGACGATGTGGCCGGGGGCCGCCAGGTCGACCCGGGCGAGCAACTCGGCGAACGGCCGTGCGCGTTCGTCACCGAAGACCCCGTACTGCGCGGGGTCCCAGATGGCACCTACTTGTCTCGACATCAAGAGACATCATGACCCGGCTCTATCTTGATGTCAAGAAAGTCTTCTCGATATCAAGACAGGTAGGCTGTCGCGCATGCAGGATGAGGTCGATCGGCTGGTCGAGGCATGGCACACGGAGCGGCCGGACCTCGATGTCCAGCCCCTGCACGTGCTCAGCCGGATCTCCAGGCTCGCCAGGCATCTTGACCGTGCCCGGCGCGCGGTGTTCGTCGCCCATGATCTGGAGCCGTGGGAGTTCGACGTGCTGACCGCGCTGCGCCGGGCCGGGACGCCCTACGAGCTCAGCCCCGGCCGGTTGCTGCGCGCGACCCTGGTGACGTCCGGCACCATGACCAACCGGATCGACCGGCTGGCCGCGGCCGGGCTGGTGGAACGGCACCCGGACCCCGGCGACAAGCGCGGCGTGCTGGTGCGGCTCACCGAGGCCGGCCAGACCCGGGTGGACGCGGCGTTCGCCGATCTCCTGCGGCGCGAGCACGACATCCTCGACGGCCTCAGTCCCGCCGAACGCGAGTCCCTCGCCGGGTTGTTGCGAACCCTGCTCGTCCCCTTCGACAGTCCCGACGGTCTCTGAGTCAGCCCAGGTCATCGGCCAGGAGGAGCCACTCCTCCTCGACCTGCGCCGCCTCGTTCTGGATGTCCTTGAGCTGCGCGTTGAGCTCCTGAAGCTTCTCGTAGTCGGTGGCATGCTCGGCCAAGCGCCCGTGCAGCTCCGCCTCCTGCTTGCCCAGCTTCTCCAGCCGGCGTTCGAGCTTGTCGAGCTCCTTGCGGGCCTTCCAGTCCTGGCCGCCGCCCTTGCCCTGCTTGGCCGCCGAGGCCGCTGCCTGAGCCGTCTGCGCCTTCGACTGCGACTGCGATGCCGCCTGGCCGGGTTTGACGGCGGTACCGCTACGACGGCGGTCCAGGTACTCGTCCACACCACCCGGGAGCATCGAGACGCGGCCGTCGCCCAGGAGTGCGGCGACGCGGTCCGTGACCCGCTCCAGGAAGTACCGGTCGTGGCTGACCACGATGAGAGTGCCCGGCCAGCCGTCGAGGAGGTCCTCAAGCTCGGTGAGCGTCTCGATGTCGAGGTCGTTGGTCGGCTCGTCCAGCAGGAAGACGTTCGGCTCCGCCATGAGGAGCCGGAGCACCTGCAGGCGCCGCCGTTCGCCGCCCGACAGATCACCGACGGGCGTCCACTGGCGATCGCTGCGGAAGCCGAGGCGTTCGAGCAGCTGGCTCGCGGTCCAGTCGCGCTTGCCGACGGTGATCCGGCCGCGGATCTCCTCCACCGACTCCAGGACGCGGCGGGACGGGTCGAGGTCTTCGAGGTTCTGCGACAGATGTGCCAGCTGGACGGTCTTCCCGCGGACGACCTTGCCGGCGGACGGGGTGACGTCGCCGTCGAGGAGGCGGAGGAGGGTGCTCTTGCCGCTGCCGTTCACGCCGACGAGCCCGATCCGGTCGCCGGGGCCGAGCTGCCAGGTGAGGTTCTCGAAGATGTGCCGGTCGCCGAGCTGGACGTCCACGTTCTCCAGGTCGAACACCGTCTTGCCGAGCCGCGCCGTGGCGAAGCGCGTCAGCTCGACCGGGTCGCGGAGGGGCGGCTCGTCGGCGATCAGCGCCTGCGCGGCGTCCACCCGGAACTTGGGCTTGGACGTGCGGGCCTGCGGGCCGCGTCGCAGCCAGGCCAGCTCCTTGCGGAGCAGGTTCTGCCGCTTGGCCTCGGTGGCGGCGGCGATGCGGGAACGCTCGGCCTTGGCCAGCACGTACGCGGAGTAGCCGCCCTCGTACCGCTCGACCCCGCCGTCGACGACCTCCCACGTGCGGTCCGTCACCTCGTCGAGGAACCACCGGTCGTGGGTGACGACGAGCAGGGCGACCCTGCGCTCCTTCAGGTGCCGCGCCAGCCAGTCGATGGCCTCGAGGTCGAGGTGGTTGGTGGGCTCGTCGAGGATCAGCAGATCGGACTCGGGGACGAGCAGCCGGGCCAGCGCGATCCGGCGCCGCTCGCCGCCGGACATCCCGGCCAGCGGCGCGTCCAGGTCGAGGTCGGTGAGGAGCCCGCCGAGGATGTCGCGGATCCGGGTCTCACCGGCCCACTCGTGCTCGGGCCGGTCACCGAGGACGATCGAACGCACGGTCGCCCCGTCGGGGAACTCGTCCCGCTGGGTCAGATAACCGAGCCGCAGCCCGCTGGTGTGGGTCACGCGGCCGCTGTCGGGCTCGGTCGAGCGGGCGAGGATGGACACCAGCGTGCTCTTGCCGCCGCCGTTCCGGCCGACGACGCCGATGCGGTCGCCGCCGTCCAGCCCGAGGGACACCGAATCGAGCAGCGGGGCAGGCCCGTAGGCCTTGCTGACATTCTCAACATTGATGAGGTTCACGACGCCATCAAGGCTAGGGCATGTCTCAAGCCATCTGCCCTAGTGCCCACCGGCCGCGCCGCGTACGAACGGCCCCACCACCGGGGTCAGCCCCACCATCGGGGTCAGCCCCGCCACCCGGGTCGTGATCACTCCCCCGGTGCCGGTGAGGCCGTTCTGCCAGCGTGGTCAGCCGCCGCCACCACCGCAGCCTCCGCCGCCTCCGCCCCCTCCGCTTCCGCCTCCGCCGCAGGACGAACTCCCGCCGCCGCAGGAGTGGTGACCGCCCGAGTCACCGCCACCCGCGCCGAAGTAACCGCCACCCGCGCCGGCTGAGCCTCCGCTTCGGTGCCGGCCGTTGGCGCCGGTGCCTCTGCCGCTGCGGTCTTTCATCAGGGCCAGGCCGATGACCACCAGCGCGACCAGCGCGCCCACCACGAACACAACGAAGCCAGTCAACAGCGGCCTCCCTCCGGCACGGCGGCCCGCCCGCCGCGTCAGTGCCCATAGGACGCACGTGCGGTCGAGGCGGTTCAGCACCGGAGGCCGGCGGATCTCAGTCGCTGGAGGAACTGCCCCCGCTCGAACCGCCGCCATCCGAGCTCGAAGAAGACGAGCCCCCGCTGTCGTAGCTTGACGAGCTCGACGAGCCGCCGCTGTCGTAGCTGGAGGCGCCGCCGTACGGGTCGCTGCTCCCCGGTGACGGGTACTGGCCGCCTTGGTGGTGCGAGGCGTCGTACGGGTTACCTGCGCCGTACGGGCTCGTCCCATATCCAGGCTGCCCATATTCAGGCTGCGGGTGCCCATATCCAGGCTGGCCATATCCCGGCTGCGGGTGCCCATACCCGGGCTGCGTCGAGGCGTAGCCGGACTGCGGATATCCCTGACCCAGCTGTGGCTGGCCATAGCCCTGCTGTAGGGGGCCATGGCCGGGCGGGCCGTAGGGCAGGCCCTGGCCGGAGTTGCGATTGGAGGACTTGACGACGGCGATCACCACGCCCACCCCAGCGATGATCACGACGAGTACGGCAAGTATGACCAGCACCGCGGCGTAAGCCATGGGGTCCACCTCACTGTCAGGGGGCTGTCGGGGATTCCTTCATAACCGGTGCGCGGCCGTCGCGACCGAGGCTCGGGGGTCAGATGACGGTGGCTCCGGGGGCGGGGCCGCTGGCTCGTACGACGGACTTGGCCACGCTCTCGCCGGTCAGGATGTCCGACAGCTCAGCCGCGTGCTCCACGTTCTCGGCAAGGAAGGCGCATGTGGGGCCGGATCCGGACACCAGAGAGCCGATCGCGCCGGCATCTCGGCCGGCGGTGAGGGTACGGCGCAGCGAGGGGCGCAGGACCAGCGCGGCGGCCTGGAGATCGTTGCTCAGGGCGGCGCCGAGGGCCTTGGCGTCGCCGGTGGCGAGAGCGGTCATCAACTCCTCGGACACCTCCGGCCAGGGCGCCTCCTCGCCCTGCGCGTCACGCAGGCGGTCGCACTCGGCGTAGACGGCCGGGGTGGACAGGCCACCGTCGGCGGTCGCGAAGACCCAGTGGAACGTGCCGCGGGCGAGCGCGGGGGTCAGCTGCTCTCCTCTGCCGATCCCGATCGCCGTCCCGCCGAGCAGCGCGAACGGCACGTCACTGCCGAGGTCGGCACCGAGCTCCATGAGGTCGTCGCGGCTCAGCAAGGGTTCGTCCGGCGAGTCCCACAGGCGCGCGCAGGCGAGCAGGGCGGCCGCGGCGTCGGCACTGCCGCCCGCCATGCCACCGGCGACCGGGATGGCCTTGCGGATGCGGATCGCCACCGCGGGCTCCACACCGAGCCGGTCGGCGACGAGCAGGGCCGCGCGGGCGGCCAGGTTGTCGCCGTCGGTCGGCACGCCGCCGACCGCCACCCGGGAGCCGGGCGCGGTCTCCACGGTCAGCGCGAGCTCGTCCGACGGGACGGCCGTCACCTCGTCGAAGAGCGAGACGGCGTGGAAGACGTTGACGAGGTCGTGGTACCCGTCGTCGCGAAGCGGCCCCACACTGAGCTGGAGGTTGACCTTCGCAGGTACGCGCACGGTCACAGCTGTCACGAGACCGAAGCGTACGGGACCGACGCCGAATGGCCGAAACAGGGCCGCCACCAGGGTCGTCCGGCGACCGCTCAGCCGCCGCTCGTGACCGGGAGGTTGCGGGGGTTGAAGTAGGGGGTGGTGGCGAACTCGCGCAGCGCCGAGACGGCGGCGCGGTCGCCGGTCACCTCGAACTTGCGGCGCCTGTCGCGCGGCTCCAGGGCCTGCTCGTTCGAGTTGAAGTAGACCACGGCCTTGATCTGCGGGTTCTGCAGGGTCTGCGCTGCCTTGCGGAGCCACTCCGCGCGGCGGGTGCCGTACGACTGCGGCACGCCGAACTCCGCGACCATGACGGGCTTGGGATGTTCCCTGGCCCACTCCATGAACATCTTCAGCGTCTCGGACATGTCCCGGTACTCGAAGTCGCCGCCGGGCTGGGCGTCCACGCAGATCCAGTCGACCTGGTCGTCGCCCGGGTAGAACGGCGGCGCGGCACGCGAGGTGAAGCCGCGGGCCGTGGGGCACCAGACCCAGGCGACGTTGTCGACCTTCTCTCGCTTGAAGATCGCGCGCAGATGTTTCCAAGCCGCGACGAAGTCCCCCGCTGAGTGGATCTTGGTGTTGCGCAGGCTCGCCTTGTCCATGTCACGCTGCCAGCGCAGAAAGATCGGCTTGCCGGTGGCCTTGATCGCCCGGGCCCGCTCGCGGATGAGCGCGTCGTGCTTGCCGGTCACGATCTCGCGGGTGTCCGCGCCCGACCAGGTGAGCAGCATGGTCCGGGCGCCGCCCTCGAGCAGGGCGGTGTCGACCTTGCGGGGGAACTCGGTCTTCCAGCCGATGTAGCTCTGCACGATGTCCACCCGGCGGCCGAGATCGCGCTCGAAGCCGGTCAGCGCGGTCATGCCGTCCTTGGCCTCAAGCTCGCCCGGCTCCGGGGAGCCCGAGGCGGAGCCGCTGGTGGAAGGCGAGGCCTTGGCGGACGGGCTCTTGGTCTGCGTGGCGTACGCGGGCCCGAGGAGCGGCGGGACCCAGGCACCGAAGTAGGCGCCCTGAGCCGGCGGCGTCGGGGCCACCCCGGCCCTCGCCGTCACCGTGATCTCCGGCGTCGCGGCGGTGTCGTTACTGCAACCTGCCCCGACTAGGGCGCCCACCACGGCCATCGTGCCCAGCGCCGCCACCGCGGGCATCATCGCCTTCGTCGCGGGCACCGTCACCTTGGTCGCCCGCGAGCGCGCCTTCACCATGCTCCTCCGCCTCATTCTGATCCTTAGCGCCCCCAGGACCATACTGGGCAAGGCAGGCGAATGCGGCCACGTCCAGAGTCTCGCCGCGGGTTCGGGGGTCGATCCCGGCGGCACGCAGCGCCCGTTCGGCCTCGGCCGCGGAGCCCGCCCAGCCCGCCAGCGCGGCACGCAGTGTCTTCCGGCGCTGGGCGAACGCGGCGTCGACCACGGCGAACACCTCTTCCCGGCTCGCCGCAGTGACCGGGGGCTCCCGGCGCGTGAACGCCACAAGGCCCGAATCCACGTTCGGCGCCGGCCAGAACACAGCGCGCCCGACCGGTCCGGCCCGCCGCGCGTCGCCGTACCACGCCAGCTTCACCGACGGCACGCCATAGATCTTGCTGCCGGGCGCCGCGACCATCCGGTCGGCGACCTCCGCCTGCACCATCACCAGAACGCGTCGCAGCGACGGCACCTCGGCCAACAGATGCAGAACGACCGGAACCGCAACGTTGTAGGGCAGATTGGCCACCAGCGCCGTCGGCTCCGGCCCCGGCAACACCACCGTCTCACCCCGGGCGGAGCCCCGCCCGCCCCGCTTGGGCCCTGCGGCCCCGGAAGCCCCGGCAGCCCGGGCAGCCCGGGCGGTCTCGGCAGCCTCGGCGGCCTGGGCGGCCTGGGCGGCCCCGGACGCGGTTGTGATCCGGAGGGCATCGGCCTGGACCGCTTCCAGGCGGGCGGCGAGTTCGGGGGCCCGCCGGGCGACGGTCTCGGGGAGTGCCTCGGCCAGCACCGGGTCGATCTCGACGGCGGTCACGCGGCGTACTTCCGGGAGGAGCGCCAGAGTGAGCGACCCCAGGCCGGGGCCCACCTCGATCACCACGTCTTCCGGCGTCAGGTCCGCGGCGCGGACGATCCGGCGGACGGTGTTGGCGTCGATGACGAAGTTCTGCCCGAGCGTCTTGGTCGGCCTGATGCCCAGTCGTCCGGCCAGCTCCCGCACGTCCGCTGGCCCGAGCAGCGCGCCGGTGTCCCTTGTGTCCCCCACCTGATCAGTCTCTCAGGTATGCGTGACCGATGAAGGGCCCCTCTAGCTGAAGAGGAACTTGCCACAGTGGGGCCACTGCCCCTGCCAGCGACCGTTCACCTTGTTGTAGAGCATCTGAGCCCGGTAGGTCTGCTCGGCCGGGGTCGCGTTGCTCGGCAGTCCCGTGCCGCCGACGGAACCCCAGGTCGCCAGCGAGAACTGGTAGAGCCCGTAGTAGCCGCCCGCGGAGTTGACCGCCTTGGGGTTGCCGCCAGACTCGCACTTGGCGAGGCCTGCCCAGTTGAGCCGCGCCGCGGATCCGGCGGAGGCCGACTGCGGGCCGACTGCCACGATCTCGGCCACCGGCTTGCGCTTGACCTTCTGGTCGATGATGGTCTTGACCTTCTTGCCGCGCCGCTTGATCCAGGCCGTCTGGACGACCTTGATGCCCGGCTTGCCCTTGCGCAGGACCTTCTGGCTCCACGGCGGCAGCTTGGAGCTCTTCTTCTTGACCGTGGGCGGCGGCGTCTTCACGGTCTTGGTGACCGGCGCCGACAACAACCGCAGCACCTTGATCATCTTGGTGGTGGTGGCGGGCGCCGTCAGCGGAGGCTTGACCAGGTTGTGCTTCCCGAGCTGCACCTGGGCCTGGGTGAGCACCTCCTGGACCGTGGCACCCGTCGTCATCGTCTCAGTGCGCTTCCCGTCGACGACGAGGACGACCTTGCGCGGTGTCGGGGCACTGACCTTGGGCGCATCGGCGACGGGCGCCGTCGGCTGGGCCTTCGCGCCACCGCCGCCACCGCATCCGGCAGCGAGCAGCGCCGCGGCGACCAGCAGGGAAATCGCGGGGGGTGTGGAACGCACCTTTGTCCTCCAGGACCGCCAGCAGGGCCCGGGGGGTGCCCTTGCTCACCGGCCAGACCTTAATGGCTTCCCAAGCGGCACACCAGCCACTTGGGAAGCTCAGTCCGGCACTTCGCGCCGAACGGGAGCGTTTCGGTCGCGTGTGAGCGGTGAAGGCGAGCCGGTACGACTGCGATGACTTTAGGGCTTGCCCTGGGTCTACATCGGTGGAACATCGCGACCTTGGAGGACATGTGGATCTGCCAATTGGGAGCATTTTGCTGGCGAGCACTGAGCCTGGCCGCCTGCGCGCCTGGTATGAGCAAGCCTTCGACATGAAGGCGGATGGGGACGGCTTCCTGAACTTCGGTGGGGTGGGCGTGCTCATCGACGGGCGGGACGACGTGGCCGGACGGGCGGCAGAGCCGGCGCGGGTGATCCTCAACCTGCATGTGAAGGACGCTCAGGCGCTGGCCGAGCGGCTCGACGGGCTGGGCGTGACCTGGATCGCCGAGCTGGAGTACCGGGAGACGGGAGGCGCGTGGTTCGCGACGCTGGCCGACCCGGACGGCAACATCCTGCAGCTCATCGAGCTAGGCCCGGACTACTGGCGGCTCAAGCGCGAGCGGCTGGGCCACGGGCACACCGGGCTGCTCGGCGCCGCCGCCGTGGCGACACGCCTGCCCGCGCAGGATCTGGAACGTGCGCGGCGTTTCTACGCCGAGAAGCTGGGGCTGGAGGTCGCGGAGGAACGTCCTGGCGGCCTGCTCTACAACCTGCGGCAGGGTAGCTTCGTGCTCTTTCAGAGCACCGGGCAGTCGGCCGGAGAGTTCACACAGATGGCCTTCACTGTCGACGACCTCGACGCCGTCGTCGCCCAGCTGCGGGAACGTGGCGTGGAGTTCGAGGAGGTCGACATTCCCGGATTCAAGACCGTCGACGGGATCGTGGAGGTCGAGGGCAACTACCCGTCCAAGGGCACTCGTGAGCGTGGCTGCTGGTTCCGTGACAGTGAGGGAAATCTCATCGGGGTCGGCCAGTCGATCTAGCGACGAGGGCCGCGGATGACATCCGCGGCCCTCGCCATGAACGGTCAGACGCCGCGCACCGCCGCGATGGTGAACGGCACTTCGGGGACCCCCGGGCCCAGCGGGCCGCCCTTGTCGAACTGCGAGCGGACCACGTACAGAACGCCATGCCGGCGGACGAGCGTGGTCGGGAACTGCAGTGCCTTGTCGGCCACCCGGCGTTCGAGGCGGGCCGCGGAGCCGTCGGCGTTCAGCCGCCACCGGCTGACCGCGTTAGCGGTGTTCTGGACCACCCACAGCCGGCCGTGCTGGATCTCCATTCCGTCGGCGTGGAACATGTCGCCGCCGCTGAGGCTCACCTTGCGGATGGCTCCCGAGACCGTGTCGAGACGGTAGAGGTCGCCGCCCGTCATGTCGACGGTGAGCAGGTACCGGCCACGCTGGTCGCCGACGATCCCGTTCAGGGTGAACGCGTCGGGCGCGTGCGGCTCCAGGGCCCCGTTCAGGTCGAAGTGCGGGGTCAACGTGGCCCGTCCGCCCCGGGCGACCTGCCGCGGGGTGACCCTGTAGACCACGGCGCGGATGCTGTCGGTCAGATAGGCGCTCCCGTCGGGGCTGATGGCGACGTCGTTGACGAACCTCGCCCCCGTGCCGGGAACGTCGAAACGGGCCAGCAGGCGGCGGCTCCGGGTGTCGTACACCGTGACGCCGGCCGTCGAGTCGGTCACCCACAGCCGCCCGGCCCGGTCGACCTTCAGACCGTTGGCGGTGTGCCGCCCGTCCGCCCCGGCGGGCAGGAAGACCTCCGCGACCCGGCGGCCCGGCGCCGTCCGGTAGATCGTGCCGTCGGCGTACGAACCGGCGTACAGGGACCCGCTGCGCGGGTCGGTGGCGATGCCCTCCGGATAGACCTTCGTGCCGGGCAACTCGTACGCGGTGGAGATCCGGACCCGGGACGCCGCCTGCGCGGCGGGTGCCGCCGGCAGGGACGCCGCTATGAGAGCGGTGACCGCGAGTGCGATGAATCGGCGCATGGGAGTCTCATCTCCATCGATCGATAGCTACTTCCCTTAGAACGCATACGAACGATAATTAGAACTCTAACTCTCGTCAAGAGCCTAACCAACGAGCCGGTTATCATGCGGAGATGACGTCGATGCCGGTCCCCGAGCGCCTGGGCGCCTACCTGAAGCGCGCCGAGCAGGCGCTCAACGCGACCAAGAACTCGGTGTTGAAGCCGGCCGGCCTGACGGTTCCGCAGTACGCGGCGCTGCTCTCGCTGTCGGAGAACCCCGGCATCTCGGCCGCCGGCCTGGCCCGGCTGTGCGCGGTCACGCCGCCGACCATGAACACCGTGCTCAAGAACCTCCAGGAACGCGGCCTGGTCGAACGCACGCCGCACGAGTGGCACCGCAACGTCCTGGAGACCCGGCTCACCGCCAAGGGCGAGAAGACCCTGGCCGACGCCGACGCCCGCGCGGTCAAGGTCGAGCGCGGGCTCTCCGCCGAGTTCACCGAGGCCGAACGCGAGACGCTGATCGCCCTCCTGGGCCGCTGCGTCGACTTCCTGGAGTCCGCCCGCCACCCCGACCAGGAGTAGGCAAGAGACCCGAGGTGGGTAAGGGACGCAGGGTAGGTAAAAGACCAGGAGCAGGCAAGGTCACCGGCGCCGAGGCCGCCCTGATGCAGCCGGGTTACCAGGGGCCGAAGACGCGTTCTCCGGTGGTGGCGATCGCGGTGCAGAGGTCGGCGACCTCGACGCCCTTGACTTCGGCCATGAAGCGCACGGTGTGCGGGATCAGGTACGAGGCGTTGGGCTTGCCGCGGTGCGGGATCGGAGTGAGGAACGGGGCGTCGGTCTCGACGAGGACGAGGTCCAGCGGCGCGACGCGGAGGGCGTCGCGCAGCGGCTCGGCGTTCTTGAACGTGACGTTGCCCGCGAAGCTCATCACGTAGCCGAGCTCGGCGCAGACCTTGGCCATCTCGCCATCACCGGAGAAGCAGTGGAAGACCACCGTCTCCGGGGCGCCCTCCTCGCGGAGGATCCGCAGCACGTCGTCGTGGGCCTCGCGGTCGTGGATGACCAGGGCCTTGCCGGTGCGCTTGGCGATCTCGATATGGGCGCGGAACGAGCGATGCTGATCGTCCTTGGGCGCCCAGTCGCGGTAGTAGTCCAGACCGGTCTCGCCGATCGCCCGGACCTCCGGCTGCTCGGCGAGCCGGGCGATGTCCTCGATCACGGCGTCGTCGATGTCCGTGGCCTCGTTGGGATGGATGGCCACGGCGGCGTGGACCGCGTCGTGCTCGGTGGCGGTCTCGGCGGCCCAGCGGGACGAGGGCAGGTCACAGCCGATCGTGACGATCCGCGTGATGCCCGCCGCCCGCGCGGCGGCCACCTGCTCGACCACGGGCGTCTCGACGATGTCGAGATGGCAGTGGCTGTCGAGGACGTCGACCGGGAGGCGGTCCGGCAGCGGCGGCAGCGCCCTGGCGGCCAGCCCGCCCCCCTCCTCCGTCATTCGCCCTCCAGCCGGGCCAGTTCCTCGTCGACGATGGACTCGTCGAGCTTCTTGAACAGCGGGGTCGGCTTGACCAGCGGCACGCCCGGCTGGATCGGCTGCGACTCCCAGCGCGCCTTGGTGTCGTAGTCGCCGGTCAGGATCGGGTAGTCGGGGCCGCCGGGCTCCGAGACCACCTCCAGGCGCGGCTTGCCGCTCCACTCGCCCTCGCCGCCGAGCATCTCGAAGACCTTCTGCGACGACTCCGGCAGGAACGGGGTGAGCAGCGACTTGGCGTCGTCCACGACCTGCAGGGCGACGTGCAGCACGGTGCCCTTGCGCGCCGGGTCGTCCTTGATCTTCCAGGGCTCCTGGGCGGACAGGTAGCCGTTGGCCTCGCGGACGACGTCGAACGCCTCGGTGACCGCGTTCTTGAACCGCGACCGGCCCAGCTCCGCCCCCACCGCGGCGAACCCCGCCTTCGACCGTTCGAGCAGCGCGCGGTCGGCGTCGGTCAGGTCGACCGCCGCGGGGATCGCCCCGAACTCCTTGGCCGCCATGTTGATCGACCGGTTGACGAGGTTGCCCCACTGGGCGACCAGCTCGTTGTTGTTGCGCTCGCGGAAGTGCTGCCAGGTGAAGTCGGTGTCCTGGTTTTCGGGGCCGGCGACCGCGATGTAGTAGCGCAGCGCGTCGACGTCGTACCGCTCCAGGAAGTCCTTCACGTAGATGACGACCTGGCGGGACGAGGAGAACTTGCGGCCCTCCATGGTCAGGAACTCCGACGACACGACCTCGTCGGGCACCGTGAGCCTGCCGAGCGAGCCGGGCGTGCCGCCCTTGTCGCCCTCGCCGCTGTAGCCGAGCAACATCGCCGGCCAGATCTCGGCGTGGAAGACGATGTTGTCTTTGCCCATGAAGTAGTACGAGAGGGCCTCGGGATCCTGCCACCACGCGCGCCACGCCTCGGGGTCGCCGGACCGGCGGGCCCACTCGACTGAGGCGGAGAAGTAGCCGATCACCGCGTCGAACCACACGTACAACTTCTTGGCCGGGTTGTCGCGCCAGCCGTCGAGCGGGATCGGGACGCCCCAGTCGAGGTCGCGGCTGATCGCGCGGGGCTGCATGTCGTCCAGGAGATTGAGCGCGAACTTGAGCACGTTGGGCCGCCAGTCGCCCTGCTTGGAACGCAGGTAACGGCCCAGCACCTCGGTGAACGCGGGCAGGTCGAGCATGAAGTGCTCGGTCTCGACGAACTTCGGCGTCTCGCCGTTGATCCGGCTGACCGGATTGATCAGGTCGATCGGATCGAGCTGGTTGCCGCAGTTGTCGCACTGGTCGCCGCGCGCGCCGTCGTAGCCGCAGATCGGGCAGGTGCCCTCGATGTAGCGGTCCGGCAGCGTCCGGCCGGTGGACGGCGAGATCGCGCCCATCGTGGTCTTGGCGAAGACGTAGCCGTTGTCGTAGAGGCCCTTGAAGAGCTCCTGCACGATCGCGTAGTGGTTGAGCGTCGTGGTGCGGGTGAACAGGTCGTAGGTCATGCCCAGCCCGAGGAGGTCCTCGGCGATCACACGGTTGTAGCGGTCGGCCAGCTCGCGGGCGGTCACGCCCTCGTAGTCGGCCTTGACCTGGATCGGCGTGCCGTGCTCGTCGGTGCCGCTGACCATCAGGACCTTGTTGCCCGCCATCCGCTGGTAGCGGCTGAACATGTCGGCGGGCAGCGCGAATCCGGAGACGTGCCCGATGTGGCGGGGCCCGTTGGCGTACGGCCAGGCGGGCGCGGTCAGGATGTGTCGGCTCGACGAGGACATGCGCCCAAGGGTAGTCGTGCGCACGTCCAGGCCCGAACCGATATGGAGCCCGGCCATTGCCGGGCCCGGCCGCGACTGCACGCGCGGGGCTCCTTGTCGCGTAAATTCAGTGCTCATGGCCGCCGTCCCCGTTCACGAACCAGCCACCACGTCGTCAGGCGGGACGACCGAGGAGGCCCCCCGGCCCGGGCCTGCCCTGTTCCGCCGCCGTGTCGTCTGGTTGTCGGCCCTGGTGGCCGTCGCCACGGTTGTCGCGCAGTACGTGATCATGCCTCCGCCGCTGTACTTCGACCCGTACTACGTCTGGGAGGCGGCCCGGCGCTGGCCCGACGTCCCCTTGGACCAGTGGCCCTTCAACGAGGTCCCCCATCAGGTGACCCGGCTGGGCCTGGTCCTGCCAGCGCGAGTGATCCAGGATCTGCTCGGCCCTGGTCAGGTCGCCTATTTCACCATCGCGGCCCTCGGCGGCTGTGTCTTCTTCGTGGGGTGCTATCTGGCCGTACGATCGCTGTTCGGCGATGTGGCCGGTGTGGCGTCGGTCCTGGTGCTGCTCGTCCATCCCTTCTTCACCGGCACCAACCCGTACGGCCACGAGCTCACCTGGTCGCTGGGGGTGATGCTGCCGGACATGCCAGGGGCCGGGCTGTTCGCGGCCGGGATGGCGGCGCTGGTGGTCGCCTCGCGGCGCGCGGGAAGCGCCCAGACGCGCCTCCTGCTGGCCGCGGGCGTGTGCTTCGGATCGGCGTTCCTGGTCAGGGAGTTTCTCGCGCTCCTCTTCCCTGCCATTCCGATCTTCCTCTACCTGCTGCGGGTCACCTGGCGGCGGAACGTCGTCATCGCCCTGCCCATGATCGGGATCCTGATCGCCAGCCTGATCCACAACGCGATCGTATGGGGCGGCCCGCTGGCGGGCCTGGTGTCGGCCGCGACCCACGGCGGCAAGTCCTACGACGTCGTCACGCGCATGCTGGCCCTCAACTCCTTCGGGCGGGCCATGAGCGACTGGTCGCCGCTGGGATGGCTCTTCATCGCCGCGCTGGCCCTCAACATCGTGGGATGGGCGATCACCAGGGACCGGCGGCTGGCGCTGACGCTGACATGGTTCCTCACCCTGGCCGTGCCGCTCACATTGCGAGCCGGGGTGATCGACCCGGACGAAATCTCGATCCGCGCCTGGCTGCCGCGCTACTGGTTCGCGGTCCTGCCCGCCCTCCTGGCGGGCGGGTTCGGCTCCCTGATCCTCCTCTGGCGCGCGCTTCCCGCGCGGTGGGCCACGCACCGGCGCCCGCGCGCCCTGATGGCCGCCCTCGTCGCCGTGATCGTTTCGGTCTACGTTGTGCAGGCCGTACGCGAGGTCCCCGAACTGCCCCGCGACAAGGCATGGGGAGAACTGCGGGGCTGGCTCAAGGGCCGCGACGACATCCCGACGATCTGGGCTGACCGGCGGCTGGCGCAGACGATGACGTTCTACACCCGCTCCCTCTGGGGCACCCCGCAGTGGCATGGTGACATCGAGGACTTCCCGCACACCGCGGGCACGCTCCCCTCCGGCGCGTACCAGGCGCCCATGTTGTACACGCGATGGCGTGGGCAGGAGTCACAGATCGCTGGAGGGGCGCGGCCGAGTCAGGAGACGGGCTGGCAGTTGCTCTGGCGATCCTCCGACGGAGTCCTCGAACTCTGGGACTACCAGGCGCCTCCCGCTTGAGGCCGCCGGCCGACGCCGCCCGCGGGTCCGGCCGTCAGTCCCGGGACCAGGCGACCCAGTCGCCCAGACCGGTCCGGCGGGTACCGGCGATCCGCCAGCCGGCGGGTGCGCCCGGCCACGTGGAGGCGGCCGTGGTCCCGCTCTTCCAGCCGAGGAGGACCAGGTCGGCGTCGGCCGGTGGTTTCTGACGCCGACTGTCGAAGATCTCGGGCTCGTCCCACCAGACCCAGTGCAGTTGCAGGAGCCGGGCAGACCATGGGACGTTCCAATCGATGGCCACAGCCGGACGTTCCTCCGATGGGAGGAGCCCCGGGACGCGCGCGTCGGCGACCGTGTCCGCGTCCAGCGGTCGCGAGATGCGCGACGTCACCGTCGTGTCCGCGGCGACGTTGACGGCGACGAGCAGCCCGGCCACCAGTCCCGTCCGGTACAGGGATCTTCGCGGCCATTGGGAGGCCACCAGGAACAGGCCGAGCAGGGTTAGGCCGGCGAACGTGGCGCGCCACAGCCGGAACTCCGTCCAGTTCCAGGTCAGGAAGGAGGTCTCCGGGAAGTCGAAGAGCGTGAAGGTGTAGGTGTTCAGCCGATCACCGGCATACACCTGGACCACGGCCGCCAGAAGCATCGTCGAAGTCGCCGCCGCCGCCGTCGCGGCCACCGCGGCGCGGCGGGTCGCCCCCAGCAGGAAGGCCGCCCCCACCGCGAAGAGCACCGGCGTGACGCCTGCCAGATAGCGGCTGTAGACGTAGTTGCCGATGCGATGCTCGTCCGGCAGCGCCGCCGAGGTCGCCAGAGCGATGCCGGCCACGATCGCCAGGACCGCGAGGGCAAGCGCCCGCAGTCGCGCGGGCGTGTCTCGTCGCAGGACCACGGCGATCACCACGACCACGCCGACTCCCGCCACGCCCCCGGTCGCCACCGACTGGTACCAGATCTGCCCGGTGCCGGTCCCGAGGGTCCAGCCCCAGCCGTCGAGGCTGGTGAGCCGGTTCACCAGATTGTCTCCAAGACGGTTGTCCCCGTTGGGATACATCTGGGCCAGATAACTCCGGTTGAGGAGGACTCCCAGGGCGACGCCGGCGGTCAGCGCCGCCGCGGCCAAGCCGATCGATCGCCAAGGTCGCCAGCGCCGGATCAACGCGGCGGCCAGCAGGCCCGCCTGCACCACCACGAGGATCAATCCTCTGCTGTGGCAGGTATAGGCGTAGGCGACGACGAGCGCGGCCGCCACCCCGTAGCCCGCCACCCGCGCCGGTGCGGCCGCGCTGGTCAGCCATGAGTGCGAGAGCAACAGCCAGCCGAGCACGAGCACCGGCAGCACCGCGTCCGTCAGCACGAAATCCGAGTAGAAGACCACCGCCGGCAGGAGCGCGGTCGCCGTGGCGAGGGCGTACGACCGGCGCTTGGAGACGCTCATCCGACGCAGCAGCAGGTACACCAAGGGGAACACCAGGGCGTTGATCAGCGCGTTGGTCCCGAGCGCGATCCGGTAGACGGTCTCGGGTTCGTCGGCCAGCCAGTGCGCGGGGGCGAGCAACAGCGGATACCCGCTGCGATACTCGGTGTTGTACGACATGTCCACGCCGGGGCCGCCAGTGAGCAGCCGTGCCGTGAACAGATAGCCCGTCTCGTCGGGATTCGCGACGGGAACGGTCTGTCCCGAGCCCGCCCACAGGCGGACCGCCACCTGGACGGCCCAGCCGAGCAGGAGCAGGCCCCAGTGCCGCCCGCGCGCCGCATCCGGGACCTGGCGGCGGTCCACCCCACCGGCACGAGCCTCGTCGCGGGTGGGAACGGTCGCCTCCGGCACCCTGATCTCCGGTTTCCCGGAGATCAGGGCCCTGCGGAGGCCTGCCGGATCGTCCATCGGCCACCAGGGTGGCACATCCCCGCCCATACCTGAGCCCTGAGCAGGGGTCACTCAGCAATCTCTCAGTTAGTTCCGTGATCCTGGTCCGGTCAGCCGGCCGGCGAACCGGCCAGGGGCGGGCTCCCCGGTGATCACGGGCCGCGTCGGCTCCCACCGCCGAGCCCATGGCACCGCCACAACGATCGCGGCGATGACCACCAGGCCGCTCATGTAGTAGTACGGCCTGACCTCGCCCCAGTTCTTGAGCAGTGTCATCACAAGGTAGCCCGCGCCCGCGTACACGCTGATCGTGAGGCTCATCAGCCAGGTCCAGCGGGTAGGGCGGGCGGTGGCGAACGGCATGGCCCACTCCAGGTACTGCACGCCGTGCGATGCGGTGACCACCTGGAACGCCGAGGCGCTGACCATGGCCACGTCCGCCGGGTGGGCCCGGCGCCACCACCAGACCGCCGCCGCAATCGCCGCCAGCGTCAGCAGGGAGCCGATGCTGCCCAGCGTCGCGCTGAACGGGTCGTGCAGGAGCTCACCGGTCTCGATCGGGTGTAGCCACAACACGACCGAACTCCAGCCGAACGTGCCGATGATCGGGTGGTAGCCGATCATCACGCCCAGGACCTCGGGCAGCTTCCCGACCGGGGTCCCGACGGTGAGGGGCATGGTCACCAGCAGCGCCACCAGGACTCCGCCCGCGGCGGCGACCAGCCGGAGCCGGTGCCGCCAGCCGGGCAGGGCCATCAACAGCGCGGGCAGGAACAGCGCGGGCCACGTCTTGACCGAGATCGCGAGCGCGATGAGGATCCCGGCCAGCACCACTCGCCGGGTGGACGGGCCGTCCGCCCCCCGGCAACGCAAGATCAGCACGAACGCGCCGAGCGCGAAGAGCAGGCACAGCGGTTCCATCTGGCCGTGCACAGCCGAGACCAGCACGGTCAGCGGGTTGACGGCGTAGAGCAGGCGGGCGGTGCGCTTGAACGCGGGCGCGGCCAGCAGCCCGACCAGGACCACCACGCCCAGGTCGAAGAGGATCGGCCCGATCCGGCTGACCACCATCCAGGGCACGTCGAACTGCCGCTCGACGAACACGTTGGCGGCCAGGAACAGCGCGTAGGTAGGCAGGTAGTTCCAGCCCGTCTCCGGCGAGTTCAGGATCGGGTCGCGGTGTTCGAGCGCGTTGACACCGGCCCGGTGGAAGTCGATATGGAGGTCGTACGGCTTGAAGTCACCCGCGACCACCAGCATCAGGACCCGCAGGCCCAGGCCGAGGGCCAGTGTCGCCTTCAGCGGCGGGCTCCAGCCGCGCCACCAGGCGGCCACGAGGAGGACGGCGCAGAGCGCGAAGACCGCGAGCCGTACCGTCAGCTCCCAAGGATCAGTGGTCATGGCCGTCGTCAGGTGCGGTCGCGTCCGGCCTGCTCGGCGGCGATCTCCACGCTCGCCGCCGAGCCGGCGCCGACCCGGTCGACCGCCTCGATCTTGCCCTCGGCCTTGCCGCGGGCCCGCATGGCGTCCTGCACGGTCGCGTCGTCGGCGGCGGCCTCGGTCGCGGGGTGCGAGGAGCGGCGGATGTTGAGGATCGAGAGGAAGAAGGTGCCGAGCAACGCCTGGAAGCTCATCATCAGCGCGGTGGCCGACGGGACGACGAGGCGCAGCGACTCGCGCGGGTCGAGCTCACCGAAGCTGCGGACCTGCCAGTGCACCAGCGAGGCCACCAGGCCCGCCAGGCCCAGCGCGGCCAGCACGCCGGAGATCACCAGGCCGCGTTCCAGCGACCACGACTTGAGGAAGCTGCCGACCCGTGCCGTCTTGGGCAGGAAGCCTTCCGCGACGCCGTAGGCCTTGGTGAGCAAGGCGAACAACACCGCCTGGAAGCCGATCACCAGCATCGCCGAGACGCCGACGAGGGTGTCGACGTCGAACGCGATCTCGCCGACCGTCACCGGGCCGAAGGACAGTGCGATCCCCGCGAGCAGGCCGAGCGTCATAAGGACGAGGCCCGGGATGAAGAAGAGCCAGCGCGGGCTGTAGAGCAGGAGGAACCGCAGATGCCGCCAGCCGTCCCGCCAGGTGTTGAGGTGCGGGGGTCGCGACCGGCCGTCCACCGCCAGGGTGGTCGGCACCTCGGTGACCTTGTAGCCGAAGAGTGTGAACTTCACCACCAGCTCGCTGGCGAACTCCATGCCGCTGGACTGAAGGCCCAGCGACAGTGCCACGTCGCGGCGGAAACCGCGCAGGCCGCAGTGGAAGTCACCGATCTTGCTCTTGAAGAACAGCCGGCCGACGAAGCTCAGCACCGGGTTGCCCAGGTACTTGTGCAGCGCGGGCATCGCGCCGGGGGCGATGCCGCCCTTGAAGCGGTTGCCCATGACCAGGTCGGCGCCCGCCCGCAGCTCCTCGACGAACGGCGCGAGGGCCGTGAAGTCGTAGCTGTCGTCGGCGTCGCCCATGATCACGTACTTGCCGCGGGCGGCGCGGATGCCGCCCATCAGGGCGTTGCCGTATCCCTTGCGGTCGACATGGACGACCCGGGCGCCGGCGGCCTCGGCCAGCGCCTGGCTGCCGTCGGTGCTGCCGTTGTCGGCGACGATGACCTCACCGTCGATACCGTTCTCCTTGAGGCACTCAACCGCCTTGCGGACGCAAGTCTCGACGGTCTCGGCTTCATTGAGACACGGCATCACTACGGTCAGTTCCATGTCGACTCCTTATTGTCCCCTCGGATACGGGATCTGGGGATTTCGACTAATCTTGGCACGGCGCGCGGACGGACTCAGGGCCAATGAGGGTACCCGTATCACCTGTTCTGGCCCGCGATATACCGCGAGTAACGACGAATCCCGTCATCTTGTTGTCAAGACGCAACTCGAAGACGAGCGCGACCCGGTCTGCGGACGACAGGCTGAGTAACATGCTACGGGTTTCCCGGGGGAGGTATTGGCGCCTTGACATTCGCCGCTGATGCCGACGCGCACGCCTCGGGCGCGACGGACCTGCTCGACACGCCTGAGCAGGCCGAAGACCTCGTCATCGACGATCCCCCCAAGGGCGACGGGCGTGACACCGCCGATGCCGCGTGGCGGCGATGGCTCCCCGCGGCGGGCGCGCGGGTCAAGCCGTTCCTCTCCGGGCACTGGCCCTTCTTGATCATCTTGGCCGCCGGACTGTCACTGCGTGTGATCACGATGCTCGGCTACCGCTGGGCGATGTGGTTCAACGACGCGTTCCAGTACGTGCAGACCGCGATCGAACCCGAGCCCCATATCGTCAGGCCCAACGGCTACGTCTTCTTCCTGCAGGCGCTGGAGCCCTTCCACTCGTTCGCGCTGATCACGACGGTGCAGCACCTGATGGGGCTGGGCATCGCGATCATGATCTACGCGCTGCTGCGGCGGCGCCTGGGCGCGGCCCGGTGGGTCGCCACGCTCGCCGCCGCCCCCGTCGTGCTGGACGCGTACCAGATCCAGCTCGAACACATGATCCTCTCGGATGTGCCGTTCACCTTCCTGATGACGGGCATGGTGACGCTCATCCTGTGGTGGCGGGACATCACCATCGTCCGCGGCGCCGCGCTGGGCGCGCTGCTGGCTCTCACCGTGCTGACCCGGTCGGTCGGCCTGGCCCTGGTCATGGTCGTGCTGGTCTATCTGGTGATCCGCCGGGTCCGCTGGACGACGCTGGCGGTCACCGTGATCGCCTGCGCGCTCCCGCTGATGGGCTACGCGGCCTGGTTCAAGTCCGAGCACGGGAAGTTCGGGCTGAGCAACAGCAGCGGCCCGTTCCTGTACGCGCGGGTGATGAAGTTCGCGGACTGCCACAAGATCAAGAACCTGCCGGTCGAGGAGATGCCGCTCTGCACGCAGGTCCCGACCGCAGACCGCCCGTCGTCGCAGTTCTATGTGTGGGGTGACGCCTCACCGCTGCTGCGTCTTCCCGGCGACATGTTCAACAACGACAAGAGCGCCGAAGCGGGCCGGTTCGCGCGCCGTGCGATCCTCACCCAACCGGGCGACTATCTGCAGGCCGTCGTCTATGATGTCGCGCGGGTCTTCTTTTGGAACCGAACGGTCTTCCCGGACAGGTTCACCTATGAGCTGTACCAATTCCGAACGACCGCCGATCCAGTGCCGAACTGGGCCGAGCCGTTCACCAACGCCTATGAGCATGGCGCGGCCGATACCCGCGTGACCGAGCCGTTCGCCGGCGTCATGCGCTTTTACCAGAAGTACTTCTACCTCCGCGGCACGCTGCTGGGCGCCATCCTGCTGGTCGCCGTGGCGGGCCTGATCCGGCGGCGCGACTGGTTCAGCCGGGCGCTGCTGCCACTCGGCGCGGTGGCCGGGCTGCTGGTCACCCCCGCCGCCAGCGCCGAGTTCGACTACCGCTACGTGGTACCCGCGATCCCGATGGCGTGCCTGGCCGCCGCGCTCGCCTGGCTCCCCGACCGCGATCGGCGGGCCTGGCGCGAGTCGGCGAAGGGCTGAGCCACCACGATGCAACCCTCCAAGTCACCGTCTTCACAGCACCGGTCCGCCCAGGTCGAGTCCGCCCTGCTCCCGCAGGCGCGGCCGCCGCGGATCCCGCTGACCACGCGGTTGCGGATGTCCGCGCGGGCGCGGCTATCGATCACCGGCCGGGCGGTGGTGGCACGGCTCGCGACGGCACTCGAACCGCCGCTGGGCCCCCGACTCCGGGCCACGTTCCGGCGGCATCCGGTCTTCGCGGTCCTGCTGGCCGTCGCCGCGCTGATCCGTGTCATCGCGATGATCGGCTACCAGCCGGCGTTGTTCTTCAACGACAGCTACGACTACATCCACGTGGCGATGCAGCCCCACCCGCATCCGCTGCGGCCCGACGGCTACGCCTTCCTGCTGCTGATCCTGCGGCCGTTCCACGGCTTCGCGCTGGTCACCGCCGTCCAGCACCTCATGGGCCTGGCCATGGGCGTCATGATCTACGCGCTGGCCCGGCGGCGGTTCCGGCTGCCCGGCTGGGGTGCGGCGCTGGCCGCCGCGCCGGTGCTGCTCGACGCGTACCAGATCCAGCTCGAACATCTGATCCTCTCCGACACGACGTTCAGCTTCCTGACCGTCAGCGCGGTCTGCCTGCTGCTCTGGCACGACCAGCTCACCTGGCGGCTGTCCACGGCGCTCGGGTTGCTCGTCGGGTTCTCATGGCTGACCCGCTCGGTCGGCCTGCTGGTGCTGCTCGGCGTGGTCGCGTTCATGGTGATCAGGCGGACGGACCGGCGCATGATCATGGTCATGCTGGCCGCCGCGCTGCTGCCGGTCGTCGCGTACATGGGCTGGTACAAGATCGACCACGGCAAGTTCGCGATGACCGAGAGCAACGGGATCTTCCTGTACGCGCGGGTCTACAAGTTCGCCGACTGCCACCGGATCAAGAATCTGCCAGTCGAGGAGATGCCGCTCTGCACCGAGCTGGTCAACCGGCTGCCCAACTCCCAGGACGGCATCTGGAACGCGGGCTCGCCGCTGGCGCGCTACACGGGCAAGAAGTTCAGCCCGGAGACCAACGACACCGCCAACGACTTCTCCAAACGAGTGATCATGGCGCAGCCGGGCGACTACGCCCGCGTCGTGGCCAAGGACTTCCTGCGTGTCTTCGCCTGGGAACGCACGGTCTTCCCTGATCGCGCGACCTACCAGCAGTACGAGTTCGGCACGAAGACCAGCGACCTGCCCAAGTGGATGCAGGGCGGCACGGTGGACGAGGCGGTCCGCTACGAGGGCGGCCGCGTCCGCCCGCGCGCCGTGGAGCCGTTCGCCGGGTTCCTCCGCGCCTACCAGGACGTCTTCTACCTGCGTGGCAGCATGGTCGGTGTGATTTTGCTCATCGGTCTCGCCGGCATCGGCGCGATGTGGCGGCGGCTGGGCGGAGCCGCACTGCTGCCCTGGACGCTGGCGACCGGCCTGTTGCTGGCGCCTGCCGCGACGGCCGAGTTCGACTACCGCTATGTGCTGCCCGCGGTCCCCCTGGCATGCCTGGCCGCAGCGATCGCCTGCTCGCCCGATGCCCGGGATCGGCTGCGCGGCCTCCGCCGACCGCGCCTGTCGGCTCCGCCACTCGGCCCCGTGGACCCCCAACCGGACGACACCGGCGGCGAACGGCCCGGCCGGGTGCTCGTTCCATGACCCGTGCTCATCCCATGACCCGTGCCGGTGCCATGGTCCGGCGGCTCCGGCTCGGTCGGCTGGCGGGCCACCGGCTGTTCCTCGCCGTTCTCGGTGTGGGCGCCGTGCTGCGCGTGATCACGATGGTGGGCTACTCACCCGCCCTGTGGTTCAACGACAGCTTCGACTACGTGCGGATCGCGCTGGACCCGTTCCCGCACCCGATCCGCCCGGTCGGCTACGGGATCTTCCTTTGGCTGTTCAAGCCGTTCCACAGCTTCACGCTCGTGGTGACCCTGCAACATCTCATGGGCCTCGGCATCGGCGTAACGATCTACGCGCTGCTACGGCGGTACGGGTTGCCCGGCTGGGCTGCGGCGCTGGCCGGCGCGCCGGTGCTGCTCGACGCGTACCAGATCCAGCTGGAGCATCTCCCGCTGTCGGACACGTTGTTCGCGTTCCTGATCATCAGCGCGATCGCCGTGCTGCTGTGGCCGCGGGAGCGGCGGGCGCCGTCGCTCTGGTGGTGTGCTCTGGCCGGGCTGCTGCTCTCACTGGCGACGCTGACCCGGACGATCGGGCTGCCCGTCCTGCTCGTGGCGCTGGGCGTCCTGGTCCTGTGGCGGGTCGGCTGGCGCCGGATCGGCGCGGTGGCGGTCGCCGGGCTCGTGCCGCTGGTGGCGTACGCGGCGTGGTTCCAGGCCGAGAACGGGCAGTTCGCGATGACGCGAACTGACGGTGTCTTCCTGTGGGGGCGGACGGCCGCGTTCGCCGAATGCTCGAAGATCAAGCCGCCGCCCGAGCTGGCCTCGTTCTGCCCACGGGGAGAGCCCGGCGAGCGCCGAGCCTCGTCGAGCCAGGTCTGGGCGCAGGGCTCGCCTACGGGATTCAAGTACGGCGCAGTCTTCGAGCCGGGTACGAACGACCGGGCGTTCTCGTTCGCGCTGGAGGCGATCAAGGCCCAGCCGCTGGACTACGTGGGGACTGTGGCCTACGACGTGTTCGTCCGGACGTTCTATCTGAGCCGTGATCCGTACCCGTCGCAGTACGTCGCCGACCTCTACAAGTTCCCCGAGCAGCCGCAGCCGATGCAGGGCTGGCCGGTGTACGGCGGCGGCAACCCGACCTCCGTGTCCGCCGAGTACGAACACGGCTCGGCGATCACGCACACGAACAAGCCGTTCGCCTCGTTCATGCGCGGCTACCAGCAGGTGGCTGCCCTGCCCGGGATCGTGCTGGGCGGCATCCTGCTACTCCCTGTCGCCGTCTGGGCGCGCAGGCGCCGCCCGCGGCCCGGCCGTGGCGGCCCGGACGGCGGGTCGCGGGTCCTGCTGCCCTGGTTCGCGGCCGTGGCGCTGCTGGTCGTGCCTCCGCTCACCACGGACTTCGACTACCGGTATGTGCTGGTCGCGGTGCCGCTGGCAGGCCTCGCCGCCGGGCTGGCCTTCGCCACCGGCCGTCCGGGATCCGCGGAGCCGTCCGAAGCCCCGCTACCAGGCGTGCAGACGCCGGAGCCGGAACACCAGCTCTAGATCGTCACCGCGGCGAGCCTCCGGGACCTCCGACTGCTTGCCCAACGGTGCCGAGAGCGCCTTGACGTTCTGGCTCTCGCAGTTGGGGCACACGTGATCGGTCCAGGGCGTCGTGCAGCGATGGCCGTCATGCTCGTACACCACCGCCTCTCCGCCGTGCCCATCGGCGGTATGCCGGACCTCGAACTGCTCTTCCCACGTGGTGAAGCAGCTCAGACACTCGTAGACCCAGCTCTCGTGGCTCGACCATGCGTCGCGCACGGCCCCCACCCCCTCGGTGACTGCCACATCGCGCTTCTCACCTTCCAGTGTCATCCCGCACGACCAGGCAGCACAACAGCGGACGGTCACAGATTCCTGGCAGCCACCACGGCGTCGTAGACGATGCGCTTGGGCACGCCGTTCTCCTTGGCCACATCCCCGATGGCCTGCTTGCGCGGGGTGCCGGCGGCCTCCCGCGCGGCGACCGCCGCGGCCAGATCGGCCGGCTCGGACAGCCCCTCGGGCTCCGGGGCACCGCCGACCACCAGAGTGATCTCGCCTTTGACGTTCTCGTCCGCCCAGTCGGCCAGCTCGCCCAGCGGGCCGCGCCGTATCTCCTCGTAGGTCTTGGTGAGCTCGCGGCAGACCGCGGCGGGCCGGTCCGCGCCGAAGGCCTCCGCCATCGCCGCCAGCGTGGCGGCCAGCCGGCGCGGCGACTCGAAGAAGACCATGGTGCGCGGCTCGTCGGCGAGCGCCGCCAGCCGGCGGCTCCGGTCGCCCGGTTTGCGCGGCGGGAAACCCTCGAAGCAGAACCGGTCGGTGGGCAGCCCGGAGACGACCAGCGCGGTGGTCACGGCGGACGGGCCCGGCAGGACGGAGACCGGCACGCCCTCAGCAACGGCCGCCACGACCAGGCGGTAGCCGGGATCGGACACGCCCGGCAGTCCGGCGTCGGTGATCACCAGCACGTCCCGGCCGGCCAGGAGCTCGCCGAGCAGCTCCTCGGCGCGGGCCCGCTCGTTCTGGTCGTAGTACGAGACCACCCGGGCCCGCACCTCGATGCCGAGGTCGGCGGCCAGCCGCCGCAGCCGCCGGGTGTCCTCGGCCGCGATGATCTCCGCCTCGGACAGGGCGGCGCGCAGCCGCGCCGAGGCGTCGTCAGGGCGGCCGATCGGGGCCCCTCCGAGCAGCAGGGTCCCGGTTCCGTCGTGTGTCGCGTCGCCCGTCACCACCCCATTCTCCCGCCGTCCCAGCATGCCTGGGCCCGCGCTCCGCCGGACCGATCAGGCATCGTCTCAGGCATCGTCCGTGGCCGGTGGCCCGACGCGTTCCGGATACCGTTCCTCAGCACTGAGCAGGAGTGGATCCCGCGCAATGGCACGCCCCGAACGGTCTTGGGCGCACTGGTCCCCGGCGTTCACATCCCGGGCGGCGACATGCATCGCGTGCATGGTCCGTTCCGGGCGGGCCGGTTCCCTCACGACCTGGCTCACGAGCCCGGCCAGAGGCGACGGGGAGGCCCCAGACCATCGCTCTGGTGGAAAGGGGGCCCCGCACGCCGACACCGGAACTCAGCGCCCCAGATCGCATACGCAACGCACTGAGATGCTCACGTTTTGTCAAATGTTCGTACGCATGCTCACCCAAGTTGTCGCGTCTACCCTCAAACACACTCAACCGCCAGCCGTTGGAACCCCCCTACGATGGCTGGATGGCGATGACGGATTACGCCCAGCCTTTCGCCGGTCAGGCAGACACGCTCGACGAGCGGCTCCAGGGGCGCCGGGCCGGCACCCTGCGCGAGTGGCTCGCCCCGCCGATCCCGGGCAGTGCCCTGATCGGGTGGCTGGGGCCGCTGCTGGTGACCGCGTTCGCCGGCTTCCTGCGGTTCGACCGGCTGGCCAACCCGCACGCGGTGGTCTTCGACGAGACCTACTACGCCAAGGACTCGCTGGCCCTGCTGAAATTCGGCTGGGAGCACAGCACCGTCAAGGACGCCGACAAGCTGCTGCTCGCGAACCAGAACGCCGACATCTGGGCCGATGGTCCCTCGTTCGTGGCCCATCCGCCCGCGGGCAAGTGGATGATCGCCCTCGGCGAGTGGATGTTCGGCGCGACGCCGTTCGGCTGGCGGTTCATGCCCGCGCTCGTCGGCACGCTTTCGGTGTTGATCCTGTGCCGGGTGGCGCGCCGGATGACCGGTTCGACTCTGCTGGGCTGCGCCGCCGGGCTGCTGCTGGCGCTGGACGGGCTGATGTTCGTGACCAGCCGCGCCGCGCTGCTCGACGTCTTCGTGATGTTCTGGGTCCTGGCCGCGTTCGCCTGCCTGGTCGCCGACCGGGATGTCTCCAGACGCCGCCTCGCGGACGCCGTCGAACGGGCCCACGGCGCGCCTGCAGGTGCGTTCGGGCCGTTCCTCATGCACTGGTGGCGGATCCCGGCGGGCCTCTGCCTCGGCATGGCGCTCGCGACCAAGTGGACCGGCGTCTACTACATCGCCGCCTTCGGGATCATGGTCGTGCTGTGGGACTACGGCGCCCGCCGCGCCGCCCGCGTCGAGCGGCCGTTCACCGGCGCGCTGGCGCTGGAGGCGGGACCGGCGTTCCTGCAGCTGGTCGTCATCGCCGTGATCACCTACCTGGCCTCCTGGTGGGGCTGGATCTTCCGGCCGGGCGGCTGGGGACGCGGCGAGGTCGCGGGTTTCGCGCCGTGGCGGCCGGTCGAGGCGATGCCGAACCTGTGGAAGTACCACCGGGAGATGTGGAATTTCCACACTGGCCTGGATGCCAAGCATCCCTACCAGTCGTGGCCCTGGGACTGGCCGATCCTGCATCGGCCGGTGGCGTTCTTCTACAACGAGCCCAAGGGGCAGTGTGGCGCCGCCAAATGCTCGCGCGAGATCCTCGGCATCGGCACGCCGGTGTTGTGGTGGGGAGCCTTGATCGCCCTCGTCATCTGCGTGGGCCTCTGGGCGGTGCTGCGCGACTGGCGTGCCGGGGCCATCCTGCTGGGCGTGGTGGCGGGCTGGGTGCCGTGGTTCGTGCCCGCCTTCTCCAACCGGACGATGTTCCTCTTCTACGCCACCCCGGTGATCCCGTTCATGGTCCTGGCGGTGGTGCTGGTGCTGGGCTACCTGATCGGTCCCGCGCGAGAACGCGAGCCTGAACGCGCGCCCGGGCCCGTGCCTGAGCCGGACGCCGCCGCCGTGGTGGGGACCCGCCGCATCGTCGGCTCCGCAGCCGCCGGTGCCTTCGTGCTGCTCGTCCTGGTCAACTTCGCGTACTTCTATCCGATCCTGGCCGCGAAGGTGATCACGTACGACCAGTGGAAGGACCGAATCTGGTTCGGCTCCTGGATCTGACGCGCGTCACGCCTCCACCGCGACAGGCACCGGCGCCGGGTGAGCCGGGGCGGGGCGGAGGGTGCGCGTGCCCAGGAGGCAGACCAGCAGGGCGAGGACGCCTCCGGCACCGGCTCCGGCGAACGCGCCCGGAACGCCTGCAAGGTCCTGGCCGACTCCCGAGACCGCCGCGCCGAGCGAACTGCCCGCGCCCACTGCGGCGACCACCCAGGCGAACGCCTCGGTGACCGTGCCCGTCGGCGCCAGCCGGTCCACCAGGGAGAAGCTGCACGCCAGCACGGGCGCGAGGAAGATCCCGCTGAGGAACGCGAGGATCGTCATGACGGGCAAGCCGGGGGCCCACATCAGCGGCAGGTAGCCGGCAGCGAGGGCGGCGAGGAGCCAGGGCAGGCGGCGGTGCGCCTCGCCCGGCCACGGCCGTACGCCGTAGACCAGGCCGCCTGCGAGAGCCCCGGCGGACATGGCGGCCAGCAGCAGGCCCGAGGCCTGGTCGTTGTCCATCCGTTCGGCGTACGCCACCACGGCGACCGCGTACACCCCCAGCGCCACACCCGCGAACGTGAGCGAGAGCAGCAGGACGCGCAAGCCGGGCGAACGCAGCGGGCCCGCCCAGTCGGCGGCGCGAGGCTCACCGCGCCACTCTCGGGAGGGACGCGACGTGGTGATGACCAGCGTCCCGGCGATCCCGATCGCACCGGTGAGGACGAGCGCCGTCTCGGTGGACAACGCGGCGGCAGCCACGACCAGCAGCGGGCCGACCGTGAAGAGGATCTCCTGCGCGGCCGCGTCCAGCGCGTACGCGGCATGCACCTGGGCCGGACCGGGCAGCACCGCGGGCCAGAGCGCCCGCAGCCCGGCCTCCAACGGCGGCGTGGCGAACCCCGCGAGGACCACCGCCCCGATCGCGACCGGCAGCGGATCAGCGCCGACCACGGCGAGCAGGGTGAATCCTGCCGCCGACGCCAAGGCGGACAACAGCAGGACGCGTGGCTGGCCGAGCCTGTCCATGGCACGGCCAAGCACGGGCTGGCCCGCCGCTGTGGCCAGGCCCAGCACTGCCCCGAGGGCCCCGGCGAGCGGGTAGCCACCGCCTTCGGCCCGTACGTGCAGCACCACCGCCAGCATGCCCATGCCGTTGGGCAGGCGTCCCAGCAAGGTGCCGCCGAGCAGCCGCCCCGCGTAGGGCAGACGCAGGAATTCGCCGTAGGCGCGCATCCGCTCTCCGAAGTCATACGTATTACTTGTCCAGTCATACGTACCACTAAGGAGGTGGTTCCCTCTACCCTGAATCCCGTGTCGGCTACCGGACGCCCAACGAGCAGGGACGTTGCGCACGAGGCCGGGGTCTCGCAGTCCACGGTGTCCCTGGTGCTCGGCGGGAAAGCGGCGGGGCGGGTCTCCCCCGCCACTGCCCAGGCGGTGCGGGACGCCGCCGAACGGCTCGGCTACCGCCCCAATCTGGCGGCGCGCAACCTGCGGCTCGGCTCCACCCGGACCGTGCTTCTGATCGTTCCCACTCTGACCGCCCCGTTCTTCGGCGAGGTCTACCGCGGGGCCGCGCGGGTCGCCGCCGAGCACGGCTTCGGGATCGTGGCCTATCCGTGGCCCGACGACGCGGGCCCCGCCGACAGCCCGTTCGCCGCGCCGCACGAGGCGATCGACGGCATCCTCGCGTCCTCGCTGGCCACCGACGTGGCGAGCGAGTTCCGCGACACGCCGGTCGTGATGCTCGACAGCGACCCGGCGGGCGACGGCACAGACCGCCCGGTGCCCACGGTGGTCTTCGACGTCGCCGACGGCATGCGGGCCGTCGCGGCACATCTGGCAGAGCTCGGCCACCGCCGGATCGGGCACGTCGCGGCGTCGATCGACCAGTGGACGTTCCACGCCCGTGGCGAGGCGCTCGCCACGGCCGTCAAGGCGCTGCCGGGCGGCTCCTACACCCGTGCGAGCGGCGCCCTGGACGTGGGCTCGGCGCGCGACGCGGCAGGCGTGCTCCTCGACGGCCCGGATCGGCCGACAGCCCTGGTCTGCGACGACGACCTCATCGCCGCCGGCGCCTATAAGGCCGCCCGGGCACGCGGCCTGGACGTTCCGGGCGATCTGTCGGTCACGGGTTTCGACGACGTCCAGCTGGCCACCGCTCTGGAGCCGGAGCTGACCACCGTGCGGCTGCCCGCCGAGGGCCTCGGCGCCGAAGGCATGACCGCCTTGCTCGCGCTGCTCAAGGGCGGCGACCCGCATCCGAGTTCCCTCCCCGGCGAGCTGGTCGTCCGCGGCTCGACCGCCCGTCCCCGGCGTCAGGTTAGGTAGCGCGTGCCAAGGCTAGATAGATCTCATGGCTGAGACCCCGTCCGAGGTCGATACGGCGGACGCCGGCAACCGGATCGGCGTCCGGCCACCGCGCACCCGAGCCTGGCGGGCCGGGAAGGTCGAGGCGGAGGGTTTCCCTGTCGCCGAGATCAGCGACTACCTCGGCAAGCCCGACCATGTCGTCTGGCTCGATCTGTGCGGGCCGGACCACGAGGGCCTCCAGCGCGTCGCCGACGAGCTCGGCCTGGACCCGATCGCGGTCGAGGACGCGGTCTCCCGGCATGAACGGACCAAGCTGGACCGGTACGGCGAATACGCGTTCCTCAACGTCTACTCGGCCGAGTGCTCCGCCGAAGGGAATCTCGTCCTGCACGAGGTGTCGGCGTTCGTGACCGACCGGGCCCTGGTCACGGTCCGGCAGGACACCGGGTTCGACATCGACGCGCTCATCCGGCGCTGGGACGACACGCCCGCCATAGAGCGGCCCGAGCTCACCGCGCACGGCGTGCCCTACCTGCTCTACAACCTGCTGGACATGGTCGTGGACGCCCAGCTGGACGCCGTCCAGATGCTCGACGACGAGGCCGACCAGCTGGGCGAACTGATCTTCGACGACACCTATCCGGTCCGCGACGTCCAGCGGCGCAGCTTCGACCTCCGCCGCAACCTGGCGAGCCTCCGCAGGGTCGCGCTGCCGATGCGCGAGCTCGTGAACACCCTGCTGCGCCGGGACCTGGCGATCGTCGAGACCCAGCTCGTCCCCTACTACCAGGACGTCTACGACCATGCGATGCGGGTCGCGGAGTTCACCGACAGCCTGCGCGACATGGTCGGCAACCTGCTGGACACGCGCATCTCGCTGCAGGGCAACCGCCTGAACGAGGTGATGAAGAAGGTCACCAGCTGGGCGGCCATCATCGCGGTCCCGACGGCGATCACCGGCTTTTACGGGATGAACGTGCCGTACCCCGGATTCGGCGCGCACTGGGGATTCGTCGTGGGCACGGCGGTCATGATCATCTGCAGCGTGACGCTCTACATCGTCTTCAAGCGTCGCGACTGGCTCTGACACAGGTCACAGGTTCACGGGTCATAGATCACAGATTCACAGGTCACAGGCCGCGCAGGAACTTGGCCGCGATGGGGGCGGCGGCTCCGGCGCCGGTGCCGCCGTTCTCGACGATCACGGCGAACGCGACGTCGCCCCGGTAGCCGATGAACCAGGCGTGGGTGGGCGGCTCGGCGCCGGACCCGAACTCGGCGGTCCCGGTCTTGCCGGCGGTCCCGGCGGGGAAGCTGACGTCCGCCGCCGTGCCCTCCTTGACCACCGCGGGCATGAGCGTGCGCAAGGCGCGCCGCACTCCCGGCTCCAGCGGGTGCGGCTGCTCGGGCTTGCGCCCGCCCGCGTCCACCGCCTGCGACGCCAGCGCGGTGTCGACCAGGCGGGGCGACCGCCAGGTGCCGCTCGCCGCAGCCGCCGCGACGCTCGCCATGTTGAGCGGGCTGGTCAGCACCTCGCCCTGCCCGAACGAGGCGGACGCGAACGCGGTGTCGTCCTTGGCCGGGGGGAACGAGGCCCGGACGGCGGGCAGCCCTGCGATGATCGGCACGTTGAAGCCGAACTGGTCCGCCACCTGCGTCAGTCGCTTCTGGCCCAGCTTGTCGACCGCGAGCCGCGCGAACGTGGTGTTGCACGAGTGCGCGAACGCGTCGCGGAACGAGACCGCGCCGAAGTCCTCGTTCTTGTAGTTTTTGAACTGGCGGCCTCCGACGTTGGTCGTCGCCGGGCAGGGCACGCGGCTCCGGGCGTCCAGGCCGCCCGCCACCAGCGCGGCGGCGGTGACCACCTTGAACGTGGAGCCCGGCGGGTAACGCCCCATCAGCGCCCGGTTGTAGCCGCCCGGCTTGTTGGCGACCGCGAGGATCTCGCCGGTGGACGGGCGCAACGCGACCATCGAGGCGGGCTTGCCGACGTCGGCGAGCGCGTCACCGGCGGCCTTCTGCACCTTCGGGTCCAGGGTCGTGGCCACCGGCTGCCCGTCCTTGCCCCCGAACCGCTGCAACGTCTTCACGGCCTTCCCGTCGGCCCCGACGACCTGCACGGTCAGCGCGGGTGTCCCGGCCAGTCGCCGCTCGTACTGCCGCTGGAGCCCGTCGGTGCCTACCGGGTCGCCCGTACGGTACGGGGCGCCCAGCTTCTTGGCGGCGTCGGCCGTCGCCGGCCCCACCGGTCCGGCGAGTTGCTGGACGGAGCCCGACGAGGACTCCACCAGGCTGCTGCCGTCGGCGGCCGTGATCCCCGCACGGGTCGGCCAGGTGCGGGCGGCCTTGAGCCGCTGCCCCTGTGTGAGAGTCGGGTAGATGACCTGCGGCGACCAGGCCACCCGCCATTCGCCGTCCCGTTTGGTGAACGGGAGCATGCCGACGTACGACCAGTCCCGGTTTCCAGCGAGGGTCAGTGTGGCCTTGTAGGAGCTGCCCGCCTCGTCCCCCTTCGGCTTGCCGACCGAGGCCGGCTCGTACTTCTGCCGCACCACGCCGAGGTCCTCACGCACCTGCGCGAAACGTTTGTCGAAGTCGGCAGGCGGGTCGGCGGTGAGGGCGCGCATCGTGGCGACGTCACCCCGTTCCCAGGCGGCGAGGTAGTCCTTCGCGGTGTCCCCCGGTCCATCGTCGCCCGTCAGGAGCCACCAGGCGGCTCCCCCTCCCAGCAGCACGGCGAAGGCCGCCACCAGGGCGATGACCACACGCGATCGGCGCATCCACACTCCTCCTCGACGTTGCTACGCCCGACAGGACACCACCTGACCAGCCAGAAGTCCAAGATGGGTATCGATTTCGGTGGGATATGAAGATTGATATAGTTCCTGGTCGTGAACCTGGTCGGGCACCTGAACTGCTTCGTCGTCGTCGCCGAAGAACTCCACTTCGGCCGGGCGGCGGAGCGGCTCGGCATGGCCCAGCCCCCGCTCAGCCAGCGGATCCAGCGGCTGGAGAAGGAGCTCGGCGTGCGGCTCTTCGACCGGTCCAGCCGCCGCGTGGAGCTCACCGCCGCCGGCCGGCTTCTGCTCGACGAGGCGCGTGAGATCCTCACCCGCGTGGAACGTGTGCACTCCCTCGCCGAAAGGGCCAGGCTAGGCGAGATCGGCACGGTGCGCGCGGGTCTCCCGCCCGATCTGGGCGGCGCCGTGGTCGCCGCGCTGATCTCCGCGTTCCGCGACCGGTGCCCTGACCTGCGCCTGGACCTGCGCGAGATCGGCACGGCCGAGCAGGTGCGCGCCCTCACCGAGGGCGCCCTCGACGTCGGCGTCATCCGGCACCCGTGCGACGCGCGCGACCTCGGGATCGGCCCGATGCTGAGCCAGCAGGTCGGCGTGCTGGTGCCCGCCGCCGGCCCGCTCGCGGCCGGCGCCGACCTCCATCTCGCCGACCTCACCGGTTACGAGCTGGTCGTCCCGCCCCGGGAGGACGCCCCCGGGACCTACGACGAGCTCATCGCGGGCTGCCGTCGGAACGGCTACGATCCGCCGGTGGTCCACGAGGCGAGGCATCCGCAGTTCGCGCTCGGCCTCGTGCTCGCCGGCACCGCGGTGGCGCTCGCGGCCCGTGCCGAAGAGACGGCCGACGTCACCTGGCGCCCGTTCATCGGCGCGCCCCTGATGTGGCGGACGTCCTGCGCCTGGCAGCCGGGCACCGGCGACCAGCACGCCGTCAAGGAGTTCGCCTCCGTCGCCACCGCCGTGCTGAAGCGCGAGGCGGGCATGGCGCCGCTCGGCCCCGGCCCCGTGCGGCGGGTCGTCCCGCGTCCCGCGTCGGGATTCCTGGCATGACCCCCGTCGACAACCGCTCCGCCAGCCGCCCGGAGGCGAAGGCGCGGATCGAGGCGGCGTTCCGGGACGCGGGGGTCACCGGCTTCCTGCACGCCGCCGACCTGGACACCGGCCGCGAGATCGGCGTCCGGGCGGACGAGCCGGTCGTGCTGGCCTCGGTCTTCAAGGTGCCGCTGCTGGTCGCGTTCTACAGGCAGGCGGCCGCCGGGCTCCTGGATCCGCGCGAGCAGGTCACCCTGCGCCCGCGGACGCGCGGCGACGGACCCACCGGCATCTCGGTGATGCACGACGAGGTACGGATGTCGCTACGCGACCTGGCCTGCCTCATGATCACGGTGAGCGACAACACCGCCGCCGACACGATCATGGACCGGGTCGGCCTCGGCATGGTCAACGCCACCGTCGCCGACCTTGGCCTGCGCCGTACCCATGTCGCAGGCAACGGCATCGACCTCTTCGAGACGATGCTCCAGGACGGCGGCGTGGAGAGCCTCGGCGAGTTGTGGGGGCTCCTCGACAAGCCCGGCATGCTCGACCGCCTGCGGGTCCTCGACCCTCGGGCCACGAGTCACAGCACGCCACGCGAGATGGCCCGGCTGATGGGCCTGATCTGGGAGGACGAGGCCGCCCCGCCGGACGAGAGCGCCGAGATGCGGCGGTTGTTCGGCCTGCAGGTGTGGCCGCACCGGCTGTCGTCCGGCTTCCCCTACGACGACGTGCGGGTGAGCGGCAAGACCGGCACGCTGCCCACGATCCGCAACGAGATCGGCGTCGTCGAGTACCCGGACGGCGGACGCTACGCGGTGGCCGTCTTCACCCGTTCGCTCCTGCCGATCGCGGTACTCCCCCAGGCGGACGCGGTCATCGGCACCTCCGCCCGCCTGGCCGTCGAGGCCCTCCGCCGCCCGGCCTGATCCGAAGCCGAGGACGCGGGTATCGGTCGGTCCCATCTGGGTGGTCTCGGTATCGTGTGGGCGCTTGGAGGGATTCACGCATGTCTGAACTCGTGTTGGCCGGCCGGTACCGCCTCGTTTCGCGGCTCGGCAGCGGCGGCATGGGAACGGTGTGGGCCGCCGTGGACGAGGTGCTCCGGCGCGATGTGGCGGTCAAGGAGATCCAGCTGCCCGAAGGTCTGTCCGCGGACGACCGCCGGGTCATGGGCGAGCGGGCGCAGCGCGAGGCCCGGGCGGCAGCACTGATCGACCATCCGAACGTGATCACTGTGCACGACGTGGTCATCGAGGACGGGCGGCCGTGGATCGTCATGGAGCTGGTCCAGGGCGTCTCGCTCCATCAGGTGATCCGGGAGAGCGGGCCGCGGCCTCCGGCGGAGGCGGCCCGGATCGGCCTGCGGCTGCTGGACGCCCTGGACGCGGCGCACAAGCGCGGCGTACTGCATCGGGACGTCAAGCCGAGCAACGTGCTGCTCGCCGGGGACCGGGTGGTGCTCACCGACTTCGGGATCGCCGACATCGAGACCGACTCGTCGCTGACCAGGACCGGGGCGCTGGTCGGGTCGCCCGGTTACATCGCACCCGAACGGCTGCGGGAGGAGGCGGCCGGGCCCGAGTCCGACCTGTGGTCGCTGGGTGCGACGTTGTACGCGGCGGTCGAGGGCCGCGCGCCGTTCGAACGCGAGACCTCGATGGCCGTGCTCGGGGCCGTTCTCACCGAAGAACCAAGGCCGCCGAGCCGCTCGGGTTCGCTGGCGCCGCTGCTCTGGTATCTCCTCAACAAGAATCCGGCGGCGCGGTTGTCGGTCGAGGAGACGCGCCAGGTGCTGCAGAACGTTGCGCAGGGACGGCCTTCGGGCCTGCGGGACCCAGCGCCACCTGCGGCTCCGTCACCCCAGGTGCCACCGCCCATGGTTCCACCACCTCCGGGACCCCGAAACCGGGGGAAGACAGGCTTCATCCTGGCAGGGGTTGGAGCGGTCGCCCTGGTTGCGGTGGTCGCGACGTCAGCGGTCGCGTTCTCCCAGAACGACGGGGAGGGAGGCGGCAGCGCGACCGGCCAGCCGACCAAGTCGGTCACGCCGACGAGCACACCAACGGCCACGCCAAAGACAGTGCCAACAGCGGCAAAGCTCGATCTGTGCACAGTGCTGACGGCTGAGCAGTTGGGGCGGTTGCTGCCGAACGGCTCACCCCAGCGCCAGCAGGAGAAGGGCGTGCTGGGTTGTGCCTGGGGCGTGCAGCGCCGTGGCCTGTCCGTCGAGTTGGAGCCGCGCTACGAGCGCGATGTCAAGCCGGAGACACCTGCGGACGCGCATCTGACGTTCGTGAGCGACAAGAGGAATGACACGAAGCCCACGACGCACGTGTGGGGCTGGCCCGAGTTCGGCTTCACCGGCGGACGTGGGCGCACGACTCCCGCGCAGAACGTCCCCGGTCTCGGTGACGAGGCATATTCGTTCGAGACCCGGGGCGTGGACAAGCCCATGGACAAGGCCACCGTCGTCTTCCGGCTCAAGACGCACGTCGTACACGTCGAGTACGCCTATTTCCGGGGAGCGGGTGGCCCGGGTGACGCGCTGCAGGCCGCGCGGTGGGCGGCGCAGGCGCTGGCCAGGCAGGCATGACCGGCGAACGGGTGTTGTCCGGGCGCTATCGCCTGGTGCGGCGGCTGGGCCAGGGCGCCATGGGCGTGGTCTGGCAGGCCCGGGACGAGGCTCTCGGCCGGGACGTCGCCGTCAAGGAACTCCTCCTGCCGACCGGCCTCACCCCGGAGCGGCAGGCGATGGCGGCTCAGCGAGCCATGCGCGAGGCGCGTGCGGCGGCCCTCCTCAAGCATCCGTCGATCGTCACGGTGCACGATGTGGTCGACGAGAACGGGCGTCCGTGCATCGTCATGGACCTGCTGCCCGGCCGTTCGCTCGACGCCGTGCTGTCCGGCGACGGGCCGCTGCCGCCGGAACGCGCCGCCCAGATCGGCCTGGACGTGCTGGGCGCGCTCCGGACGGCACACGAACGCGGCGTCCTCCACCGCGACGTCAAGCCCGCCAACATCTTCCTCCGGGACGACGGCCGCGCCGTGCTCACCGACTTCGGGATCGCCTCGCTCGCGGGCGACACCACGCTGACCGAGACCGGCGCGCTGATCGGCTCGCCCGCCTACATGGCACCCGAACGGGTCCGGCACGAGAACAGCGGCCCCGAGTCCGACCTGTGGTCGCTGGGCGTGACGCTGTACGTGCTGGTCGAAGGGCGCACCCCGTTCGGCCGTACCACCGTCATGGGCACGCTCGGGGCGGTGCTCACCGAGCCCGTCGAACCACCGCTCAAGGCGGGGCCGCTGGCGCCGGTACTGATGGCGCTGCTGGCCAAGGATCCGGCCGTACGGCTGAACGCGCAGGGCACGGAGCAATGGCTCGGCGCCGTGGTCGCAGGCCGGCCCCTGCCGGCGACCCAGCCCGTACGGCTGCCCCCGGGACCACCGGCCGCCGCCGGTCTCCTCGAACGGCCGACCGAGCCCGCCGGCACCGGGCGGCGCGGCAAAGCTCCGATCGCCGGAGCGGCCGCCGCCGCGATCGCGGCCCTCGCGGTCGTCCTAGCGATCGTGTTGTGGCCGACCGGCTCCGGAGAGAAACCTCGTCCGAACGCGAGCGGCTCCTCGGCCGGTCCACCTCGTTCGGCTGCGCCACCCGCGGCGGCTGCCCCTGCGAAGCTGCCTTCCGTCTGCACGCTCCTCACACCCGCGCAAGCGGAGCAACTGGTCCCCGGCTTCACCGTCCGGCCCGCGGCCTCGACCGACCAGTCATCGAAGAGGCCCAACAAGAGCTGCGTCTGGACCCCGTCCGTGGCCGGAGGGGCGCCGGGCGGCGACGAGCTCAACGTGAAGGTCGAGGGCGAGGCTCCCGGGGCCGCCGCTGGGTCCGCGCAGGCCCGCTTCGCCGATACGCGCGACACCTATGCACCGCGCAACGGCAGCCCCGACCCGGGACGGCCGTTCAACGACCTCAAGGGTCTGGGCGACGAGGCGTTCGTCCTGGTCGAACCGGCCACAACCCCCAAGTCGACGGTGTATTTCCGGTCCGGGAGCCTCATCGTGGAGGTCCGGTACGGGTCCGAGCGGGGCCGCACGCCCGACCAGGTGCGCGAGCAGGCGATCAAGGCGGCGCGCTTGCTGGCTGCGTCGATCAAGCGCGTGTCCTGACGAGCAGGAAGGGATTGCACCCGTGCAGGAGCAGGAGCGGTCGCCGTGGAGCGACCCGGCGTACGCACCGGCGCACGTTCCGCCGCACGACCCGGCGCACGTTCCGCCGCACGACCCGCCACCGCGGCGCCGGTTCATGATCCTGGCGGTGGTGGCGGCGGTCGTGCTGCTGGGCGGCACCGTCATCGCCGTGGCGATGACCGCCACGGAACGCACGAAAAAGACCACGGAGCCGGGCGACACGGGTGCCGCCGGACCCGGACCGGGCGTCCCCTCGGTCTTGATGCCGCCGACCGCCGTGCCCAGCTGGCCCGCCGAGATGGGCGGCGTGCAGCCCGACCCGCGGATGACGACGCCCACCGGGCCCGAGTTCAGGCAGATCGAGGACGCCTGCGCGCTGTTCCCGAAGCCCGTCCTGAGCCGCCACGTTCCGGCCGCGACAGGACGGCCGGGCCGGGGCACGGAGGAGTGGACCTGCGCCTGGAAGTCCACCCAGGACGGCGGCAAGGACCGCAAGACCCGCGTCACCCGCGAGCTGACGGCGACGATCACGATCAAGCAGTCCGTGGGGCAACGGTCGGCGACCTACAACGCCGCAAAGAAGATCGCCCAGGAACGCTGGTGGGCCCAGCACCCCGACCAGAGCCCGGCCGGGGCCTTGCACCGTGGACCCGTCCGCTACCGGGATCTTCCCGGTCTGGGCGACGAGGCGTTCGGCACGTACGCGGTCCAGGAGCTGGTCGGCGAGAGCGGTGTCGGGACCGTCGTCGTGCGCGTCCGCAATGCCGTCCTCGAGGTCACGTTCAAGGGCGGCACCAACGGGCTCGACGAGTTCGGCGACGAGCGCTTCGGCGAGCAGCAGGCCATGCCGGAGGCCGCGGCGCGCAGTGGCGCCCGCGAACTCGCCGGCGGCGCCACCGCCGCGCTCCTGGCGTGCACCACCTGCACCGGCTGACACGCCTGGCACAGCGGTCCCGCGAACACCTCCGGCACCAAATGACGGAGTGTCCATCCCCTCCGGAACCGTAGGCTGTTATCCGCTTTGATCGCCTAAAAGGGAGAACGTGTGCGGCTTCCGGAGCATCTGGAGCTACTGCTCACCGACGAGCCGGTCCTGGACGTCTACTCGCATGGCCCCTGGCGTGTGCCCACGGGACTGTTCGAGGAGATCAGCACGCGCATCGACGGGTTGGCGCGCGACCCGCGCGCGGCCGGGCTGACCACCGATGAGCACAAGCTGCTGACGCTGCCCGCCTCCCTGGTGATCGCGGAGATCTTCGGCATGCTGGCGTTCCTGCCCGGCGGTGGGGCGATCAAGGCCGGTTCGTGGTCCCAGCTGCCCGAGCGGCTGCTGCGCGAGCATCTGGTCAACCCGGGCCCGATCAGTACCCGGATGACGCGCTGGGACGCACCCGGCGGCCGGTGGCGGCCGCCGGTGGACTGGCTGATCGAGGCGCCCGACCGGCGGCTGGCAATCGACCTGGCGCGCGAGTGCCTGGACGTGCTGGAGGGCATCGAGCCGCTCGAACAGCGCCGGAAGGCCCTGGTCAGGCTGTACGACGACCCGCCGGTGCACGACGTGAACCTCCCCAAGATGGAGATGCGCGAGATCTGGCACTGGCACGCCGACGACGAGATCCTCGCAGCGGTGCCCGAGCTCATGGGTCCGGTGGGCTATCTGGAGTGGGTGTCCGCCGGGCTGCTCGCCGCGTACGAGCACCTGGTCAGCGTGGCGCCGCGGGACGAGACGGCCGAGACACACCTGATCCATCTGCTGCTGCAGGGCAGCATGGAGCACGTTCCGGCGGAGCTGACTCTGGCTCTCGGCGAGGACCGTTACGGCGAGCTCCAGGAACGGTTCGCCGCCGAAAAGCGCGGCTTCAAGCCCGGCGCGTGGCAGGAGAGGACCCGGGCCTGGCTGGTCCGCGCCCTGGTCGCGGGGGCGGCCGAGGGGTGCCGCGCGTGGCTGGACATGGCGATGCGCTTCGTCGCGACCGTGCAGGGGCTGCCGGGCGACCCGTGGTTTCCCAAGACCGAGTGGATCCCGGTGGGGCAGTTCCAGACCGACCTCCGCCGCCTGTACGCGCCGCGCCGCCGCGTCGTCAACCCGCTCACCGACACGCTCAAGGTCGAGGAGAGCGCACAGAAGGCCGAACCCGCCCGGCCCGACCTGGTCACCAAGCTGGTCGACCAGCCCGAGGTGACCGCCGTCCTGGCCGAGCTCACCAAGAACGGCGGCAAGGCCTCGGTCAAGACTCCCGTACGGCTGCTGCTCGTCGGGCCGGACGGCACGGGCAAGCGGGACGCGGCGCAGGAGCTCGGCAAGGCGCTGGCGCTGGGCCGGGATCCGCTCTGGCTCACCGGCAACCTGTTCGCCGGGCAGCGGCTGTCCGACGCGGTGGCGCGGTTGCAGGCCGACGCCCGGGACTGCACTGGGGAACGGCTGCTGATCATCGAGGGCCTGGACGAGATCATCACCGATCCGGGCAACGGCGAGGCCCTGGCCGAAGAGCTGCACCGGCTGCTGGCCGTGCACGAGGCGCTGAACGTCGTGGCGCTGTGCGACGCCACCGGCGACGAGCGGATCGGCGAGGTCAACCCGGTCCTGCCCCAGCGCTTCCGGGTGGCCCGGACCCGCCCGTTCACCGCCGAGGGGCACGCCGAGCTGTTCCGGCGCGCCCTGCGGGAACGCGGCGCCCGCGGCACCCGGCACGCCATCGCCGCCGCCGGTGAGCTCCTCGCCGCGACCCCGCCCGTACAGACCCTGCGGAACGCCCGGCTCGCCCCTCACCTGGCCGACCTCCTGATGCGTAAGGCCGAGGCCCGCGCGGACGGCGAGATCGTCATCGGCAAGGCGGACATCCCGCGTGTCCTGTACCTGTCCGGCGGCGCCGATGACCCACGAGCCGAGCTGCGCGAGCTGCCCGGCCTGGAGTCGGTCAAGCACGAGCTCGGCCTGGTGGTGGCCACCGCCCGTGCGACCCAGCTGCGCCGCGACTCCGGGCTCAAGGTCAGCACGCCGACGCGGCACATGGTGTTCACCGGCAATCCCGGCACGGGCAAGACCATGGTGGCCCGCCTGCTCGGCCAGATCTTCAAGCGGCTCGGCGTGCTCTCGTCCGGCCACCTCGTCGAGGCGTCCCGCGCGCATCTGGTCGGCGAGTACATCGGCCAGACCGCGCCCCGGACCCGACGCCTGGTCGAACGCGCACTCGGCGGCGTGCTCTTCATCGACGAGGCCTACACGCTCACCCAGTCGCCGTTGAAGAGCGACTACGGGCACGAGGCCATCGCCGAGCTGGTCAAGCTGATGGAGGACCACCGCGACGACCTGATCGTGATCGTCGCCGGGTACGAACAGCAGATGGCCGAGTTCCTGGCCGCCAACCCGGGGCTGGACTCGCGCTTCCCCAAGCAGCTGCACTTCCCCGACTACAGCGACGACGAGCTGGTCGCCGTCTTCGAACGGCTCGCCACGGCGGACGGCTTCCGCCTCGATCCCGGGACCACCGAGCTGCTCCGCTCGATGTTGTCCCGCGTTCCGCGCGGTCCCTCGTTCGGCAACGGACGGCTGATGCGCAACCTGCTCGACCTCTCCGTGGCCAACCAGGCCCAGCGCCTCGCCACCGTCCGCCGCAAGCCCAGCAAGCGAGGCCTCGTGACGCTCACCCCCGACGACCTGCCGCCCCTGTGGGAGCAGCCGGCAGAGCTGATCGGTCTATACCTCTAGCGGAGGCCGGGCGAGACTTGCCCTATGGGCTCTACGGGCTCAATGGGCTCTACGGGCGGCGACGCGGAGGCGCGACGGCTGCTGGCCGCACTGCGCGGGATCGCCGAGCAGGAGACCGCGCGGCTCCGCGACGGCACGCTGCCCTGGACGTGGTGGCTCGAACGTGCGGCGCGATACGGCAGGTACGGGTTCACCAACACGCTGCTGATCGCCGCCCAGTGGCGTGCCGCGAGCGACGTACGTTCGTACGAGGCGTGGCGCGCGGCCGGGCGGCAGGTGCGCAAGGGTGAGGCCGGGATCCGGATCATCACCGCCGACGGCAGGCTGCGTGCGGTCTTCGACGTGGCCCAGACCGACGGCCTTCCCCTCCAGGAGCAACCACCGGGAGTTCAGGGGCAACCTCCGGGAGACGGCCGGGAACAGCTCCACCGCATCGCCGCCAGCCTCGGCTACCAGGGCGACGAGGAGCCGGCCGGACTGGCCCATCAGCTGGCCCACGTGGTGCAGCGCGGTGACCATCCCGACCCGCCCGGCCTGGCTGGCCTGGCCGAGTGCCACGGCCTTCGCCGGGTGGAGGCCGACTCTGTCGCGTACCTCGTCCTGGTGCATCTGGGGCTCGAACCGCCGCGCCTGTCGTTCCCGCCGCTCGCCGGTTGGGCCGGGCCCGAGATCGGCGACCGCATCCTCGCCACGTGCCGGCGCCTCCAGCATCACGATCGTTCGACCGACGTCATGCGTGCGGCGCACCGTTTCTTCCGTAACTGCCTGGAGAGCTCCTGGGGTGCGGATTACCTGGCGGAACGCGGGTTTTCCCGTGCCGTGCAAAGACGCTGGCAGATCGGGTACGCGCCGGAGGGCGGGCAAGCTCTCAACGCACGCCTGCGTTCGTTGGGGCACGCTGACGACGCCATCGTGTCCGCCGGGTTGGCGCGGCGCAAACGTTCCGGTGCTCTTCTCGACAGGTTCCGGGACCGTGTGATGTTCGCCATTCGCGCTCCGGACGGAGCGGTGGCGGGTTTCATCGGCCGGCTCCCGGACGGCGCGGAGGGGCCGAAGTACCTCAACAGCCCTGACACTGAGCACTTCCACAAGGGTGAGCTGCTGTACGGCCTGCACGAGAGTCGCGACCGCCTGGCCCGGGGCGCCCGTCCCGTCGTCGTCGAAGGGCCGCTCGACGCGATCGCCGTCAACATCGCCGCCGCCCGTACCCACGCCGCCGTCGCGACCTGCGGTGTTACCGTCACCGCCGCCCAGGTCGGTGCCCTCTCCCAGATCATTGACCTGGACATCGCCGGGCTGGTCGTCGCCCTCGACGACGACGCAGCCGGGAGGGCGGGCAGCCTCCGTGCCTGGCACACGCTGATGGACGCCCGGGTCCGAGGCCCGATCGGCGCGGTGTCGTTCGGCCTTGGCCAAGACCCCGCCGGCCTCCTGCGCTCTCGAGGCCGAGCCGCCGTGCGTGAGGCCCTCCGTGCCGAAAAGGAACTCGGCCAACTTGTCCTGGACGCCGCCATAGAACGATCTGGGGGCGCGCTCGGTACTCACGAACAACGCCTGTCCGCCGTTCGCGCCGCCGTTCGGATCATCGCGAGCGCCGCGGTCCCGGTCGATGTCGCCCGGCAGGTGGCCCATGTGGCCGCCCGGACGGGTGTACGTCCCGGCACGGTCACCGAGGCCTTGACCGAGAGCATCAGCGACGTTCAGTGACGGACCGCCACTCATCGCACATGACGTACCGCTCGTCGTTTGCTCCGGCCGACCAGTGAACCTACTGCGCAGTACCCGGTTAGCTTCATCGAATTCCGCGGATGCGCCGGCAGGGCCAGTGGGGGCAGGAGCGGCCGGGGGCCGTTCCTTAAGCCTGGGGCGATCCGCTGAACGGGGCGGGGGAGGGTCGCGGCGCCCGGTCGGTGGCGCACACCGGCGCCGCGAATCCCTCGCACACGAATCTCTCGCACAGAGGGATGACCCGAGCGGGTAACCGGCCGGATGTGACGAGCGCCATATAAAACGGCCATTCCTTTTTTCCACGAACAGGTCAATGCTGTGGGAAAGGCAGGTACCGGACAAGAGCAGAGTGTTCTTCACAACGGGGTGAGGCCTCCATGCATTCCGCGTTCGCACCGACCCTCCCGATCCCCTGGCGACGCGCAGGCAAAGAGCTGCTTCTCATAGCCGTTCTCTTCACCGCCTACAAGCTCGGACGCGTGCTGGCCGCCGATCACGTCACCGCGGCCTTCCTGAACGCGGACCGCCTGTGGGAGCTGGAACGGACGCTGCGGCTGCCGAACGAGGCGCGGGTGCAGGACTGGATCCTGAACGAGCCACAGGCAGTCCGGGCGGCCAACGTCTACTACAAGTTCGCGCATTTCCCGGTCACGGCGGCGTTCCTCGTGTGGCTCTACCTGAAACGCCCGGCCCACTATCGCTGGTCGCGCAGGGTCCTCGTGGTGCTGACCGGCCTCGCGCTCGTGGTGCACTTCGCGGTGCCGCTCGCCCCGCCGCGCATGCTGGGCGGACTCGGCTTCGTCGACACGGGGGCGCGCTACGGACCGGCCGTCTACGGATCGCCCGAGAGCGACCAGCTGGCCAACCAGTTCGCGGCGATGCCCTCGCTGCACGTCGGCTGGGCGGTGCTGGTGGCCGCCGGGATCATCGTGGCCACCAGCGGCCGCTGGCGCTGGCTGATCGTCGCCCATCCCGTGATCACCACGTTCGTCGTGGTCGCCACGGCGAACCACTACTGGCTGGACGGGATCGTTGCGACGGCCGTGCTCGTTGTCACCATTGTGACCCTGCGGCCGCCGAAGCGGTCCGTGCCCGACGCCCACAGGAGGACACTTGACTTCCCTACCGGACGCCGAGCTGATGCCGGCGGAGAAGGAGCACCCGGAGACCGGATCACTGCGCCATCCCGGGATACGGCTGCTGCGTAAGGTCGTGGTCGGCGTCGCCGGCATCGCGCTCATGGTCGCGGGCGTCGCGATGCTGGTGTTGCCGGGTCCCGGCATCCTCGCGATCTTCGCCGGGCTGGCGCTGCTGGCCACCGAGTTCAAGACCGCCAAGCGGGCGAACGACTGGGCCCGCGCCCGTTTCCACGAGCAGTGGCAGAAGGTCCGCGGCCGGGTCGGCCGTAACAAGGACTGACCGGAACGGTGGACGCTCGCGCCCGGAGTGGGCGCCAGGTGCGAGAATGTCCGGCGATGACCATTGATCGTCTTGAGCGCGCGCTCGTCTCGCTGCAGGGTCTCGCGGTGGGTGACGCGCTCGGCTCCCAGTTCTTCGTGCCCGCCAACCGCCCCAAGCTCACATCCCGGTCGATGCCGCCCGCGCCGTGGCAGTGGACGGACGACACCGAGATGGCGAGCGCCCTCGTCCTGGAGTTGGCCTTCACCGAGGGCGACATCGATCAGGACCGGCTCGTCGGGCGCTTCGCGCATCACCATGACTTCGATCGCGGCTACGGGCCGTCCACCAACCGCTTCCTGCGTCTCGTCCGGGAGGGGGCGGACTGGCAGGAGCAGCTCGCGGACCTCTTCGACGGCCAGGGTTCCTGGGGCAATGGCGCGGCGATGCGGGTCGCGCCGCTCGGCGCGTACTACGCGGGCAGCCCGTACCGTGCCGCCCACCAGGCTGAACGGTCGGCCACCGTGACCCACACCCATCCCGAGGCGGTCGCCGGAGCGGTGGCGGTCGCCGTCGCCGCCGCGACGATCGCGTCCGGCCACCGCTCCCCCGGGCAGATCATCGACGCCGTCCTGGACCGGGTCGCCGAGAGCCGTGTACGCGACGGGATCGTCCGGGCCAGGCAGTTGCTCACGCTGAGCGACGCGCGTGCCGTGGCCGAGCAGCTGGGGAACGGACGCAACGTCAGCGCGCAGGACACGGTCCCGTTCACCCTCTGGGCCGCCGCCAAGCACGCCGGCGACTTCGAGGAGGCGATCTGGACGACCGCCGAGGTCGGCGGGGACGTCGACACCAACTGCGCGATCGTGGGCGGGATGGTCGCGGCCGGGATGGAGCCCGGCGCCCTGCCCGTCTGGTGGGTGCGGGGCACCGAGGACCTGCCCGAATGGCTCGTGTTCCCGCCGCTCACGAGACCGTCCACGGCAACGGCCCGCGACTGGAAGACCGAGCCGATGCGGCAGCCCGCGCCGCTGCCGCCGCCCGACCGGATCTGGGCGCCGTACGAGTGGGAGACGATCCGCCGGGGCGTCATCCCGGCGGAGATGGAGGAGAAGTGGTTCGCCTACGTCGAGGCTGACCGGCTCCATTTCCATCGCAGCTGGACCGGCTACAAGGTCTTCGAGGCCTTCTTCCAGCCCGTCGAGGATGGCTGGCAGATCACCGAGGCGCTGATCGAGCGCGACCGCGAGATCTACAAGAGCGAGGACGACACGCACGAGAGAGGCGTGCTGCACGGCATGATCGAACGTCTCCTCCTGGGCTACTGGGGCTGAGCCGGGCTATCCGGATGGAGCCAGCGCGAGCGCGCTCAGCAGACGCTCGGCCTCGGCCTCGACCGCGGGCTGTGCGGCGGCGGGGTCGCCCGACCGGGCGAGCAACATGCCCGCCTCGCAGAGCGCACCGAAGATCATCTGAGCGCGGGTCGCCAGATCGCCGTCGACGAGCCGCCCGTCGGCCGCCGCGGCGCGCATGCCCAGCGTCAACACCCGCAGGGTGTGGTCGTACTCGACCTCGCGGACCCCGTCCCAGCCGAGCACCGCGGGCCCGTCCAGCAACACGATCTGCCGGAACGCAGGATCGGTGCACCGTTCGAGGAACACCCGCACCCCGTGCCGCAACGCGGTCCAGGAGTCGGGCGCCGCCAGCGCCGCCCGTTCCAGTTCGGCGGCGATCTCCTCCTGCTCGCGCACGAACACCGCACGGAAGAGGTCGGCCTTGCCCTTGAAGTGGTGATAGGCCGCGCCCTTGGTGACGCCGGCCGCGGCGGCCACCGCGTCGATCGAGGTCGTGGCGTACCCCTCCGTTCCGAACAGCCGCCGAGCGGCAGTCGTCAACTGGCCCGTCGTCGCGTCGGAACGCTCGGCCTGACTCCGGCGTGCCATCTCGTCTCCCCTCTCGCCCGCGGCGCCCTCTCATCTTGGGCACCTCTCTCACCTGCAGTGTTCGAATGGTTTCGAACGGATTTCCACAACACCCTTGACGGTCATACTCAGAGTATGTAACTTCCGAAGCACGTTACATACTCCCAGTATGAAAGCGGGCCGGCCATGTCCACGCCGCTCATCGCCGTCTACGGAGCGTACGGTCACACCGGCCGCCTGGTGGCAGCGGAGCTCCACGCCCGGAACCAGAACGTCCTCCTCGCCGGACGCGACGCCGACGCACTCCAGGCCATGGGCAGCGAGCTCGGCTACCCCGTCCTCCGGGCACCGCTCGACGACCCGGCGGCCCTGCGCGAACTCGCCCAGCAGTCCGACGTGCTGATCCACTGCGCCGGCCCGTTCAAGGTGACGGGCGAGCCGGTCGCCACCGCCTGCGTCGAGACCGAATGCCACTACGTCGACCACGCGGTCGAGTCCCACCACGTCCGGCATCTCTTCGAGGACTTCCAGGACAGGGCGCAGGCCGCCGGGATCGCGATGGTGCCGGGCATGAGCTTCTACGGCGGCGTCGGCGACCTCCTGGCCGACGCCGTGGCCGAGGGCCTGTCCGACATCGACCGCGTGACCACGGCGTACGCGGTGAGCGGCTGGCGGATGACCACCGGCGCCAAGGACACCGCCGCGCAGTTGTTCGCCGAGACCGACCGCATCACCTACACCGGCGGGGAGTTCCACATCGGCTACGTGGAGCCCCGCAACGTCGTCTTCCCGTTCCCGCCGCCGCTCGGCCCGCGCACGATGATCGCCCCGTTCCCCTCCTGCGAGATCGTGATGATCCCGCGGCACGTGCCCGCCCGTACCGTCGAGGCCCTGCTCACCGCCGAGACGTTCACCGAAGAGCAGGTCTTCGTCAGCGAGCACGTCGGGATGACCGAGCGGGCGCGGAGCGAGTTCACCGTCGCCGCCCAGGTGATCGCCGCGCACGGCAGCCGCGCGGGACGGGTGACCGGCACCGATCTCTGGCGCGCCGGTGCCCTCGCCTCCGTCGAGGCCGCGCTCCGCCTGATGGAGGTGCCGAACAAGACCGGCGTGCTGAGCCCGGCCGAGGCCTTCCCCTCCGACGTGCTCCTCCGCACGCTCGAACGCCTTGGCGCGTTCACCCTGACCATCGAAGGGTGGGACTGATGATCCTCGTCACCGGCGCCGCAGGCGGCATGCAGGGCTCGACGGGGCGCCTCGTCACCCAGGCTCTGCTCGAACGCGGCCACCCCGTGCGCGCCTTCGTCCACACCGACGACGACCGTGCCGCCGAGCTGCGCAAGCTCGGCGCGGAGGTCGTCACCGGGGACCTGCGTGAGATCGCCGACGTCCTCCCGGCCCTCGCAGGGGTCCGCCGGGCGTTCTTCACCTATCCGGTGACCGAGGGCCTGCTGGACGCCACGGCCGCGTTCGCCGCGGCGGCCCGCGAGCACGGGGTGGAACGCGTGGTCGAGGTCTCGCAGCTCGCGGCCGAACCCGACGCGAACACCCACCGGATGCGCCAGCACTGGGTGGCGGAGCAGGTCTTCGACTGGGCGAACGTCGGCGCCGTCCATCTGCGCGGCGCGGTCTTCTTCGAAAACCTCGACATGCTGATCCGCCTCAGCGGCCGCAACGAGCTCGCCGCGCCCTTCGGCGGACCCGACACGCTGCTCCCCCTCATCGCGGGCGCCGACGTCGCGAGAGTCGCGGCCGGCCTCCTGGACGACCCCATCCCCGAAACCGACCCCATCTGCCGCCTCACCGGCGAAATGCTGACCGTCGCCGAAGCCGCAGCGGCCTTCGGCGTCCCCTACGTCGACGTGCCGCCCGACGACTGGGAACGGAGCGCCCTCGCCTCCTACGGAGACCCCGACACCGTCCGCCACCTGACGAAACTGTGGGAGATCTTCCGCTTCCTCGGCCCGAACGACCATCCCCTCTACCGCGTGACGGAGGCGATCGAGCAGTACGGCGGCCGTCCACCCACCACCCTGCGCGAGTACACCGCAAGCTGACTCCGGCACTGGCCGCCCCCCGCCCTGCCGCCCGCCCCAGCCGGGGGCCCGGTTTGTGACGAGGCACCACCGTCGTGGTCAACAGCGATCTAAGCTGATCTCCCTGCGGAATTTCGCCGGACATATCCGGCTTGTCGGAGCGAGGTCGTCGTCCATGCGCCTGCTGCCCCGGTCGATCCGCGGGAGAGACACCGTGATCTCCGCCGTGGTGGCCGTGCTGGTGCTGAGCGCGCTCGCCGCCGCAGCCGACATACTCCTCCGCAACATGCTCACCCAGGGGGCCCTCGAAGACGCGCAGTTCGTCGCCCGGCAGGCGAGCGCGGCGGTCCGCGAAGGCGCGCTGGACGACCCCATCCGGGAGGACGCCAACGGAGCCGCACTCGTGCAGCTCGTCTCCCCCGAGGGCCGGGTGCTGAAGGCCAGCGTGAAGGCGGCCGGGCAACCGCCGCTCGCCGACCTGCGGCCCCGTCCTCAGTCGCGTGTTCAGGCGGTGACCACCTGCCTGGACGACGACTGCTACGCCGTGTGGGCGATCCGGGTGACGACGGCGCCCGACTCCCCCACGGTGTACGGGGCGAGCAGGTTGCCCTGGGTGATGACGTCCGGTCTCCTCGAACTGCTGCTGGCCCTCACCGTGCTGGCGCTCGCGGCGCTGGTCGCCTGGACCACATGGCAGGTCGTCGGCCGGACGCTTCGGCCGGTCGAGGAGATCCGCCTGCAGCTGGCCGAGATCAGCGGCAGCGACCTGGCCCGGCGGGTACCCGAACCTCCCGGCGCCGACGAGATCGCCCACCTCGCCCGGACCGCGAACGAGACCCTGGACCGGCTGGAGAAGTCGGTCACCCGCCAGCGCCAGTTCGCCTCCGACGCGGCCCACGAACTGCGCACGCCGATCACCGGCCTCCGCGTCAACCTCGAAGACCTGGCGATGTACCCGGACGACACCGACATCCCCGCCGCCACCGAGGCCGCGTTGCGCGCCACCGACCGGCTGGAGTCGATCGTCGCCGACCTGCTGTTGCTCGCCCGGATCGGCACCGGCGCGGCCGTGCAGGAGGAGATCGATCTCGCCGAGCTCGTCCGGGCGGAGGTCTCCACCTGGACGGGCACCGCCGAGCTGCGCACCCCCCTGACCCCTGGCCTGACGGTCATGGGCGTCCGGCTCCAGCTGGCCCGGCTGCTCGGCAACCTGCTCGACAACGCCGAACGGCACACCAAGCAGACGATCGACGTCGGAGTGGGGCGCGACGACGAGGACTTCGGCGTGGCGTCGCTCATCGTCGCCGACGACGGCCCCGGCATCCCACGGGAGGACCGGGAACGGGTCTTCGACCGCTTCACCCGCCTGGACCCGGCCCGCAGCCGCGGCTCCGGCGGCGCCGGGCTCGGGCTCGCCATCGCCCGCGACATCGCGCTCGCCCACGGCGGCTCGCTCCGGATCGAAGACAGCCTCCAAGGCGCACGATTCGTCCTGCGCCTTCCCTTGCTGTGAGGACGTGCCTTCCGGGGTCAGGTCGTGGGCTGGCGGCCCCACGCGCTGACGATGGCCTCGGCGGCGTCCACGAAACGCGGATCGTCGAAGAGCGCGAGCGCGGCGTCGATCTCCTCGTCAGTGATCAGGTCACGGTCGACGAGGGCGGGCCGGAGCTGGTTGAGGAAGACCCGCCAGAACCGTTCGGCCACACCCCCGTCGCCGACGGTGAAGACTTCCAGCGCCAGGCCGAGATCGGCCAGTCCCGCGTCGGCCAGGATCGCGGGCTGCCGGCGCCGCGCCCATCCGACGTCCTCACCTTGGCTGCCGAGCAGGTCGACGACCGCCGTCATGGCCTTGCGCCAGGCCGGGTTGGGCGAGGTGGCCTTCGGGAAGTGCGCGATGTCCTCGAGGACGAGCCAGCCGCCCGGCGCCAGCCAGCTCACGAGGCGCTTCACGATCTCCTCGCGTTCGGGCAGGTGCATGAGCAGCGCGCGGGCGTGGATGAGGTCGAAGGAGCCGGCGGGGAAGTCGAGGAGCCGGAGGTCGCCCTCCTGGACGACCAGGTTCGGCGCCCAGCCGGCGTCCAGGTAGCGGACGTCGATGTCGACGGCCGTCACCGTTCCGGCGGGGAAGCGCCCGGCCATCCAGCGGGTCACCGACCCGGCGCCGGCACCCAGCTCCAGGCATCGCGCGGAATCGGGGAGGTCCTCGGCGCGCGCGCCGAGGACGCCTAGGGTGACCGGGTCGAGATGCTCCTCCAGCAACTGGAGCCGGATCAGCTCGGTCGGGATGTCGTGGCTCAGCACGCCGCTGCTATACCGGTCGGTGAGGTGGTCCTGTTGTTCGGTCATCTCGCGGTCTCCTCGATCAGCGCGCGCGGACACCCCACCGGGGTGAAGATCTCAAAATAGATCATCTGCACGCGTTCGAGACAAGAAGCGGATCAGCCGTCAGGCGGGTTCTTTCCGGCCAGGCCGGCGGCGCGGGTGTTGAGATAGCGCTCCTGCGGCAGGCTGGTCGCCCGGCGTGCGGCCTCCGCGTAGGCCGTCCGTGCCGCCTCGCGTTCACCCGCCATCTCCAGCAGATGCGCGCGGACCGCGAACAGCCGGTGATCGTTCGAGACGCGCTCGTCGGAGGCGAGCTCGGTGAGCAGGGCAAGCCCGGCCTGCGGGCCGTCGGCCATGCCGACCGCCACCGCGTGATTCAGCATCACCATCGGGTTGCCGGACATCCGCAGAAGCACCTCGTACAGTGCCTTGATCTGCGGCCAGTCCGTCTCCGCGGCGGTCGGCGCCTCGTCGTGGACCGCCGCGATCGCCGCCTGGAGCTGGTAGGGCCCCGGCTTCCCGCGCGGCAGCACCACGCTGATCAGCGCCACACCCTCGGCGATGAAGGCGGCGTTCCAGCGTAAACGGTCCTGCTCGGCCATCGGGATCAGCGCGCCGTCCGGCCCGGTCCGTGCGGGCCGGCGCGCGTCGGTGAGCAACATCAGGGCGAGCAGCCCGGCCACCTCGCCGTCATCGGGCAGGAGGCGGTGGACCATGCGGGCCAGCCGGATCGCCTCGGTCGACAGCTCGGTGCGGAACAGCGCTGGACCGGACGTGCTCGCGTACCCCTCGTTGAAGATCAGGTAGAGCACGTGCAGGACCGCGCCGAGCCGCTCGGCGCGGTCGACCGGCATGCCGAACGGGATGCCGCTGCTCTTGATGCTCTGCTTGGCCCGGCTGATGCGCCGGGTCATGGTCGCCTCCGGCACCATGAACGCGCGCGCGATCTCGGTGGTGGTCAGGCCGCCGACGGCCCGCAACGTCAGCGCGATCTGCGACGCCGGCGACAGCGACGGGTGGCAGCACATGAACAGCAGGATGAGCGTGTCGTCGGACGCGGTCACCGGCTGGTCGGCGGGCGCCATCCACTGGCCGGGCAGCTCCCACTGGGCGACCGTGTCCTCGCGGCGCCGCCGGGCCTGCTCGCTGCGCAGCAGATCGGTGAGGCGCCGCGCGGCGACAGTGATCAGCCAGCCTCGCGGATTGTCCGGGACGCCGTCCACCGGCCACTGCGTCGCGGCTGCGAGAAGGGCCTCCTGAACGGCGTCCTCGGCGCTGTCGAAGTTCCCGTACCGCCGGACGAGCGCGCCGAGGACCTGCGGCGCCAGCGTGCGCAGCAGATCCTCGTCCGCCGTCTCAGTCCTGCTCACGCCGGCGGCTACAGGTCGTAGTCACCGGGGCCCCCGGCGACCGGCCGCACGTCCACGTACCAGTCACGGCCCAGGTCGGCGTCCGGAGGATGCGGGGTGTTCGCCAACTGCGCGGCGATCTCGGTCGCCCGGTCGAAGCTCGCGCATTCGACGATCGTGAACCCGGCGAGGACCTCCTGGGTCTCGGCGTACGGCCCGTCGGTCACCACCGGGATCCCGTCGTCCCGCACACCGATCCGGCGGGCGTGCACCGGCGCGGTAAGGCCGTGGCCCTCGACGAACTCCCCGGACTCGACGAGTGCGTTGTTCCAGTCCGCCATGAACTCGTGCATGGCGGCGGCGTCCTTCTCGTCCCAGGCGGGCTTGGCCCCCTCCTTGCCCGTCAGGACGTCATAGTCCTGCTGCGACCCGTACATCATGATCATGTATTTCATGACGACTCCTCTCTGGCGGTGCCTCCCTGGCGCCTTCACCAGAGACGTCGGAGCCGGGGCCCCCGGCCGGACACGGTTGCCGACATTCTTTCCTGCGTTCTCGTCGTGATACCCCTGGAGCCCCTGGAAGGCTGCCTCAGCGCCTTCCGAAGTCCTTCTTGGTCGCGTACCGGCGAAGCTGGTCCCAGTCGTCGCCGTAGTGCACGTGGCCAGGGGCTATGCAGCCCAGAGTGATCGGGCGCGGTGCCTTGTAGCGGGGTGCGCGGAGGTCCGGCTCGCCTTCAAAGTCGAGTGTCTCGGCGATGTTGCGGGCGGCGGCGTCGCGCACGGACAGCGGCTCCAGCCGCCAGCGCCATTCGATCGCCTTGAGGATCGAGGTGTGGTCGTACACCTCGTGTGCGATCGCGCCACGGCGGGCGCGCGGGGAGACCAGCAGGCACGGCACCCGGAAACCGCGCAGCCCGGTGCCGAGGTCGGGCCGCGGGTCGGGTCCCTCCGGTGGCACGACGTGGTCGAAGAAGCCGCCCCACTCGTCGTAGTTGATGACCAGAAGCGTGCGGCCCCAGTTCGGGCTGTTGGTGATCGCCTCGTACACCTTGTTGAGGAAGTGCTGGCCGAAGCGGATGTCGGCGAGGGGATGCTCGTCCTCCGCCAGGCCGGGGACCAGCTCCCCGACGAACCCCGGCTCCACGAACGAGACCGCTGGCAGCCTGCCCCTCGCCGCGTCGCCGTAGAACTCCGTGATGTGCCGGCTGATACCGAGGTGCTTGAGTCCCCACAGTGCCGTGAACGGGACATCGCTGAAGTAGTACCTGTGGGGCACCCTCTTGGCCGCGAGCCGGTCCCAGATCGTGGTCAGCTCGGACAACTCGAACGCGTTGTTGATCCGGTCGGTCTGCCCCGCGTGCTGGAAGATCCGGTTGGGGAACGTGGAGGACATGATCGCCGGGAAGTACCGGTCGCACACCGTCCAGTCCCGGGCGGCGCCGCCGTAGAAGTTGAGGTCCGGACCCTCGAAGTACCCGATGGCGAAGACGTCGCTGTCACCTGACCGCAGCCACCCGTCGCATTTGCCCCCGTTCAGCTGGACGCGGCCACCGGCGTAACCGTGGTCGGGGTCCTGGAACCCGCAGCCGTGCGGGACCTTGAGATGGTGGGTCGAATGCTCCTTGCCCTCCTTGTCGGTGAACGTGAGCCCCGCCTGCTTCCCGTCGGCGCCGGGGAGCCAGCCGAGGTAGTGGTCGAACGACCGGTTCTCCATCATCACCACGACGATGTGGTCGATGCCCGACTCGTCCGGCCGCGGGAGCTCGGACACCGGCGCCCGCCGGGAGACCGCCTCCGCCGAACCGCCCGTCACCGTGACCGCCGCCGTGGCCGCGGAGCCAGCGATGAACCCACGCCTGGTCAGATCGTCCATGCCACCGGTCCTCTCACGCAGGGGATGCGTGGGGAGCATGACGACATCTGGGACCGGGGGATAGAACAAGAACCGACAAATCAGGACGCAGAAGATGAAGTTTCCTCATGAACTCCCGGGACACCCACGAGGCCCCCAAGATCGGCTGTCCATGACCGGCCAGCGCAGCTCAAAGGCGAGATGACTCCATCGCAGTTCCGGACGTCCCAAAAGGTCTCACCGCGGCCCGTGAGGCCTGCCCCTTGAGCATCGGCGACCGCCTCTTCGCGGGCCGGTGTTGCATGACCATGCATAACAGTGCATACTCTTGCTCATGTCCAAGGTGCTCTCCTCCCTCCCTGTCGGCGAACGCGTCGGGATTGCCTTCTCCGGCGGTCTCGACACCTCGGTAGCGGTCGCGTGGATGCGCGAGAAGGGTGCTGTGCCCTGCACCTACACCGCTGACCTCGGCCAGTACGACGAGCCCGACATCGCCTCGGTCCCCGGGCGCGCCACCGCGTACGGCGCGGAGGTCGCCCGGCTGGTCGACTGCCGGGCCGCCCTCGTGGAGGAGGGCCTGGCCGCGCTGGCCTGCGGCGCGTTCCACATCCGTTCAGGCGGCCGCGTCTACTTCAACACCACGCCCCTGGGCCGGGCCGTCACCGGCACCCTGCTCGTCCGCGCGATGCTCGAAGACAGCGTGCAGATCTGGGGGGACGGCTCCACCTTCAAGGGCAACGACATCGAGCGGTTCTACCGCTACGGCCTGCTCGCCAACCCCTCCCTGCGGGTCTACAAGCCGTGGCTGGACGCCGACTTCGTCACCGAGCTCGGCGGGCGCACGGAGATGTCCGAGTGGCTGCTCACCCGCGGCCTCCCGTACCGGGACAGCGCCGAGAAGGCCTACTCCACCGACGCGAACATCTGGGGCGCGACCCACGAGGCCAAGGCGCTGGAGCACCTCGACGCGGGCATCGAGACCGTCGAACCGATCATGGGCGTGCGGTTCTGGGACACCTCCATCGAGATCCCCGCCGAGGACGTCACGATCGCCTTCGAGCAGGGCCGCCCCGTGTCGATCAACGGCAAGGAGTTCCCCTCCCCCGTCGACCTGGTGCTGGAGGCCAACGCGATCGGCGGCCGGCACGGCATGGGCATGTCCGACCAGATCGAGAACCGCGTCATCGAGGCCAAGAGCCGCGGCATCTACGAGGCCCCGGGCATGGCGCTGCTACACGCCGCCTACGAACGGCTCGTCAACGCGATCCACAACGAGGACACCCTCGCCTCGTACCACAACGAGGGTCGCCGCCTCGGCCGCCTCATGTACGAGGGCCGCTGGCTGGACCCCCAGGCCCTCATGCTCCGCGAATCCCTCCAGCGCTGGATCGGTTCGGCCGTCACCGGCGAAGTGACCCTCCGCCTCCGGCGCGGCGAGGACTACTCCCTCCTCAACACCTCCGGGCCGGCGTTCAGCTACCACCCCGACAAGCTGTCCATGGAACGGACCGTGGATTCCGCCTTCGGCCCCGTCGACCGCATCGGCCAGCTCACCATGCGCAACCTCGACATCGCCGACTCCCGCGCCAAGCTGGAGCTGTACGCCCAGCACGGCATCGTCGGCAACCAGCAAATGATCGGCACAGCCCAGACCGCCCTCATCGGCGCAATGCCCGAAGGCGGCGCCGAAGCCATCGCCTCCCGCGGCGAGGTCCCCGCCGACGAACTCCTGGACAACGCCGCCATGGAATCCGGCACCGACTAACCCAAGGCCACCCGCTTACTCGGGACCATCCTCATTCGGAGAGCCGGCCAATTGAGGTCGGTCGCGAGAATTCCTCCGGCGGGGCGGATCCGGTCAGCTCGTCCGCGGTGCCGTGGCGTTCCGCCGGTCACACGCTGAGCGGCACCATGTGGATCTCATCGGCGCGATGACCCGCCCGCTCATGGATGCGCTGTACCGCGTCGGCGGACGGCGCTTCGGACAGGCAGTAGACCAGGCCCGATTCGGGGTCGGCCCACGCTTGCTCGAAGGTCACGCCCTCCTCTGACTGGATCGCCACATCGGCGTCGTGCGCCTGCTGGAGCTGCTCGGCGGTGATGTTCTGGAATCCGTGGTGTACGTCCATGAACTTCGCCATGGCGCATGCCTCCCCTCTGCGGTCACGCAGACCCGATCAGGTCCACGAGCATCCAGTCCACCACCCAACAAACCACCAAAAAGGGATCAGTACGCAATAAGCCGGGAAAACATCGAGGCAGGGCCACCGTCGGGACAGGGCTGCCTTCGCCCGCGGATTCCCGCCGAGCGCCATCTGATCCCCGCAGGACCACGCCTGTCATTTTGCCGCGTTGTTGCCCAAGTGGGCGGCATGAGTGGTGGCGTTGGAAGCGAGGGTGCGCAAGACTTCCTGCAGATCGGCGATCGCGCCGTCGTCGAGGCCTATGGCGTCGCTGATGGCCTTGGGGACGTCGCGGGTCTTCTCGCGCATGGCCCGGCCCTCGTCGGTGAGGAGAACCGTGACGGAACGTTCGTCGTCCGGGCGGCGCCGTCGTTCTACCAGGCCACGTGCTTCCAACCGCTTGAGCAGCGGCGACAGCGTGTTGTAGTCGAGCCGGAGTCCGTCCACCAGATCACGGACCGTGCGTTCACCGTGCCGCCACAGCATCAGCATCACCAGGTACTGCGGATAGGTCAGCCCGAGCGGGTCGAGAAGCACGCGGTACACGGACGTGACGCTGCGGGAGGCCGCGTACAGATCGAAGCAGAGCAGCTCCGACAGCGGTGACTCGGAATCCATGCGACCAGTGTAATCCAAACAACATCGCTAGCGACTAACTCGCACACGATTTAATCGTGTACTATCCATCTCAGAGCGGGAGACACCCGCCACGGAGCAGAGGGGCAGGACGATGCCGTACATCACCGTGGGCACCGAGAACACGACGCCGATCGAGCTCTACTACGAGGACCATGGCTCCGGCCGTCCCGTGGTGCTCATCCACGGCTATCCGCTGGACGGGCATTCCTGGGAGAAGCAGGTCCCGGCGCTCCTGGAGTCCGGACACCGGGTCATCACCTACGACCGGCGTGGTTTCGGCCAGTCCAGCCAGCCGACCAAGGGCTACGACTACGACACCTTCGCCGCGGACCTCGACATCCTGATGCGCACGCTCGACCTGCACGACGCCGTGCTGGTCGGATTCTCGATGGGCACCGGTGAGGTCGCCCGCTACATCTCCACCTACGGGACCAAACGGGTCGGGAAGGCCGCGTTCCTCGGCATGCTCCAGCCGTTCCTGCTCAAGACCGACGACAACCCCGGCGGGGTCGACCAGGGCGTGTTCGACGGCATCCTCACCGCCGTCAAGGCCGATCGGTACGCCTACTTCGACGCCTTCTACGCCGACTTCTACAACACCGACGAGAACCTCGGCACCCGACTCAGCGAGGCCGCGCTCCGTTCCAGCTGGAATGTCGCGGCCGGCGCGTCCGCCTACGCCTCGGTGGCCGCCGTCCCGACGTGGATCACCGATTTCCGTGCCGACAGCGCCGCCGTCGCAGCCTCGGGTGTCCCGACCCTGCTCCTGCACGGCACGGCCGACCGCATCCTGCCGATCGACGTCACCGCCCGCGCGTTCCGCAAGATCCACCCGAGTGCCACCTACGTCGAGATCGACGGAGCACCCCACGGCCTGCTGTGGACGCACGCCGAGGACGTGAACGAGGCGCTCCTGGCGTTCCTCAAGGCCTAAGCGGCCGCAAAGGGAGCCCAAGCCAATCCTGGGTTCCAGTGATCGTCGCAACAGCGGACCAAGCCGCAGGGCCGGAAGAAGACGTCTCTTGCACTCCACGAGGAGCCGTCACCTTCCGGCCCTTCGCGTCATTTGCGTGAAGCCGATGACAGGCCCTCACCGAACAAAAGATCGTTTCGGAGATGCGGCTTCTCGATCAACTTCGACCTAAGGTCAATCCTTAAACTTGTTAACATGCTGACTCTTATGAGGCAATCGCGGTCATTGGTTGTCGCTTCAACTTATGCCCGCACCGCTCTTTGACTGCGACATGCCCGAAGACCAGGGAATTCTGTGCGAGCTGAGATCAAGTAACGCGGGAGTGCGATGCTCAGGACAATGCACGTGCATCTGCATGCACCAAAAAAACTTGCAGCTGCATTGCCCTCCAGGGCATGATGACTGGGCAACAAGTTGATTAGTAATAGTTCTACATCCAGGGCCGTGGAGTCGCTGAGCAATGGAACCAGGACTACTGCTTGCCCGCCGTTATCGGCTGGTCAAGCGCCTTGGATACGGGGGCGCCGGGGAGATCTGGGAAGGCGTCGATCTTCGGCTCAAGCGACCTGTCGCGGTGAAGTTCCTGCACGAACATCACCACGCCAATCCCGTGGCGATGACACGATTCCGCCGCGAAGCGGAGATCACGGCGGCGCTCCAGCATCCCGGAGTCACCTCGGTTTTCGATATCGACGAATACGAGGGGCGCGTATTTCTGATCATGGAGCTCCTGCAAGGCTCCGATTTGAGTCAGTTGCTGGCCGAGCACCCACACGGGCTGCCCATCGAACAAGTGCTCGCACTGGCCGCACAGGTCAGCGATGCCCTGACCGCGGCTCACGCTGCCGGAATCGTGCACCGCGACATCAAGCCCGCGAACCTGTTTCTCCTCAAAGACGGCCGAGTGAAGATCTGTGACTTCGGTATGGCGCACCTTGCCAACGCCACCAGGATCACGCAGACCGACGGTTTCGTCGGAGGCACTCCGCTTTACATGGCCCCAGAACAGATCAACGGCCATCAGACCGATCACCGCACAGACCTCTACGCCTTCGGCTGCGTGCTGTACGCGCTGGTCACCGGCGTTCCGCCCTTTGACACGGACGCGTGTGCGGCTGCGGTCATGTATCAGCACCTCCAACAGAGCCCTCCCGCCCCGCAGACTTTGCGCGCCGATTGCCCCGTCTGGTTGAGCCGCCTGATCACCGAACTCATGGCCAAGGCTCCCGACGACCGCCCTGCCACCGCGTCCGCCGTCGCCTCGCGGCTTCACTCCGCAAACCAAGACCGGTACCAGCCTCGCCACCGCAGGCAATCGCCCTCCCCGTTCGCAACCCTCACGAGTGGCATCATCTGCGTGGCGTTCAGCCGGGACGGACGTACCTTGGCCAGCGGCGGCTTCGACGCGCAGGTCCGCCTATGGGATGTCCCCACCGGCCGCAACATCAGGACGCTCAACGGACACTCCAGCGCGGTCATCTTCCTGGCGTTCAGCCCCGATGGACGAACCCTGGTCAGCGCTGGAGCCGGCGACGACCACACCCTCCGCCTCTGGGACACCCAGACAGGCGAGAACATCAGGACACTCAGCGGCTACAGCAACGAGATCACCTGTGCTGCGATCAGCCGAGACGGCCGGACCATCGCCACAGGTGGATACGACGCCCAGGTCCATATGTCCGACGTCCGCACCGGCCGCAGCACCCTGACGTTCAGCGGACACACCGGCCCGATCACCTGCGTGGCGTTCAGCCGAGACGGACACACCGTGGTCAGTGCCGGAGCCGGCGACGACCACACCCTCCGCCTCTGGGACACCCAGACAGGACGGAACATCACAACGCTCCGCGGCCACACCAGCCCGGTCACCTGCGTGGCGATCAGCCCAGACGGAAACACCGTCGCCGCAAGCGGGAGCGACGATCGCGCCATCCGGCTCTGGTACCTCGACGAACGCCGGCCCACGGCCGTCCTGACGGGCCACACGGGTGAAATCCTCCACCTGGAATTCAGCCCCGACGGACGTCTCCTGGCCAGCAGCAGCCGCGACACCACCGTGCGACTCTGGCCTCTTCACTCCCAGCACCCTGGACAGATCTTCACCGGCCACACCCACACCGCCTACGCAGTAGCCTTCAGCGTCGATGGACGCACCCTCGCCAGCGGCGGACGCGACGGCGCCCTCTGGCTGTGGCAAGTCGACCCCGCGTGATTTCAGCCAACCTTCGGGATAGCTCGGTCGAGCGGAGCCGTCAGAACATCGTGTTGTCATTGGCGGAGGTCTCCGGCACGTCCTGCACGGCGTCCCAGTGCTCGACGATCTTTCCGTCCCTGACCCGGAAGAGGTCGATGACCGCCTGGCCGCGCTCGCCCGGTGTGTTGACGTAGTGGCTGTGGACGGCCACCAGATCGCCCTCGGCGATGATCCGCTTCGGTGCCACGCTCAGCTGCGGGAACTGCTGGAAGTACGCGCTCGCTCCGGCCTTCACGCCTGCCACGCCGTCGGGGAAGTTCGGGTTGTGCTGGTGGTACTCGGGGCCCACGTACGTGTCGATGGCGGCCAGGTCCTTGCGGACCAGGAGCTGGTCGACGAACGCGGTGACCAGCTTCTTGTTGTACGCGGTGAACCACCGCTGCTCGGGCGCCTCGGTCTGCGGCCGGCTGAGGGTGGAGAACATGTCGTTGCCGTTGGCCGTGGTCGCCGGCACCTCCTGGAGGACGTCCCAGTGCTCGGCGATCTTCCCGTCCTGGAAGCGGAAGATGTCGAAGACCGCCATTCCGGGGGTGCCAGGGGTCAGGACGCCACTGGAGTGCAGGAGCACCAGGTCGCCCTCGGACAGGGCCCGCCGGACCTCGAACGTGGAGTCCGGAAACTGCTCTCGCATGGAGGAGCCGAAGGCCTTCATGGCCTCGGGGCCGTCAGGGGCGAGTGGGTTGTGCTGAATGTAGTCCGGCCGTACGTGGCGGTCGATGACGGTCGTGTCGCCCCCATCGAACACGGTCTTGAGGGTTTGGGCGGCGATCTGCGTCTTCACCGTCCCGTCCACGGTCAGCACGATCTTGCCGGTGGTGCGGCCGGTCTCGCCGAGGGCGTGGGCCTTGGCAGCCTCGGCGAGCGGGAAGACGGCCTCGATGTGGGCGCGCAGGGCGCCGGTTTCGACGAGGTCGGCGATGGCTTGCATGCCGGCGCGGTCGGCCTCGACCAAGAGGATCTCGAAGCGGATGCCCCGCTCGGCAATGTCAGCCAGCTCGTCGGGGTCGATGGGTACCGGAAGGATCGAGACGAGGGTGCCGCCCGGGCGCAGCACGGCGAGGGAGCGGGCGCGTGCGGCGGTGTCCAACGAGATCGAGTCCAGGACCACGTCGATGTCCTCGAGGGCCTCGGTGAAGTCGACCGTGCGGTAATCGATGGCCTCGTCCGCTCCCAGGGAACGCAGGAAGTCGTGCTTGGCGGCGCTGGCGGTGCCGATGACGTACGCGCCGCGGGACTTGGCGATCTGGACGGCGAGATGGCCGACTCCGCCGGCCGCCGCGTGGATGAGGACCCGCTGGCCGGGCTGGACATCGGCGGTGTCGACGAGTGCCTGGTAGGCGGTCAGGGCGGCGAGCGGCAGGGCACCGGCCTGGACGTGGTCAATGCCGGCGGGCTTGTGTGTGAAGGAGCGGGCGGGGGCGGTCACGTACTCGGCGTGGGCGCCGACCCCCTCGGGGTAGGGCAGCATGCCGAAGACCTCGTCACCCGGCTTGAACAGGGTGACGCCGGTGCCGACGGCCTCGACGACTCCGGAGACGTCCCAGCCCAGGACGAGTGGCATGCGGTCGATGGTCATGGACAGGGCGCGGTTCCACCAGTCGGTCGGGTTGACGCCGGCCGCGCGGACGGCGACCAAGATCTCGTTCAGGCCCGGCACGGGCCTGGGAAGTTCCATCTCCTTGAGTACCTCAGGGGAACCGTGGGTGTTCTGGCCGATGGCGCGCATGGTGGCGATATTGGAGTTCGTCATACGTCCAGCGTCGCTGCCTGCCACTCCCAGGCACCATGGCAGGAATGCCAACTTTCAACGGGATCACGCCACGGCGTACGTCGTCGATTCGGTGTCGGCCACACCCAGGCTCGCCGCGTTCGGCGACTGCCGGTCTACGTCACCGGGCGATGCCTTTTCATAGCGTGATGCAGGACCTGCGACCTTCTCGTGGACCTGGTGGCAGTGTGCCTGACCTCCGAGCCCGACCGGTCGACCCCCGGCCTGCCTAGCGACGTCCTGACCTTCAGTCTCACGACGTCGTCAGAACATGGTGTTGTCGTTGGCAGAGGTCTCCGGCACCTCCTGCACAGCGTCCCAGTGCTCGACGATCCTTCCGCCCCGCACCCGGAAGAGGTCCACGACGGCCTGGCCACGCGTGCCCGGTGTGGCGACATAGTTGCTGTGAACGGCCACCAGGTCACCCTCGGCGATGATCCGCTTTGGGGTGATCCTCAGCTGCGGGAACTGTGTGAAGTAGGCGCCCAGCCCGGCCTTCACACCTGCCACGCCGTCGGGGATGTTCGGGTTGTGCTGGTGGTACTCGGGGCCCACGTACGCGTCGATGGCGGACATGTCCTTCTTCGCCAGGAGCCGGTCGACGAAGGCGGTGACCAGCTTCTTGTTGTACGCGGTGAGCCACGCGGGACCCGGCGCCTCGGTCCGCGGCCGACTGACCGTGGAGAACATGTCGTTGCCGTTGGCCGTGGTCGCCGGCACCGCCTGCAGCACATCCCAGTGCTCGGCGATCTTCCCGCCCTGGAAACGGAAGATGTCGAACGCGGCAACCCCGCGGGTGCCAGGGGTCAGGACGATGTTGGAGTGCACGAGCACCAGGTCGCCCTCGGAGGTGACCCGCTTGATGCCGTACGCGAGGTCCGGGTACTGCTGGCGCTGTACGGCACCGAAGTACTTGAGGGCGTCAGAGCCGTCGGGGGCCAGCGGGTTGTGCTGGATGTAGTCCGGCCGTACGAAACGGTCGACGACAGATGCGTCGCCCCGCTCGAAGACACCCTTGAGAACCTGGACGGCGACCGCCTTCTGGTAGCCGAGCCGGGCGCTCTCGCCGTTTCCGGCCCTGAGGATGTCCGCCGCTCGATCGTGGCCGGGAGCTTTGGGAGGTGCGGCGGACGCAACGGCGGGCACGGCGGCGGCACCGGTGAGAGCGACGGCCATGAGTGCGGCAGCGAGGGTACGGCGGCGGGCGGATGCGGTGGTCACAAGGCTCTCTTCTCCGGACTCGGGAGGATCGTAGACGCGTTGATCGGTGGACCGCCTGATGGCGGTGTTCGTCATGTGTCGAGCCTGGATGCCACCGCCGCACGCTACAATGGCACGAATGCCAACTTTCGACGGGATCATGCCATGGCATCCATTCACCGCGTCGTCGTTCTGGCCATCGACGGTGTGTACCCCTTCGAACTGGGCATTCCCAGCCGGGTCTTCGAGGCCGCAGACGGCCTCTACGAGGTTCTGACCTGCAGCGTCGACGGCCGCCCGGTACGCACCCACTCCGACTTCTCGATCACCGTCGAGCACGGCCCGGAGGCGCTGAGCACCGCCGACACCGTCGTCATACCGCCCTTCATCCCCACCGCCGTGACCCGGGAAGTGCCGCAAGCCGTGGTCCAGGCACTCGCGTCCGTGGCTCCAGGCGCCCGCCTTGTATCAATCTGCACCGGCGCCTTCGTCCTCGCCGCAGCCGGTCTCCTCGACGACCGGCCGGCCACCACCCACTGGGCGATCGCGGACCTCTTCCGCGCATGGTTCCCGCAGGTCGCACTCGATCCGGACGTTCTGTTCATCGACGACGGGGACATACTGACCTCAGCAGGCGCCGCCTCTGGCATCGACGTCTGCCTGCACCTCATCCGCAAGGACCACGGCAGCGAAGTCGCCAACCAGGTGGCCCGCATGTGCGTCGTCCCTCCATGGCGCGACGGAGGGCAGGCGCAGTACATCCAGCACCCGGTCCCCGAAGCCACCGCCACCGGAACGGCCACCGCCCGCCAGTGGGCCCTGGAGAACCTCCACGAGCCGATGGCCCTGGCCGACCTCGCCGAGCACTCCCACATGAGCCTGCGCACCTTCGCCCGCCGCTTCACCGAAGAGGTGGGCATGAGCCCGGGACGCTGGCTCATCCAGCAGCGAGTCGACCGGGCACGACACCTCCTGGAGACCACCGATCTGCCGGTGGACGAGATCGCCGGCCAAGTCGGCTTCGCCGGCGGCACATCGCTACGGGAACACCTGCATGCCGCCATCGGCGTCTCCCCGCTCGCCTACCGGCGCACCTTCCGTGGTGCCCTGTCCCCCACGCACTGAGCGCCACCGCACCCACCGCTCCTGCGAACGCGGTGATGAACGGGCGCACCGCCACGGTTCACATGTTCTTGGCTCCTCACATGTTCTTGGCTCCTCACATGTTCTTGGCTCCCGACTTGATGGCTTCGCGGATCCGGGAGTACGTGCCGCATCGGCAGATGTTGCGCAGCTCGTCCAGATCGGCGTCGCCGATTTCGTGGCCGGCGGCCCTGGCCTGGCGGACCTTTGCCACGGCGGCCATGATCTGACCGGGCTGGCAGTAGCCGCACTGGGAGACGTCGTGGGCCAGCCACGCCTCCTGCATGGGGTGCAGGTCCTTGCCGACGGTCGCGGGCAGGCCCTCGATCGTGGTGATCTCGTCGGTCGCCTTGATCTTTGACACCGGGACCGAGCAGGGGTTGAAGGCCTTGCCGTTGATATGGCAGGTGCAGGCCTGGCAGACGCCGATGCCGCAGCCGTATTTGGGGCCGGTGACGTCGAGCAGGTCGCGCAGCACCCAGAGCAGCCGCACGTCGTCCTCGGCCTCCACGGTGACTCGCCTGCCATTGAGCTTGAAGGTGTGCTGGGGCAACGGGGGCTCCTCAGTACGCGCGGTCGAGTCCGCCGGTGGGGGACTGCGGGGTGGAAGGCTGGGCCGGGAACGGTTCGAAGGCGAGCTTGCCGTGGTTGATCGGGAACCGGGTCGGCATCGTCCCGGTGGCGCGGGCGTAGGCGCAGGCGACGGCGGCGAAGGCGGGGGCGACACCGAGTTCACCGGCGCCTCCCGGGGTGCCCCCGGTGTTGGGCATGACGATGACGCGCATGTCGAGTGGGGTGTTCCACTGGCGCGTGTAGAAGTAGTTGTCCCAGCTTGCTTCGAGGGGCAGGCCGTCCTTGATGTGGAGGCTGGAGGTCAGTGCCAGCGCGATGGCGTCGTTCATGCAGCCGATCATCTGCGCTTCCAGACCGCGCGGATTGATGGCGAAGCCCACGTCCACCACCATCAGCGCCTTCGTGACGCGCGGGCCGGTCACGGCGTTGCGGACCTTCCGGTTCACCGTCTCGGGACGGCAGTCGATCTCGACCAGCGACGCGACCGCCCCGCGGTACTCGCTGGCCAGGCCGATGCCCTGGGCAACGCCCTCGGGCAGGGATCTGCCCCAGTTTCCCGCTTCGGCCGCCCTGTCCAGGACGGCCCGCAGGCGTTCGTCGTCGAGGAACTTGCGGCGGAACTCCACCGGGTCCTTGCCCATCTCGGCGGCGAGCCGGTCGACGATGAGCTCCCGCGCGCACACCACGTTCGGGGAGTAGATGTTGCGCATGCTGCCGGTGTTGAACTTCAGCGGGATCTCGTTGAGCAGCTGGGTGGTGGCCCCGAAGCCGTAGGGCGACGACTGGGACAGCTGGAAGATCGTCTGGGCGATGGTCAGGTTGCCGGCCACGGGCAGCTTGGCCGCCGTCGAGGTGATCACCTCCCCGAAACCGTGCCCGAAGTCGGTCTCTACGCTGGTGTGCCGCTGTTCGTAGCTGAGGACGTTGCCGAGCCGGTGCGCCACGCGGACCCGCGAGATGCACATCGGATGGGTGCGGCCCTGCCGGGAGCTGTCAGCCCGGGACCACGCGAGCTTGACCGGCTTGCCCATCTTCTGGGAGATCTCGGCCGCTTCGGCGGCCACGTTGTGGAAGAGGTGCCGGCCGAAGGAGCCGCCGCCCTGCCGTACGTGCACCTTGACGGCGTTCTGTGGCAGCCCGAGGCGCTTGGCGATGTCCCGCTGGGCGACGATCGGCACCTTGAGGCTCGCCCAGATCTCGGCGCGGTCCTTCCGGACGTCGGCGATGGCGCTGTCGGGTTCCAGCGGGCTGTTGCTGGCGAAGGCGAAGACGAACTCGGCGTCGATCGTCTTGCCCAGGAGGGACGGCACGGCCATGGGCAGCGCGGCCTTCCTCAGCTTGGCCAGGACGGTGGCGTCGGACTCGCCGTCCACTGTGCCCGGACCCCAGGTCACCTCCAGCGCCCGGAGTGCGTCGATGCACTGGCCGAACGTGTCGCCGCGCACCGCCACACCGTGCTCGATGACCGCCACGTCGGTGATGCCAGGCATCGTCCGGACCGCCGCGGCGTTGCGCACCGCCACCACCGTTCCGTTGATCGTCGGTGGCCTGCGCACCATCGTCGGCTTGGCGCCCGGCACCTGAAGGTCCATCCCGAACGCCTTGCGGCCGGTCACGATGGCGTGCGCGTCGACGCGGTTGCGCGGCGTACCGAGGACCGTGAACTCCGAACGCGGTTTCAGACTGGCCGACATCCTCGTGGTCCGCTTGGCGGCTGCCGCCTTGGCGAGTGAACCGTAGGTGGCCTGCCTTCCGCTGGCGTGCCTGATCAGGCCGTTCTCGGTGGTCAGCTCGGCGGCGGGCAGCCGCCAGAGCTTGGCGGCGGTGGTGACCAGCCGCCGCCGGGCGATCGCCGCCGCGACGCGTACCGGGACGTACATGCTGCGCATCGAGTTCGACCCGCCGGTGAGCTGGTTCATCATGAGCTCGGGGCGGGCGTCGGCCAGGGTGACCCGGACCTTGTCCATCGGCAGGTCCATCTCTTCGGCGATCATCATCGTGACCGCTGTGGTGATGCCCTGGCCCACCTCGGCTCGAGGCAGCGCGAACGACGCGGTGCCGTCCGGGTTCACCCGGACGGAGATCAGTCCCGAGGTCGGCGCGGCAGCGAGGTTCTGCGCGTCGCCGAGGTCGAACAGCTCCGCGGGCTGCGGCGGAGACGGCACCGTGGCCTTGGCGTCCCGTCCATCGGCCATCTCCCAGGCCGACTGCACGACCACCGCCAGCGTCGGCGCCGCGATCAGATACCCCAGGAAGCGGCGGCGGTCGGGACCGCCGGGATCGGAGCCGGAACTTCCGGGATCGGTGTCAGGGCTGCCGGGATCGGTGTCGGAACTTCCGGGCTGATCGTCCGGATCCAGCATGGGGCCGTTCGGTTCCGCCATCGGTGTCCTCCTCCTCGGGGGTGCTGGTTGGGAGGCCCGGGCGACCATGCCACGGGAGGCACAGTGCGTCAGGGAATCCGCTGCCGGCGCCGCGAAGGGAGCGGATGGGGGCACCGGCAGCTAACGCAGAGCGTGCCATACGCTACACAGAGCAGCCATATCCGCCGTATCCACTCTTGCCCCGGTTTGCTTGTGCATGGCGCACAGTCACACGGTGGTCACATGAGTGGTTCGGGAAGGGGCAGGCGCGATGCGCGCAGCGCCAGCGACGCCTCCAGGCGCGCGGCGGAATCGGTGAAGTCGTGCCCCGTGATCGCATGAATGCGGCGCAGCCGGTTGAGAACGGTGTTGCGATGGCAATGCTCCAGCTCGGCGGTGTTCTTGATGGAGCCGCCCGTGGTCACCCAGGTGTCAAGTGTGCTCAGCAACAGCCTCCGTTCGGCGGCCGGCACCGTGATCAACGGTCCGAGCCAGAGCCGGACCAGCTGTTCGGCCAGCTCCGGTGAGCCGAGCAGGATCGCCTCCGGCAGCCTGTCCTCCAGCGCGGCCACCTCGACCGTCTCCGTGGCGATCGTGCGCCGCGCGACCAGTGCCTGCCGGTACGCCACCTCGACTTCGGCGAGCCCGGCCACGACCAGGGACAGCCCGGCGGGCGCCACCAAGGTCTCACGCAGCCCCCGCAGCGCCACTTCCGGCGCGGCCCTGCCCAGGACGAGCAGGCCCACCAGCCCGTCGGCGCTGATCTGCCACGCCGAGTGGATCTCGTCGGCGGCCAGCCGCCGTTCGATCCGCCGGCTGATCCGCTCGTTCTCGGAACGGGCGTCGGCCACGACCACGGCGTACCGGCCCGCGACCGGTACGCCGATGATCCGGGCGGCCTCGTGGGCGAACCCCGGGTGCCTGGCCCGGCCGTCCAGTAGTCCGTCCCACAACGTGGCCCTATGGCGGTCGTCGGCACGCAGCAGCTCGCGTTCGGTGGCGTGATAGGCCGCTGCCACCTGCGCCGACGTCGCGTCCACGACCTCCCAGACGCGGGTCGCCGCCTCCAGCAGGCCTTCGGAGTCGCCCATGCCGTCCTCCCGCGCCTGATCGATCAGCGCTTCCCACAGCAGCCGCCCGCCAAGGCGGAACGAGCGCAACACCGTGTCCAGCGGCACGCGCTGCTCCGCGCGCCGCCTCCCGGTCGCCCGCGCCGCGTCGTAGTACTCGGCCTGGCCTGGGCCGTCCGGATCCCGGTCGGGACTGGAGATCAGCTCCAGCACGCGGGCGATGTTGTCACGACAGGAGCGCCGTAGATCGTCCGTAGAAACGACACCGACCGCCTGGTAGCCGGGGTTCCCCTCCTGGATCGACCGCACCAGGGCGTCGGCGAGCGCCGGCACACGCCGCGCCAGATGCGCGGCCAGCGACTCCGCGGTCTGAGTGTGACCCACGCGGGCACGATCGTTCATGGGGTCGCACCTCGGCCAGATTCATCGCCACCACCATCGCCGGCTCGGGAACCGCCACCACGTGCGGAATGTCGCAGGTCTCCAGCCACAGCCGGAACTGGTGTCCTACCCGTAGGCCTCATCTGCGGTCACCCACCCAAACGGGACATCGTGCCAGCACCGTACGTTCAATCACCTGCCGCCGCTCGCCGGACACCCCGGACGCCCCGTGAGCATGCAGCGGGCAGCCTCGTGGACCCGCTGGTGATCACGCCAGGATGCGGGCCAGGTCGACGATGTCGTCCGCGATGAGGTCGACGTCGGCGGGCGGCGCGGCCGGGGCGGCGTCCGGCCCCCACTCCAGCGGGCGCGGAACGTAAGCGGTGCGCAGGCCGGTCTTGGCCGCCGCCGCGAGATCGTCGGGGTGGCAGGCCACCATGAGGAGCCGTCGCGGTTCGACCTGGAGGAGCTCGGCGGCCATGAGGTAGACACGCGGGTCGGGCTTGTACGATCCGGCGAGCTCGGCCGACAGGACGCAGTCGAACCGAAGCCCCGCCTGCTTGGTGAGCCGGGCGAGCAACCCGACCCCGCCGTTGGACAACGTCGCGGTGATCACCTTGGAACCGTGGAGAAGCTCCAGGCCGTGCGGAGCGTCAGGCCAGGCGCGCAGGCGGTGCCAGGCCCGCACAAGGCCGTCCCGGTCGGTCTCGCCGAGCGCGTCGAGGCCGAATTCCGCGAGCACCTCGTCCAGCATGCTCCTGTGCAATTCGTCCAGGGGCCGGTACGGCGTTTCACCGGAGAGGACGCTGATGAGCGCGGGCCGGTAGGCGCGACGCCATGCGTCAGCCACAGCGGGCCAGTCGGCCTGCAGGCCGGCCCGGCCACCAGCGGCTGCCAACTCACCGGTCACGCTCGACCGCCAGTCCGTCATCGTCCCGAAAACATCGAACACCGCGGCCTCAATGCCCAGCGACATGCCCATTCCTCACTACGCCTCGTTTGCGTGGCCGCCTCGGAGATGCCCACTCCCCCGGCGGGTCAAAGCCTTCAAGGAAGGCGAGGATTCCAGCTCGGCGACGAGATAGTCCAGGTCGTCCTGGCTCAGCCAGCCCGGCAGCTCAGCCTGGGAATGGAGTAGGCGGGCAGGTCGGGCGGGCTCGCTGCGCGGCGGCCTCTCTTGCGTTCGCGAGTCATGTCCGCTTAATATTACGGCCATAATCTAATGGGCTCGGGAGCCGGACAGAGCGCGGATGGCGCGCTTGCCACGACGCACCCGAGCGCCACCTCCCCCTCGAAGGGACTTGATCCGTATGTCTGAGCAGACTTTGCCCACCAGCGCACGCGCATGGCACCTGGACACCCGTCCGGAGGGCTGGCCGGTGGCGTCCGACTTCTCCCTGCGTGAGGTGGATCTCCCCACGCCTGGCCCTGGGCAGCTCCTGGTCGCCAACGAGTACCTCTCGGTCGATCCCTACATGCGTGGCCGGATGAGCGACAAGAAGTCCTATATCGAGCCGTACGAGGTGGACGCGCCGATGGACGGCCCCGCGGTCGGCCGCGTCCTGGCATCCAACGCCGAGGGCTTCGCGCCCGGCGACCATGTGGTGCACGTCCTCGGCTGGCGCGACTACGCGGTCATCGACGCGGTGACCGCCCAGAAGGTGGACCCGAATCTGGCGCCGCTCACCGCCTACCTGGGCGTACTCGGCGTCACCGGCCTCACCGCGTACATCGGGCTTGAGCGGTTCGCGAAAATCAAGGAGGGCGACACGGTCTTCGTCTCCGGCGCGGCGGGCGCGGTCGGCAGCCAGGTCGGTCAGATCGCCAAGCTGAAGGGCGCCGGGCGGGTGATCGGCAGCGCGGGCTCGGACGAGAAGGTCAAGCTGCTGGTCGAGGAGTACGGCTACGACGCGGCGTTCAACTACAAGAACGGGCCGGTCGCCGAGCAGCTGGCCCAGGCGGCACCGGACGGCATCGACGTCTTCTTCGACAACGTCGGGGGCGAGCACCTGGAGGCGGCGATCGGCGCCCTCAAGCTGCACGCACGGATCGTCCTGTGCGGGATGGTCTCCCAGTACAACGACGAGAAGGTCGTGGGGCCGCGCAACCTGTGGAACCTGCTGGTGACGCGCTCGGACATCCTGGCGTTCATGTTCAGTGAAGAGCTGGACCTCCAGCCGGACTTCATCCGCGAAGTCGGCGGCTGGCTCGCCGAGGGCAAGCTCCACTACCGCGAAACCGTGAGGGACGGCCTCGACGACACCCTGGGCGCCTTCCTCGCATTGATGCGGGGCGAGAACGTCGGAAAGATGATCGTCAAACTCTGACTCTGCCTGCAGCGGGCTGCACTTGCGATCACCGAGTCACCCCGCTTAATATTACGATCATAATTTAATGACTCCGCGCCCTCACTGACGCGCTTTTCCTACCTCTCCAGGAGCCATCATGGATCTCTCCACCAGCACAGTCCTTGTCACCGGAGCCAACCGGGGCTTCGGCCGTGCCCTCGCCGCCGAACTGCTCAGCCGCGGCGCCACCGTCTACGCCGGCGCCCGCAACCCCGACCAGGTCGATCTGCCCGGCGTCAAGCCGATCGCGCTCGACATCACCGACCCCGCCTCCGTCGCGGCCGCTGCCGAGGCCACCGGCGATGTGACGGTTCTGATCAACAACGCGGGGTCATCCACCGGCGCCGACCTGCTCGCAGCCGGCCTGGACGACATCCGCCTGGAGATGGACACCCACTACTTCGGCACCCTGTCGGTGGTCCGCGCGTTCGCACCCCAGATCGCGGCCAACGGCGGGGGAACGATCCTGAACATCCTGTCCGGCCTGTCCTGGGTCAGCTTCCCGGAATTCGGTGCCTACAGCGCCGCCAAGTCCGCGGAGTGGTCGCTCACCAACGCCCTTCGCCTCCAGCTCGCCGACCAGGGCATCCGGGTGTCCGGCCTGCACGTCGGCTACATGGACACCGACATGGTCAGGACCGTCGACGCCGCCAAGTCCGACCCGGCCGACATCGCCCGGATCGCCGTCGACGGCATCGCCGCCGACGCCTACGAGATCCTCGCCGACGACGCCTCCCGCCAGGCACAGGCCGCGCTGGCCGGGGGCGTCTCAGTGCTCTACCCGCAGCTGCCCTGAGAGTCAGCCGGCCAGGCATCCACGCCAAGCCCGTGAATGCCATTGCTCGGTATCACCCGCCGCGCCGCCGCGCCGCGTCGGCGCGGCGTGGTGCGGTGCGGCTTCCACATCCATTCACCAATCGCCGAGCACGTCTGGCCAAGGGAACGTCATGAAACAGGACCGCAAGCAACCGGCTCGGCGCGGCAGCGCCGTCTGGGCCGTGATCATCACCAGCGTGGCCGGATTCATCACCGCGCTCGACAACCTGATCGTCACCACCGCCCTGCCCTCGATCCGTGAAGACCTCGGTGGCGGCCTTGAAGACCTCGAGTGGACGGTGAGCGCCTACACCCTCACCTTCGCGGTCCTGCTCATGTTCGGCGCTTCCCTCGGTGACCGCTTCGGCCGCCGAAGGTTGTTCGTCATCGGGCTCGCGATCTTCACCGCCGCCTCGGCTGCGGCCGCGCTCGCCCCCGGGATGGGTGAGCTGATCGCCGCCCGTGCGGCGCAGGGCGTCGGGGCCGCGATCGTGACGCCGCTGACGCTCACCCTGCTGTCGGCGGCGGTCCCCGCCGAACGGCGTGGCGTGGCGTTCGGCATCTGGGGCGCGGCCAGCGGCGTCGCCGTCGCCACCGGACCGCTCATCGGCGGCACGCTCACCGAATATCTGTCCTGGCAGTGGATCTTCTGGGTGAACGTACCGCTCGGCCTGGTGCTGATTCCGCTGGCCCTGCTGCGGCTGGGCGAGTCCCACGGCCAGAATCCGAGCCTTGACCTTGCCGGCACCACCCTCGTCAGCGGCGGCCTGTTCGGCATCATCTACGCCCTGGTGCGCGGCAACGCCGACGGCTGGACCAGCACGACGGTTCTGGGCGGTTTCTTCGCGGGTACGGCCTTGCTCGTCGGCTTCGTCCTCTACGAACTGCGCGCCAAGCACCCGATGTTGCCGATGCGCCTGTTCCGCAACCGATCCTTCAGCGCCATCAACGCGGCCAGCCTGCTGATGTTCCTGGGAATGTTCGGGGCGATCTTCCTGCTCAGCCAGTACCTGCAGACCGTCGGCGGCTACTCACCCATGGAAGCCGGCGTGCGGATGCTGCCCTGGACCGCCATGCCCATGATCGCCGGGCCCCTGGCCGGGGCACTGTCCGACCGCATCGGCGGCGGCCCCGTCGTCACGGTGGGCATGGCCCTGAACGCGGCAGGCCTCGGGCTCTGGGCGCTGGCCGTCGAGCCGCAGGTGTCGTACACCGCCCTGCTGCCGGCGCTGATCGTCTGCGGAATCGGCATGGGGATGTTCTTCGCCCCCAGCGCGAACCTCGTCATGAGCACCGTCCGCCCGGAGGAGCAAGGCATCGCCTCGGGCGCCAACAACGCGATCCGCGAGGTCGGCGGCGCCATCGGTGTCGCGTCGCTGGCGGCGGTCTTCTCCGCCCAGGGCGGCTATGGGTCCGCCTCGCAGTTCGTGGACGGGCTGGTCCCGGCGCTCTGGACCGGGGCCGGCGCCGTCGCCCTGGCGGCGGCCCTGGCGCTCCTGATGCCCCGACGACGCAAGGCCGATGGGGGCCCGGCCGCCGACCTTGCCGCAGGGGGTGCGACCAGTGCCCCGGTCACGATCTGAGGCCGCGCCGAGTCGCCGAAGCGAGACGAGCCTTACCAGACGTCGCGTCCTGACCAGCACATTCGACTCCTGACCAGCACATTCGACCTGATTGCACACGAGCAGTGGCGTGGCACCGACCTGTGAAGGAGCATCACCATGGGAGCAAGTCCAGAAGCACAGCAGTTCGCGCAGTTTCTTGAGAGCGTGAGCGCGAAGGCGGCGACACCGGGCCTCGACCTGGCCATCGTCCGCGCCATCGTCGAGACGAACCATCGAGCGTCGACCGAACCTGAAGGCGTCACCTACGCCGAAGTGGACGCGAACGGCGTCCCCGCCCTCTGGTGCATCCCTGAGGGCGCCGACCCCGACCGGGCGCTGCTCCACTTCCACTTCGGCGGATCGGTCACCGCCTCGATGCACTCGGACCGCAAGGCCGCCGGCCACATCGCGAAGGCGGCCGGCGCCCGCTCCCTCGTCGTGGACTTCCGCCTGGCGCCCGAACACCCCTACCCGGCGCAGCTCGACGACGCCGAGACCGCCTACAGGTGGCTGCTCTCGCAGGGCTATGAGCCGCGGAACATCGGCAGCACGGGCCACTCCATCGGCGGCACCCTCGCGGTGATGCTGCCACTGCGTCTGCTCGCGAAGGGCGAGGCGACCCCGGGCGCGATCGTCAGCGTCTCGCCGTGGACCGACCTCACCGTGCAGAACGCGTCGGTGGACGAGAATGAGAAAACGGACAAAATGCTCAGCCGGGGCACGCTCGAGCTCTTCCGAGGAGCCTGGCTGCAGGACCCCGCAGTGGACTTCGCCGACCCCCAGATCAGCCTCGTGAACGCCGATCTGACCGGACTGCCGCCCACGATCGTCCACTACGGCGAGTACGAGACCCTCGCCGACGACGGCGCCCAGCTCGGCCAGCGGCTCGCGGACTTCAAGGTCACCCACGAGGTCCACCCGATGCCCGAAGGACAACATTCGTTCATCCTGGGCGCGGGGCGCGTGCCCGAGGTGGACCAGGCGATCCGGCAGATGGGTGTGTGGCTCCGCCGCCATCTCGGCGCATGAACGGAGGAAACGGCTCGTAGGCCAGTCCGCCGGCACCACCGCGATACCGGTGACCGGCGGCTGGCCTCACGAGGATGTCTTCAGCGCCGGCACCGAGGGTCACTCTTGCGAGGGAGGCACCGGGAACAGCATGCAGGTACTGGTGGCGTGGGCGAGCAGACGGTCCGTCTCGTCGACCAACTGCGCCTGGGCGAGGGCGGTTTGACGGCCCCTGCTGACCACCGTGCCGATGGCGCGCACCGTGCCCGTGTCCACGGTGATCCGCCGCAGGAACTTCACCGTCAGGTCGAGTGAGGTGTAGGCCATGCCTTGCGGGAGGGTGGATTGGACGGCGCAACCCGCTGCCGAGTCGAGCAGGGTGGCGAAGATGCCGCCGTGCACAGTGCCGATCGGGTTGTAGTGCTCCTCACCCGGCGTCAGGGAGAAGACCGCCCTACCCGGCTCCACCTCATCCAGGGTGAAGTCGACAGTGTGGTTGATGGGCGGCCCCGGCAGGTGTCCCGCATGCACCTCGCGCAGGAAGTCGATGCCGGCCATGCGTCCGGCGGCTTCCGCCAGGATCGCGGGATCTTCCCAGTTGTACGTACGTGTCCGCCCCACGGCGCAGCACCCTCCCACAGCAGTTGCCTGCCGATCATAATATTACATTCGTTAGATCATAGACTAGACTTGGGGCGAGGCAATGGTCATAGGGAGCGATTGGAGGACTTGTGGCTCGCTACACCAAGGAGCACAAGCAGGTGACGCGGCAACGGATCATCGAGAAGGCCGGCCATCGGTTCAAGCAGGACGGCATAGACGGCTCAGGCGTCTCGACGCTGATGTCGGATGCCGGGCTCACCAACGGAGCCTTCTACGCCCACTTCGCGTCCAAGGACGACCTCGTCGCCAATGTCGTGGCCAACGAACTGCGCACGCAGATCACGAGCTACGCCACCCTGTATCCTGGCCGCCAGGGGGTCGAGGACTTCATTCGCGACTACCTGTCACCTGAGCACCGGGACCACCCCAGCGCCGGATGCCCCTCCGCCGCGCTGCTCGACGAGATCGGCCGCTGCGGGGACGCGACCAAACAGGCCTACACCGAGGGCGCGCAGATCATCGTGCAAGAGATCGCCGTCCGCCTGGCACCTGAGGATCCGCAGTCCGCTCGCGGTAAGGCCATCGGGCTTTACACCATGCTGGTGGGGACGTTGCAGCTGTCCCGCGCCCTCTCCGACCGGAAGTTCTCCGACGAGGTCCTTGAGCAGGGAATTGAGAACGCCCTCACATTCATGCGCTAAGGGGATGGCCGATCGGCGGCCTGGCAGCCCTCGGTTCGGCGGCGTGGCGGCCCTCGACATCGCCTTCCCGCACGTCATACCTACTCCCGTTCGAGGAATTCGAGAGCTGTCTTCACGAACTGCTGGTGGAACTGGAAGATGCCGCCGTGGCCGGCGTCGGGGTAGATCACCAGCTTGCTGTTCGGCACTCGCCCGGCCAGGTCGGTCGAGTTCTTCGACGGGACCATCCTGTCGCTCTCACCGTTCGCGACGAGCACAGGCTGGTGGATGACCGAGAGATCGTGGGGCTGCTCCAGGCCCCAGCGGTGAATGGCCTTGAGCTGGTTGTTGTACGAGATAGGAGAAATCGACTTGTCCCGGTCGGCGGTGCGCTCCTTCAGGCGGGCTAGGAACTCCTTCCCCGCCCGACGCCCGTTGGCGGTGCGGGTGAAGAAGAGGAACTGCCTGGGGTCCTGAAGGGTGAGCAGGCCTCGGACGGTGTCGAGATGGGACAACCGGGTCACGTTCTTGATGCCCTCGCCGCCCGCAGGACCGGTACCCGTGAGCATCAGCTTGCGGACGAGTTGCGGTTCGGTCTGCGCGATCACCTGGGCGATCATGCCGCCCATCGAGAAGCCATGGAGATCGACGCGTTCGAACCCGAGCGCCCGGATGAAGGTGACGGCATCCTTCGCCATCGCCTGGATGGTGCGCGGCGTCGAACCGGTGGAGGCGCCGACGCCCCTGTTGTCGAACGTGATGACCCGGCGCCTGGCGGCGATGCCGTCGACGACCCGCGGGTCCCAGTTGTCGAGGACCGCGGCGAGGTGATTCAGAAAGACCACCGGGACGGCGGACTGGGGACCGAGCTCGCGGTAGGCGAAGGTCACTCCCCCGGCGGTGATGGTGTGGGTCGGTGCGTTCTCGTACGACGTCACCACGTCGCCTCGCACCTCTTGTGATTCGTTCATGGTCGCGCCCTTCGGTGTGTACGGGTTGTGCGGCTAATTAAATTATGACCGTAATTCTATGTGATCGCAAGGGGTGAGCCGAATGACTACCCGTTGAGTCTCGTGGTGGTGTCGTTCGCCAATCGTGCAGGCGCCGCCTCACAAGGCTGTGAGGCGGCGCCTGCACGATGGCCGCGCATCGGCCATCGCCCCTGCATCATTAGGGGTCGGCGGCGGGATCTGCGTGGTCAGGCGGCGAGGAAGTCGGCCACCTGCTTGGTGAAGGCCTTGGCGTACTGGAAGAGGAAGGCGTGGCCAGCGCCGCTGTAGAGCACGAGAGTGGCGTTGTCGAGGTGCTGGACCGCGACGTAGGAGTTGTGGGCGGGGATCATCACGTCGTTCAGACCGTTGGCGTAGAGGACGGGATGCTTGATGGACTCCAGTTCCGCCCGCACCTCGTCGAAGGGGACTGCCAGGAGAGTGCCCGCCGCGGTGATCATGCCCTGCGCCGCCGTCTCGGAGACCGCGGGGCCGCCGGCGGCGAGCCTGGTCGAGACGTGGTCGAAGTGCTCGAGCCCAGAGGCGCGGGCCGTGTCCGTCTCCGGATAGAACAGGTACAGCATGTCCTCCAGATCGGCATCGGGCTTGGCCATGATGCCCAGGACCTTCTCGCTGAAGTCCGGAGCACCGGGCACCCAGCCGGCCGGGCCGCTGCCCGCCACGACGAGCTTGCGCACCAGCTCAGGGCGTCGCACGGCCACACGCTGGGCCACGATGCCACCCAGGGACCAGCCGAGCAGGTCGGCCTGCGCAAGGCCGAGTGCGTCGAGGAACTCAATGGCCCCCTCGGCGAATCCTTCGAGGGAGTCACGCGGCTCGCCGTCGGTGTAGCCGACGCCGACGTTGTCGAACACGATCACGTCGTGGTCGGCGGCCAGGTAGTCCAGGAACTCCGGGTCCCACCAGTCGATGGTCCCGCGGAAGCGGTTCAGCAGGACCAGCGGGACGCCGCCCTGCGGGCCCATGCGGCGGTAGGTGAACCGCGCGGAGGGGCCCTCGACGGTGAGGTCCTCGGCCTTGTCTGCCAGATAGGTGCTCATGACGCCCTTCTCTTGTTGGCGGATGCGCGTGACATCTCGCGGGTCTGCTGACGCAGCACGCCGAAGACGTGCTGGGAGTTCCGAATCCGCCTTGCCGAGCGCGAGGGCGGCATCTCCCGGGGCCGGGCAATTAAATTATGCTCATAATACTAAGCACGGGAGGTCACAGAACGCAAGTGAGTCCTTGTGCCACCCCATCGGCCCGCGGCGCACCACGGGCGAGCCCAGGCCAGGCAAACTGGACGGCCCGTCGCGAGAGCGGACACGAGGCCGCCCAGCGGCACATCGCCGTAGACCCAGGGGCACGACAGCGGTCACGGGCAGCCCGAATTATTGGATTACGTTCGCAATACAATACAGTGAAGGGAGTCGGCGGAGGGGGAGCAACTCTTCCGGCGAGTGAAGGAGCACGCGGTGCGATACGGGAACGAGCACAAGCAGGCGACCAGGCAGCGGATCATCGAGACGGCCGGCCGCCGGTTCAAGCGGGACGGCATCGACGGCTCGGGCGTCTCGACACTCATGAAGGACGCGGGGCTGACCAACGGCGCCTTCTACACCCACTTCACGTCCAAGGACGACCTCGTGGCCACCGCGGTCGCCGACCAGTTGCAGGCACAGAACGAGAACATCGTCGAGCAGGCGGCACCTGGCCAAGCCGGACTTGAACAGATCGTGCGGTGGTACCTGTCCACCCAGCACCGCGACAACCCTGACGACGGCTGTCCCTCCGCTGCCCTGCTCGACGAAATCGCGCGCTGCGCAGACCCGACCAAGCAGGCGTACACCGACGGCGTCTTGGTCGTCATCGACGGCATCGCCGCCCGCCTGGCACCCGACGATCCACTCTCGGCCCGCACCAAGACGCTCAGTGCCTACGCCATGATGGCCGGGACGCTGCAGCTATCCCGAGCCCTCGCCGACACACAACTCGCCGATGAACTCCTCGAGCAGGGCATCCGCAACGCCCTTGCACTGCTGGGCGTCGAGCACGCCGGGACGTCGAACTGACATACCTGCAGAAGCGCCTTCACAAGGCAGACCTACTTGCCATCCGCCTGCCGACGACTTAACATTACGAACATAATTCAATGCGCCTCGTCGCCCGGCACACCCACCGACGTCGGCATCCATGACGAGAGACGCGGCAACCCCAGAGGTCCTACCGACCGAGGTAGAGGCGGGCACTACACACTCAGGGCACTCGACCTCCACCACAAATGACCACCCAACACCCGGGATCAACAGCACCCCCGTCCGCACTCGGGGACGAGATATGGAGACGACGATGAGGGCCTTCACGGTAGAGCGCTACGGCGACAAGGCCGGCGTGCGCGCCGCCGACGTGCCGGACCCGGAGGTGGGCGCGGACGACGTGCTGGTCCGGATCCAGGCCGCAAGCATCAACCCGCTCGACCGCATGATCCGGGACGGGGAGATGAAGGCGATCCTGCCGTACCGGGTCCCGTTCGTCTTGGGCAACGACCTGGCTGGGGTGGTGGTCGAAGTAGGTGCGGCCGTTACGCGGTTCGCGGTGGGCGACGAGGTCTTCGCGCGGCCCGCCAAGGACCGGATCGGCACGTTCGCCGAACTCATCGCGATCCACCAGGACGACGTGGCGATCAAGCCGGCCACGCTGACCATGGAGGAGGCCGCGTCCCTTCCCCTGGTGGCCCTGACCTCATGGCAGGTACTGGTCGAACGGGCGCGCCTTCAGCCAGGCCAGAAAGTCCTCATCCACGCAGGCTCCGGCGGCCTAGGCACCATCGCCATCCAGTTGGCCAAACAGCTCGGTGCGCACGTGGCGACCACCACGAGCACCGCCAACCTCGACCTGGTCAAGCGCCTGGGCGCGGACGTTGTCATCGACTACCAGACGCAGGCGTTCGAGACGATCCTGCACGACTATGACCTCGTCCTGGACTCGCTCGGCGGAGAGACGCTCAACAAGTCCCTGGACGTGCTCAAACCTGGCGGGAAGGTCATCAGTGTCGCGGGCCCTCCCGACGCCGCTCTCGCCAAGGAGCTGGGCGCGAACCCGATCATCCGGCTGGTGATGTCCGCGCTGAGTTTCCGGATCCGACGACGCGCCCGGCGCCGCAACGTGACGTACTCGTTCCTGTTCATGAAGGCCAGCGGGGACCAGCTGCGCGAGCTCACCCCTCTCATCAAGGCCGGCAAGATCCGACCCGTCGTCGACACCGTGTTCCCGTTCGAGTCGACCCCAGAAGCGCTGGAGTACCTCGAAGCAGGGCACGCCAAAGCCGGCAAGGTCGTCGTCAGGATGACGTGAGGGAACAGTCCTGCCGTGCGATCAACGCCCTCCACGAGGACGGCACCGCCTGCGGCAACGAGTAGTGCCCTGAAACCCACCAACACCGACGGGCTAACCCCCGCACCTGGTTCCGCGCTCACCACCAAAGGTGACTCCAGCATGAACGGCGGCGTCGACTCTAGGGTCGGCGTGGACGGCAAAGGTGAAGGTCATGCTCGGTTCGACGTCGGGGTATCGGTCTGCCTGGCGAGGACGGGCGCGCCATCCCAACCAGGCGCGGGCGCGAAGATTGCGGGCACGATCGCGAGCCCTGACGCAGCGAGCAGCTTCCGCACTGCTGTAGCCCTGACGCATGAGCCGGAAGTATGCCTCCCGCTCCCGCGTCAGCTTCCGGGGCCCCTGCCGCTCCCTGCTCTTACGGATCTCGAAGTCCATCGCACCCCTTCAGATGGGGTGTTGCAACGACTCCTAGAACTCAAGCACAGGCTCGGGGGCTCAAGGCTCAAGCCAGGTCGTATTCGCCGTCCTTGATACTGGCGAGCAGGGAACGCCAGGTGGACACGTCGAGTGCGGTCTTGGGCCCGTCCGGGTTCTTCGAGTCGCGTACTCCGATGTTTCCAGCGAGGTCCGCAACCTCGACGCAGTTTGAGTTCTCTGCGCTGGTGCTCCGGCGGGACTTACGCCACTCCGTCATTGGCAGGTCTCCATCGTTCTTTCGATCACAGTCCGCGAGGGGCCGAGTGTGGCAGCGATGTCGCCCATGCGGTCGAACCCTATGGAGAGGTACTGCACGTCCGGAGGGTCCAGGATCAAACGGCCTCGGGTGGGGGCATCCGTGTACCCCAGACACACCGCCCCCTCCCTCAACGACCCCAACACCCAACCCCGCGCTGGCGTCGTCATTCCCATCCGCCGGCCGCGCTCCTGAACTGCATGGTCGCGGCGTTCCAGCGCGATCGCGGGCGGGCTCGGGTTCTGGTGGAATGAGCGGCATGCGCACGCATGGGTGGCGAGGAAATCCGCCGGCGACAGACGCCGAGGCGCGGGCGTGGATCATCGACGCTACGCGGCGTTGCGTGGAACGATACGGGCCACGCAAGACCGGCCTCACGGACGTCGCTGAGGATCTCGGGGTGACGCGCGCGACGATCTATCGGTACTTCCGGAACATCGACGACATGCTGAAGGCCAGCTCACTGGCCGCCGCGGGTGAGTTCCTGGACCGGATGCGCGCCCATATGGAGGGAATCGAGGACGCGAGGGAGATTCTCGTTGAGGTCGTCGCCTACACCGTCGAGCAACTTCCGCGCGAACCGCACGTCGGCGCCCTGATCGCCGCCGGTCGGTCGGCGACGCTGGCCGCCGACCTGTTGTCTCCGCTGACCCGGTCGTTCACGAAGGACATGCTCCTGGGCTTCGCGATCGACTGGCCGGCGTGGGGGTATGAGGACGAGGACCTCGACGGCCTGGCGGAGTTCCTGCTTCGGCTGCTGCACTCCTACCTGCGGGAAACTACGTCCGAGGCGAACTCCGAGACTGACGACGTGCGCCCTTTCCTGCGACGCTGGCTGGTTCCCGGATTCCTCGCCCAGCCTGCTGGCCCTCCGCTGGACGCCCGGACTTGAGCAGCCGCCGAACATGCAGCGCGAGCTGCATCTCGAGCCGCCACTCAGGATCGTTGAGGTTCTCCCCGAGGATCTCCTTCAGCTTGCCCATGCGGTACCGGACGGTCTGGGCGTGCACATTCAGCAGCTGGGCGATCTCGGGCGCGGATCGGCCGGTGTCCAGGAACGCCAGAAGCGTCTCCACGAACCGTTCGCGCTGGCCTGAATTGAGCTTGGCCATCCATTCGACGGACCGCCGCGTCATGATTTTCGCCACGCCCTCGTCGGCGAGCATCATGAGGCTGGGCAGATGGTCGACGCTGCGAGCGCCAGGGCCAGCGACGATACCCCGCTGACAGAGCGCGAGCGTCTGCCGTGCCAGGCGCAGCGAAAGCGCCGCTTCGCCCAGTGGCACGACTGGTCCTACCGCGTAGATCGAATCGCGGAGGGCACGGGCGAGCATTTCCTGCCTTCCCGGCCCGTCTGCGTCGGGGACGAGCAGGTACGGATCAGGCCGTTCAATGTCCATCAGGACGTCCGAGCTGACCGCTGGCGAGACAAGGTGCAGATCCTGCCACGGCCCCTCGAGTGCGACACAGGCGACCTCGCCGGGCAGTCTCCACTGGGCTTCGGCCGCCTGCTGGCTGACCCGGTTCCGGGAGACGGGCGGGTCGGCGATGACGAGCTCGAGGAGCCGTTGCCGACGCCGCTGAAACGTGCCGGTGGTCTTGGCGCGCAACTCCGCGTAACCCTGGACCGACAGAGCCGCGACCTCGTCGCTGTAAACGAAGATCGCTTCCGTGAGCGCACACATCGTCTCAGGCGGGAACCCGGCGCGTAGCCCTCTGATCGCGAAGCATCGCCAGGAGACGCGTGCGCCGACCCGGTAGGCGGCCTGCAACGAATCGATGCTGCGGCCTTCGCGGAACTCCCCCCGGCCCAGATCAAGCAAAACCTTGACGTCGTGGCCTGGCCAGGCGTACGGATCGCCGATCCTGTCCACGAACTGCCGCAGCCCCTGCTCGACGGTCAGCCGGAAGCCCGCTGCGAAGACCCCCTGCAGCGGCCGGGCGAACTCCGGGACGCATCGTCGGATCTCCTCGACGATCTCATCGGCCAGCTGTGGCAGATCGGGTCTCAACGCCTCTGCCAGCGCTGGCAGAAGTGCCTGCCAGGGGGAACGGGTCATGGCGTGAACTGCTGCGTTGGTCATGACTGCCCTCCGGGCCCACAAGAGCCCTCGTGACGTGACCGCGCCCTGTCCGCCGAGATCGCACCTCTAAGCGAGTGGCGTCACGGTAACCCCAAGGATCCACCGGGTCAACGCCTGCCCGGCTATTGACAGAACGACAATATGTGAAATGTTCAGTCGTACGCGCCGAGCCCGGCTCGCCGCCCTACCCGCGCCCGGGAGAGCGAGCCGACTCCTCCGCTCGCGCCCGCAAGCAGACCCGAGGGGTGAACCAATGCGACCCAGAATCGGCCCCCGAGACTGGCAGGAGCCGTTGATTGAGTGATTAACCGGTGTCGTTGAGCGGACCGCCGCTGGCCACCACCTCTGCCTTGACGGCCGTCAAGATTAATCCGGACACTCGTCAAGTATTTCTTGGTCAGCTGTCAAAATCAAGTTGGCGGCGTCTATCATGCGGGTCGTGGGAAGAACAACGGGAGCGTCCCGCCGCAGCGCGGTGCGGCCGGTCGACAAGTTCGACCAGCGCCGCGACCAGCTTGCCGAGTCGGCGCTGCTGACCCTCGGTGAGCTCGGCTACGCCCGGACCAGCTTGCGCGAGATCGCGAACAACTCGCCGTTCAGCCACGGGGTGGTGCACTACTACTTCAAGGACAAGCTCGAGCTGGTGATCTACAGCGTCCGCTACTACAAGGCGCGCTGCGTGACCCGGTACGACCACGTCGTCGAGAGCTCGACCACGCCGGAGGAATTGCTCAGCGGGTTCGCCGCCAAGCTCGGTCAGACCATCCGCGACGAGGCGGCTATGCACCGCCTCTGGTACGACCTGCGGACCCAGAGCATGTTCGAACCCGATCTCCGTGAGGCCGTCGACATGATCGATGAGACTCTCGCGCAGATGATCTGGCGCGTCGTGACCCGGTATGCGGAGCTCTCCGGTCGCGAGCTCGCTCTGGAGCCCGGCACGGCGTACGGCATGCTGGACGGCCTGTTCCAGCAGGCCCTCCTGGCCTACCCGGGCGCATCGGGCGTCCTGGACCAATTGAGCGATCAGGTTCGCTGCGTCGTGCCCCGCATGCTCGCGTGACGTTTCATCCGCCACAGGAGGCGCCCGAGCCGATGGTGACGGTGGAGCGGGGCGCCCAGAGCCTGGGCACCGGAGCCTGGCGAGCTCATCGCGGACGCCGACGCGGCCGGTGAGCTGGATTGAAGCCGGCGGTCATGGCGTCCTTGTCAGGGACTGTCGCTGAGTGCCTTCTTGATCTCCTGCTTGAGCACCTTTCCCAGCTTGGAGCGGGGGAGGTCGGGCCAGATGTCCACCTGCTTGGGCGTCTTCACGCTGCCCAGCCGGGCCTTGACGAACGCCTGGAGTTCGGCAGGGTCCACGGTGACGCCGGGGCGCGTCTGGATCACGGCCGTGACCCGTTCTCCCCATTTGTCGTCGGGCAGCCCGATGACGGCACAGTCCTGGACGGAGGGGTGCTGCATGACTGCCTGCTCGACCTCGGTGGAGTACACGTTGAAGCCGCCGGTGATCACCATGTCCTTGGCCCGGTCGACGATGAAGAGGAAGCCTTCGTCGTCGAGGTAGCCGACGTCCCCGGTGTGGTGCCACCCGTATCGGCCGGCTTCGGCGCTGGCGGCCGGATCCCGGTGATAGCCGCGCATCACCAGCGAACCACGAACGACGATCTCACCGGTTTCGCCGGGCGGGAGAAGGGCGCCGTCGGCACCCATGATCGCCAGAGTGACCAGTGGCGACGGGCGGCCGGCCGACGAAAGCCGTTGCGTCGCGACGGATCCGTCGGCGTGGAAATGGTCGGCCGGAGCCATCGTTGCGATCATCATGGGGGCCTCGGTCTGGCCGAACAGTTGCGCCATGACCGGCCCGATCCGCTCCAGCGCTTCCTGCAGGCGGGCGGACGACATCGGCGCCGCGCCGTACCAGAAGCACTGCAGGGAGCCGAGGTCCGTGCCGTCGAGCCCTTCGTGGGCCAGCACCATGTAAATCAGGGTCGGTGGCAGGAAGGCGTGCGTGACCCGATGGCGCTCGATGGAGGAGAGAAAGCCGCCGACGTCCGGCGCCGGCATGATGACGATCTCACCGCCGAGAGCCAGGATCGGGAAGGTGAGGACGCCGGCCGCATGCGTGAGCGGCGCCAGCGCCAGGTAGACGGGCCGGCCGGCGAAGGGGTAGCTCATCAGGGTGATGGCCGTCATCGTCTCGAGGTTCCGGCCGGTGAGCTCGACCCCCTTGGGGCGTCCCGTCGTCCCGCCGGTGCCGACGATCATGGCCAGATCGTCGGCCCTGGCGGAGTCGAAGGCCCTGGCGGACTCGACGGCCCCGGCGGACTCGACGGCGCCGTCCCCCAGAGCGAGGAACTCCGGCCAGCTCAGGGCCCCGCCCACGGCGGCGTCCAGGCACACCAAAGTGGTCAGGCCGGGCAGCTCGCCGCGGATCCGCTCCACCAACGGTGCGAAGGACCCCTGGAAGATCAGGGCCGTACAGCCGATGAGGTCCAGCAGCTCACGGTTCTCGGCGGCCTCGTTCCGGGGGTTGATCGGGCACCACACCGCTCCGGCCCGGCTGATCCCAAAGACACAGGTGAAGGCCGTCGGGTCGTTGGCCGAGAGCACCGCCACCCGGTCGCCGGGGCCGATGCCGCGTGCGGTCAGGGCCGCCGAGACGCGGAAGCTCATCTCCCGCACCTCGGCGTACGACCGGACCTCGTCCCCCACGGTAAGGCAGGGTGCAGATGGCCCGATCGAGAAGCCCTTGTCCAGGTAGTCGGCGAGCCTCATCAGTTCTCTACCGTCACCGCAGGCGGGCGCACGAGTCCGAACGCAGTCAGCTGCCCGAGCAGCGTGTGATACCCGAACGCCTGACAGCCCGAGGCGAAGCCGGTCCGCCGGGGTTCGGCTTGCAGCAGGGAGTAGGCCGCATAGGCCTGCAGGAGACCGGTCTGCTTGTAGTTGGAGTTCCCGTGGATCACACAGTGTGCGCGACCGAGCGGTCCCGAGGCGTGGACGGAGTCCAGCGACTTGTTGATCCGAGGGTTCTCGCGTGGTGGCATCTGGTTCATCACCTGCGCCGCGGTCGCGGTCAGCGCCTGGTACTGCTCTTCGGGCGGCATGTCCTTGGTGGCCTCGACGGCGGCCGCCACGATCTGGGGCACACCCTGCATCAGCGGCTTGTTGAAGACTCCGCCGAGCACCTTCACGTTGGCGACCCGTGGATCGCGCCGGTACCAGACCGGGTGCGAGGTGCCTCCCCAGGGCAGCGCCAGCGCCAGCTCGTGCTGGCCCGGGATGGCCAGCTGGTAGAGCCCGGCATCGGGGTCCCACGGCTGGTAGGTGTTCTGCTCCAGGTAATAGGCGCCGGCCAGGGCCGCGTTCACCAGGATGGTCAGCGTTGAGGCGATCGTCGGGCTGCCACCCCAGAACACGGCGATGTCGAGCGTGTCCAGGCCGGGCGTCTCCAGGCACAGCTCGGCCGCGATCTCCCCGGTGGTGTACATCTGGGCGATCCCGGGCGCGAGAAGCCTTCCGGCAGCGGCGAAGTCGGCGCCGTACTTCTCATCACAGGTGATCAGCCAGTCCTGCTCCCCGGTGGTGTCGAGATAGTGGGTGCCGGTGGCCAGGCACGCCTCGACAACCTCGGGCCCGTACGTGCTGAACGGGCCGACGGTGTTGCACACCACCGAAGCGCCGGCGAACAGCTCGCTCAACGCCTCGACCGAATGCGGGACCTCGATCACCTCGTAGTCGGCGGTTTCGATGCCGGCGACGTGAGAGTCCATCGACGCCTTGAGCTTGGACGAGTCGCGGCCGGCGGCGACGAACGGGACGTTGAACTCGCGGAGGTACTCGCAGATCAGCCGTCCGGTGTAGCCGGAGGCGCCGTACACGACGACAGGCTTGGTCATGGTCACATCCCCATTCCGCCGTCGACCGGCAGGCCGGCACCGTTGATGAACCGGGCGGCGTCCGAGGCCAGGAACACCACGGCGTCGGCCATGTCCGTCACCTCGCCCAGACGGCCGGACGGCGTCTGACCGACAACGGCGGCCACGGCGTCCTCCGCGGAGGGGAACAGTCCGATCGCGGCGACGTCGTTGGCCAAGCCGGCACCCATCGCGGTCGGGACGAGCCCCGGGTAGATGCAGTTGACGCGGACGCCGTACCCCAGCTGACCCGACTCCATGGCCGCGACACGGGTGAGCCGGTCGACGCCGGACTTCGTCGCCGAGTAGACGCCGATGCCGGGGAAGGCGATCGTCGCCGCCACCGAGGCGACGTTGATGACCACGCCGCCGTTGCCGGCGGCGCCACCGGGGCGCATCGTCCGGAAGGCGTGTTTGATCCCGAGGGCCGTGCCGAGCAGGTTGACCTCGAGCTGCTTGCGCGCCGCGCCGGGGTCGAGATCGGCGAACAGGCTGGTGATCTCGACGCCGGCGTTGTTCACCACGATGTCGAGGCCACCGAGCTGGTCGACTGCCGTCTGAACCGCACCCGCCCAGCCCGCGTCATCGGTGACGTCCAGGTGCGTGAACGCATGCCCGTCGCCGAGCGACTCGACGACCTTGGCTCCCAGGTCATCCTGCAGGTCGCCCACCAGCACCTTCGCGCCTGCGGCGGCCAGTGCCACCGCCATGCCTTCACCCAGGCCCTGGGCACCGCCGGTGACCAGGGCCCGCCGGCCGGACAGATCAAGATTTGCCATGACAGCTCCATCGCTCAGAGACCACCACCCCGGTGATTCGGGTGAGCCCCATCACAGCCGCCGTCTTGACATATGTCAAGATAAATCCGGACACTCGTCAAGCATTTCTTGGTCAAGTGTCAAAGCCAGATGAGCTCGGCAACCTTGCTGGTCACGGGGAGGGGCAGCGGAGCGCGATCCCGAGTCCACCCGGTGCTCTGTGATGGCGACGGCGTCAATCGTGAGGCCGGCGATTGGCTGCGCATCGAGCAGGACGAACAGCCTGGCGACACGGTGGCCTTTGACCTGCGTTCCTGGGTGGGGTGTTCACGAGTTGGCTCTGCCAGCACTGATAGGACGGCTGCGATGATCGCTTCCTGCGGGAAGGTTGATCGTTTCCCGGTTACGGCCGGGAAAACCGTCTTCGCTGTGGAAGCGCATCGGTCTGCACAACGGTCTCAGGTGCGTTGGAGGTAGGCTTCGACTTCTTCCAGCGCCTCGTGGAAGTCGGTGCGGATGCGCTGCCCGTTGAGTACTCCGGCGTAGGCGCGAAGCGAGTCAGGCGATACCACCACCAGAACGGGACTGTCCGAGACGAGGAGCCACCATGCCCCGTGGATGCTCAGGTCGTCGCCCCACTGGTAGTCAAGTTCGCGGAAGTCGATGACCAGACTGTCGAGCCTGGGGTCGTCGATGCCGCAGAATTGCTGGATTTCCACTTGATATTCGTGGCGTCGTCGGTTCCGGACGCCCCGTACCGGTACTCACCGCGGAAGGTGACGGGTGCGGCTCCTCCGCAGTGAGGGTGCTTGGATCGTTAGTTGGCGACCGAGACGACATGACCGGCCGAGGCCGGGTCGCTGGAGGCGTCCAGGATCGCGGTCGCGAAGTTGGTTCGTGTGATCTGGAATCCGCCGAGGACGTTTCTGTCGACCATGCTGCGGTAGGTGCCCTTGCCCGGACGGTCAGTGAGCCGTCCGGCCCGGACGATTGTCCAGGCGAGGTCGGAGGCGCGCACCAACTGTTCGGCCTGCCGCATGTCGTTGATCATGTGCCTGAGGAGCCGGGCCAGGATCACCGGCTTGACGAGATAGCGGGTGAAGGGGTCGTCGCCTCGACCGGGGGCCATGGCGCTGTTGCTGGCGATCACCAGTCGGCCGCTGCCGCTGGTGGCCCGCAGCGCGGCGATGATGCTGCGGGTGCTGTCGGTGCACACACTGGTCGGGCTGCGCAGGTCGCGCGTGCCGATCGTGCTGATGACGGCGTCTCGGCCCTTGACGGTCTCCTCGACAGCGTCGGGGTCCATCACGTTGGCCTCGACGATCTCGGCGCGTGTGCGCAGTTCGGCGGGCAGGCGGGAGGTGTCACGGACCACCGCGGTCACGCCGTGCCCGGCGTCAAGGGCCTGACGCACGACCTCGACACCGGTGCCGCCGGTCGCTCCGAAAACCGTGATCTTCATGGCGCTTCCCTGGGGTTAGTGAAAATTTACTCACCCCTAGAGTGGTCAGTGTTCACTCACCTGTCAAGGGAGATCATGAGCGCACGAGAGCGGATCTTGGACGCGGCTGCCGCGGTCATGCGCGAGCGGGGCGTCGCGCACGCCACGACCAAGGAGATCGCACGTGCCGCCGGCTACTCCGAGGCGCTGCTCTACAAGCACTTCCGTGACAAGGAGGAGATCCTCCTGCATGTGCTGCGGGAGCGGACGCCGCAGTTCTCGGCGGCCCCCGTCCCCGGCGAGGAGACCGTGGAGGCCAACCTGGTGGCGGTGGCCCATGCCGGGCTGCGGTTCTACCGGCATGCCTTCCCGATGATGGCATCGCTGGTGGCCCAGCCCCGCCTCATGGCCGCCGCCCGCGAGTCTTTGAGCAAGTACGGCGCGGGCCCGCAGCACCCGGTCACCACGCTTGCCGGATATGTGCGCGCCGAACAGGACCTTGGCCGCGTGTCGGCTGGCACCGACCCGGACGCGATCGCGGCGCTGCTGATGGGCGCCTGCTTCCAGCAGGGATTCCTGCGTTACTTCACCCAAGGGCCCGACTTTCTCGAGACCGAGGCCGCCGACCTTGTGCGCGGTCTTCTCCCCGCGCTCCAGCCCTGACCCACGATCACCACTCAGGGGTAGGGGCCTCAAGTGATCTTCTACGATCATCGGCTCTGCCCGGGAGTTCTCACCTTCGAACCGCTGCCCCATCCATGATCCATTAGGGGGTGCCGGTAGCAATCGCCGAGCGCGACGGCGCCCATGCGGATGGCAGCCGCGCGGTGGAGCGCCTTGCTCGTCGTCGGCGGGGTTTCGGCGCTGGGTGACCGTCCGGCAGCCGGGACCGGATTGCCCTCGGAGCGGCGGTCAGCGACCTGACCTGACCTCACCAGGACGCCCATCGCCACAGGCCAGGCCCATATCCGTTGGATTTTCGGCGATTGCTACCGGGACCCCGATCAGCGGCGGGTACGCGCTGCGCGCCCTGCAGCGCGTCCTCACCCCGATCCTGGACACCCAGGGCGAGCGGGCCCGAAAAGCCGGGCGGACCGGCAGCCTGTACTCCCCGGCCACCGGGAAGGGCTCTGCCCCGGCCGGCAAGCCGGTTGAGCGTGCGCCGCTGCGCGTCATCGAGCTCGACGCCGGCGACATCGCGGTCCTGGACTCGCTGGCCACCACGCTGGAGGAGAGTGGCCGCGGGCATGAGGCGGTGGTGGAGGCGGCCGAGCAGCACTTCGACGCCGAAACGTGGGAGACCAGAGGCGACCGCAGCCCCTTGGAGCGGCTGACGACGGCCGCCCGCCGCCTGGCCGACCTGCTCACCACACCCGCCCGGTTCACCCCGGCCGAGGCCGCGCTGATCGAGACGATCGCCGCCGTCCCCGACGACCAGGACATCACCCTGACCGCCGACCAGCACACCGCCTACCGGTCGGTGGTCACCACGCTGAACCAGGCCGCCCTCGGGCTGTTCGGCAGCGGCCTGGCCCAGTACGTCGCACTCGGCGAATGAGCCCCGACGACATCCCCACGGAGAACGCCCCCGGCCAGATCGCCCGCGCCCTCATCGACTTCTTCACGGGGTAGAGGTCTTGCTGGAACGGTCTGGCCCTCCTCAGAGGATTGATAGGTCGGTCAGTTGCTCGGACAGTTCCCACAGGCGGCGGCCGGTCTCGGGGTCGGTGGCGGTGGGGGCCAGTTGGAGCTTTTTGGGCGCGCCGCGCAGCTCGGCGATGCCGTCGGGGCCGATGAGGTCCCCGCTGTGCGCGTCCGGAGCGGTGGCCGCGTACAGCTGGGGTAGCGCGCCCTGGTCAGGGGACTGGGCGAGCGAGCTGAGGACGCGGCCGTACAAGATCTTCACCATGCGGGTCGGCGTGCCGGTCTGCAGGTTGGTGGACGTGTAGCCGGGGTGGGCGAGCACGCTGCGCACCGGGCTGCCGGCGGTGGTGAGCCGTGCGTGGAGTTCCCAGCCGAAGACGGCGTTGGCGAGCTTGGACTGGTTGTAGAACTTCATGGGCGAGTAGGCGCGTTCGCCGGTGAGGTCGTCGAAGAAGATCCGCGCTTTCCGGTGGTTGGCCGAGGTGACCGTGACGACGCGGGGGTCGTTCCCCTTGGCCAGCAGGTCGAGCAGCAGGCCGGTGAGCGCGAAGTGGCCAAGGTGGTTGGCGGCGAACTGCACTTCGTGGCCTCGCCGGGTGAGCGTCCGGGGCGGCGCCATCATGCCGGCGTTGTTGATCAGCACGTCCAGGCGTCCGAGGTCGGAGCGCAGCCGGTCGGCGAAGGCGCGCACCGAGTGCGGATTGGCCAGGTCGAGATGGCGCACCTCGAGATGGGCGTCCGGCAGGGCGGCGGTGATGTCCGCGACGGCGCAGCGGCCTTTGGCCTGATCGCGTACGGCGAGGATCACGTGGGCGCCTTTGCCGGCGAGCGCCCGGGTGGTCGCCAGGCCGAGGCCGCTGTTGGCGCCAGTGACGACGAAGGTCCTGCCGGTCTGGTCGGAAATCTGTTCGGCCGTCCAGTTCATCGTCGGGACTTCCTCTCAACGGGGGGTGCAGCAGGATACGACAATGACCGTTGTCGCACGTACGACAATGATCGTTGTCGTATGCTGGTGTCAAACGCGCCCCCGCGGAGAGGCCCATGCGAAGCTGGTCGGACGACAACCCCAAGGCGCAGCTCATGCAGCGCAAACGGACGGCGATCGTGAACGCCGCGCGCGAGGCGTTCCTCGACACGGGATACGCCGAGACGTCGGTGCACCGCATCGCCGCGGCCGCGGGCGTCTCGATCAAGACTGTCTACCGGCATTTCGACGGCAAGGACGACCTGTTCAGCGCCGTCATGCAGGACGCCTGCGCGACGCCCGAGGGCCTGGATCCCGAGAGCCTGGATGGCGAGCATGCGGACCTGCCGTGGTTCACCGAGCCGCCGGACGTGGCGTTGCCGCTGGCGGGCGTGGACTATCTGCGGCGGGTGCTGTCGCCGACCGAGCTGGCGCTCTACCGGGTGGTGACGCGGGACGCCCCTCGCTTCCCTGAGCTGGGGCATCGCTACCGGCAGGTCATGGAAGTGCGGGTGCACGTCCTGGGTCAGTACCTCGGCCACTGGACTGCGAGTCAGGGCTGGAAGGTCGGAGATCCGCGGTCGGCGGCGGCGACGTTCGTGGCGATGCTGGGCAGGGACTTCTTCGAGGACGCGTTGCACGGCGTCCGGGAGCCGTCCGACCAGGAGATCACCGACCGGGCCCGCGCCGCGGCGGATCAGCTGATGACGCTGCTGAGGAGCGGGGTCATCGCGTGAGCGCACCAGTGAACGAGGACTGATCGCATCGCGGCACGAAGTGCACATCCACACGTTCGGCTACCTGCACGGCGCTCCGCCGCCCGCGCACATCACGATCGACCTGCGCGACCAGCACATCTCCCCCGACCTTCGCCACCTCACCGCACTGGACGAGCCGGTGCGCGCCGCAGTGCTGGCCACCCCCAGCATCCCGGTCCTGACCGAGGCCCTCACCGTGATGGTGCTGGCCTACCTGGCGGGCCCCATGGCCGGACCGGTCACCGTCGCGGTCGGCTGCCAGGGCGGCCGGCGCCGGCCTGTTGACCGGACTAATTTTCCGGGATCTGGCCCACATTTCTGATGCTGTTGGTGATCTTCAGGGGTCATTCGAGGGCCGGGGTTGAGAGCCGTCGGCAGAGCTGCTGGAACGGGCTGATCGGACGGGGTGGCCGGTCCGGGGTGGTGCCGGGTGGGTAGCAGTCGGCGAGGCGGATGATGTTGGTTCCGGCGGCGGTGAGGACATGCTGGACGTGGGTCTTGGCGAGGCCGCGGTAGCGGCAGTGTCGCAGGCCGTGGGCGTGGACGGTTTCGGAGACGGTGGCCTCGCATCCGACGCGGAGGGCGTAGCGGGTCTGCCATTGCGGGGTTTGCTGTTCGGCTCGTGCCTGGGTCTGGATCTCTTGGAGTGGGCGCGGGAGCAGGGCGATGTGGCGGCCCTTGCCGCTGGTGTTGCCGGTGCAGGCGAGTCGGTCGGGGCATTCCCGGCATGCCTTGCGGGGGAACAGCACTGACACGTGTGGCTGGCCGTCCAGGGCGGTGGGTTTCCAGGGTGGGCTGGTGATCCCGCGGGGGCAGGTGAGGGTGCGGGCTTGCCAGTCGATCTGGAAATCAGCCTTGGTGAAGCCGGGGCGTTCGGCGGCGCGTGGATCGATCCGGACCGGGCCGATCAGGGTGATGCCCCAGGTGAGGGCTGCGTGGTGGATGGTGGCCGGGGTGACGTAGCCGGCGTCGACCAAGTGTTCGCACGGGGCCAGACCGCAGGCGGCCAGGCCGGCGTGGATGTCGTCCAGGGCGTCGATGTCCTGCACCGGGGCCGGCCGGGTGGCCACGTGCACGATGACGTTGGGGCCGTCCCCGTCGCAGGTCTCGCTCTGGTGGTCGCGGTAGCCGATCCACTCGGCCTTGTTCGCCGAGCTGGCGGTGGGGCCGGTCTTGCGGCAGTAGCGGGCCTCAGGATCGTGGGGGGTGACGATCTCCATGCCCGACCACGGCACCCGGGCCGAGACGGGATCAGGCCGGCCGTCGGACGCGGTGGTCGGTGCCCGGCGGGGCATGTTCCGGCGGCTTTGCCGGTCCCGCGTGGACTTGGGACCTCGCCAGGCCAGGTCGCCGTTCTCCTGGGTCCAGTACTGCTGGACCCACACCTGCCGCAACACCTGGACCTGCGGCAGCTCGCGCAGCCGTGGCGGTGCCCCGGCGGTGTAGATCGCGCACAGCAAACGCATGCCGTCCTTGCCGGTCCGCAGTGCCCAGGCCACCAGTTCGTCCCCGCCGCGGGGCAGCCGGTCATAGCGGATCGGACGGCCGTAGCGGTCCGCCCACTCTGGTGTGATCAGCCCGGCCAGCCACTCAGGAGCGGCGCCGGCCAACTCCTCCAGCGCGGCGCGTAGCGTCTCACCCACCAGCTCGACCCGGTTCAAGCGCCGCACCGCGGCCAGCACATGGGTGGAATCGGTGCGCACCCGCCCTCGCCGTTTCACCAGCCCGGCCGCCACCAGGCGATCCACCATCACCGCCAGCAGCTCATCGGCCCGGTCACCTTCGGCCATGCGGTCCCGGAACTCACTCAGCACCGAGTGATCGAACCCCGGGTCGGTCAGCGCCAGCCCCAAGGCGTACTTCCAGTCGATCCGGCACCGCACCGCCAGCGCGGCCTGCCGATCGGTCAGGTTCTCGGCGTACTGCAACACCGACACCAGCGCCAGCATCACCGGCGACAGGCCCCGCCGCCCATCGACCGGATACCAACCGGCAAAGTCGTCGTCGGTGAACAGCCCCGCCAACCGATCACGAATCCACATCGCCGCAGTCCCGGCCGGATTGGCCGCCCACGCCGTCCGCACCGTCTCCGCCGGAATCCCCGATCCCGGCCCACGTCCCATCGCCACTGCCATCACCTGACACTCGTCGATGACACAGCTTCCCCGGCCCTACCAACCCACCAGCCCACGCCCCTGTTGCACCAGCCCCCGACACAGGGGGACCCACGTCACCGACCAGCCAGCAACGCCGCACCGTACCGACACACATCAAAGATCACCAACAGCATCCATTTCGTGACGGAAACTGGCCTGAGGGAGCGTGGGTCAGGGGCATGGGTCTGGGTCGGTGTAGACGTAGCGGGGTTCGTCTGAGAGCCCGTGGTCTCCCCACAGCTGTATCCCGTAGGTGAGGAGGTTGTCTGGGTGGAAGGCCAGCAATTGGCTGCCGGTGAAGTCTTTTCGGGCGTTCTGAAGCTGGAGTTCCTCGCCGTGGTGCAGAGGCGGACCTTGCAGTGTGGCGGGGACTGCGGCGTCGAAGGCGTTCCAGTCGATCTCGCAGTCATCGCTGTTGGAGTCGGGGATGTGGATGAGGGGCTGCAGGTCGATGTGCCGGGTTCGCCTGCCATGTTCGATGACCCAGAGCTGATGGGTCTCATAGCCCTGTGAGCACTGGGAGCGGTGCATTTCCACCGTGTCGGGGTCGTGGTTGTCGAAGAACATGTCGCGGAGCAGGGCCCGGATGTGGTCGCGCTGGTTGTAGACGAAGAAGAGGTCCCAGCTGACTTGCCCGGCGAAGTTCACCTCCAGCACGTAACAACTGCTGCCGGTGGTGGGCGCCAGGGAGGTTGGGTCGCTCATCGTCGCTCCTTCCGCATGCGGTCGTCGGTCATGGTCCGGGCTTTGCTATCACGGCCGGTCGTGGTGGGCGAGTGTCGTTGTGCAGGCCGACGAGGCCGCTGTGAGGAGCACCCGTTTGCGGAGGAGTGGTAGCCCGGCTCGTCCGAACATCTGCCTCTTGATCATTTTGATGTGGTTCACGCGGCCTTCGACCGGGCCGGAGTTCCAGCGGCTGGTCAGGCCTTGGATGACGGCGTCGAGGTCCTGCTCGAGCCCGCCCGCGAAAGACGACAGGCCGGGCAGCTCGGCGGCCCGGACATCATTGATCCACTTCGGGAGGTGCTGGCCGGTGAGGTGGGTGAGCATTGTGGCGAACGTTCGAACATGATGCGGCCTGCAGTTGGGGGCAGCGTTTCAGCATGGCCTTCAGCTGGGGCTGCTCGTCTTCGGTGAGGGAGTCGGGGTGGCGGGTGAGCCAGCCGGTGACCTGGCGGAGCTCGTCCTTGACCTGTGCCAGGGCCTCGGCCGCGCCCGGCGGTCTGGGGACCAGCTGGCAGAACTCCGCCCACCGGCTCCCAGGTAGAGCGGCGGCGAAGAGAAGGAAAGGTTTCCCTCGGCTGTCGGCGTGAGGACAGCCGACCACAGCGCCATCATGATCACACTGGCGCCATGACGGTTAATGTGACGGTGCGGGCCTTGCAGCGCGCGAGCCTGACCCGCTCGATGGAACGGCGATTCGGCGAATGCGGACGCTGGCCACTGAAGCTCCGCGCAGCCTGCATACAGCTCAACCTGTTGCATGACCTCATCGGGCGGGGCGCCTACGCCGAGATCATCAGCTGCGCGAAGGAGGCCGTCCAGGAACGGTCCCGCAACACCCGGCCTGTGCTGCGACTTCATCGTGACTATCTGAGCAGGGCGTTGTGCCGCAGATTCGGCATCGACGACATCGACGAAGCCCGCCAGGTCGCCTGGGCCATGCTGCTGGGCCTTGAGGTCGCGCTGTCCAACGAGGAATACGGGCGCGTCATGCTCGCCGCCGCGGAGACCCTCGCCGAGCGGAAGTAAACCTCCCTCAACAAGGGGCGACACCACCGACCCTCGGAAGTCACCGATCTGCGGAAGGCGCCGACGCTGTCCGCCGCGTGGTCAGGCCCAAGCTCTTCAGTTCCTGCCGAGCGCCGGTCGTGGCCAGGAGATATCGCACACCACTGACTAACTCCAGGGAAAGCAGATGCCTGGTGCCCATCCTCGCAAGTGAACGCGGGCGCAGGATGGACAGGTGTACGGCCTGTTGCGCCATGTTGGTCAACAGGTGCGCGGCGAGCTGACAGCACGGGGGTGTTGCCCGCGCTGGGCAACGCCCAGGCAACACCCCCCGTCCGCGTTTGGCGAGTGAACGATGCCTCACCCGAGCCTGGCGGAATCGACTGCTGGATGCCGGCGAGGGCCTATTGGCCGGCCGAGGTGGCGCCCGGCCTGGCGAGCTGGGCCAGGTCGAGATGGCCTTGCTTGATCCGGTGCCGAAAACTGAAGCCAGCTGTCGGACGGGGAGGATCACCACGCTTGTGGCCGGGGCTTTGCTGTCACGCACGCCGATCATCTGGATCGAGGGCAGGAAGGCCGCTTCGACGCATTCACCGGCGGCGAGGGAACGTCGGCTCTTGCGCCAGACTGCCTCGTGGAAGACCCCTTGGGTGGGGTGTTCACGAGTGGCGCTGACCTGGTCTTAATGGCTGCCTTGGAGATCGCTTCCCGTCGTAGGATTGATCGTCTCCCGGCAGGTGAGGTCACCGAGTAGGTTCAGGCTCACGCGGGCGAACGAGCAGGACACCAGTCGTTTTCGTGATCCTTCGAGCTGGTCGCATGAGTTCACAGATGAGGTGCTGGTGCGGTGTCCTGGTTGTGATGGGTACGCGGTGGTGCTCGCCCAGCTCGGGGAGCCCGAACACGTGAAAGCCGACGACGGGTCGGTCAGATCCCGGCGCCGTCTGCGCTGCCCGTCATGCGGGCTGTTCAGGGACGGTTATCCGGCGAGCACATTGATCGGGGCGTCGGTGGACCCCTACTTCAGGCTTCCGCTTTGGCTTCGAGCTGACAGCTGCGGACAGGTGCTGTGGGCCTACAACATGCGTCACCTCGATCTGCTGGAGGCCTACGTCGCGGCCCGCCTTCGCGAGCGCGGCTCAGACACCAACAGCATGCTGACCAAACTGCCAGCCTGGCTGAAGTCGGCTAAGCATCGCCAAGAGGTACTGCGCGTCATCGGCCGGCTGCGTGCTTCGGTTCCTGCTGTCGCTCAGCACGAGGACGGTGTGGGATCTGGTCCTTTGCACCGTGGGCCCTCATAGCCTGCATCCAGCGGCATGCGCCTGCATGGTCAGCGCGACACGGCCTACTACGGTTGGTTCTGGTGTCCAGCCGGTCACGGAGCAAGTTCTCGGGGGAATCGGTGGTGGTGGGTCTTCTCTCCAGGGCGGATATGCCCGAGGGCTTCAGTTATCCGGCGGAGTTTGTCCCGGGTGGTTGAACTCGGGGCTCACTAGGTTGGAGCCCTGGAAGATTGTTGCAGGTGAGCGGCTTCGCTGGAGGTCAGCGGGGCTCGCGGGTCGCTATCGGGAACGTCGTCTGGTGCCCTTCGCCGAACGTCAGGACAACGATGATGTTGCGGCCTGGGATCTGGACCGGAGAGACGTGGCGGTGATCCACGACTTCGCGAGTCCTGACTGGGAGCAGCGAGTGTGTTTCCCCGACTTCAATGACCCCATTTCATCCTCGGCTGGCTTGAGCAACGCGGTGGTTCTGCCCCGAATCAGACATAACGCGAGAACGCCGGAGCCCTGGGGGCGCCGCCGGGCGCGCCGCCCCAGGCGTCCGGGTCGGCGGTCCCGGGGCCACTGATCCTCTGGGCCATCGTCGATCGTGAAGAGTTCCGGCGGCAGTCAAAGGCATGCAATGGGAACATGGTCGTAGAACCTGACTATTGGAGATGTCGAGCCCCATGACAGGTGAAGGGGAAGATGATCCCGTTTGAGGGTTGGTTCGATCACTCTCCACCGTGAGCGATCCACAAGAGGGCACCATGCGGCTGTTTCGCCTTCGTCGTCGTCCGTACAAGAAAGAGCATGCCGTCATCTTGATCATCGGCTATACCATGACCTTTATCCCCCTCTTGATAGCTGGCCTGCAGTACATTAAGATCGATCAGCCTTATCGGGTGGAGTATGGAGACTCGGGAAACTCATGCAGCTCCGTCAACGATACGCTAACCATTGATCGGCAATCGGGCGGTCAATTGGCCTGCGGAGGGACAAGTTCTGCCGTGGCCCCCGGGCCATGGGAGAAGCACGAGGTCGATCAGATAACAGATCTAGCCCATTCGCTGGCATCGGACGGCCTGAGCGACGTAGACGAGCAGGCGATCAAGAAAAAATCCGAGCAGATCGGTGCCACTCACGGATATCCCAAGAGGGAAATCCCTGTGGACGAACTCGGCGGAATACTTTCGCTTCCTTTGCTAGGTATAGTCCTGATAATGTTTGGCCCGCGGCTGGAGGAGAAGTCTCGAGCCTCGATTAAGAAAAATCAGGCGGAGCGGCGGGAGGGGCCATTTCAATAAAGGCCCTGATAGGGGGTGACGGTGCGGTTCGCAGCATGAAGCAAAGCCCGCGGCGTCGTTTGCTCAGCCTGCCCCTTGCCTGACTCTGTCGGGAATCTTGGGAACGACCGGCATGTCGCGACGGGCGACTGATCGGTAACTGTGAGGCTTCTGGGGTCAGTGAAGTCGGTCGTTCCCCCGAGGTGGTTGAACGAGGACGCCGGGGTATTGCTGCATCTGGAGTGGGACCACGCCTGGCCCGGGCCCGCTGGGGAAGGCAGCTGGACGCTGTACTGCCCAGGCCTGACGATGGCTCCACTCGGCTTCCGCGCGCCGGTAGTTGACGTGCATGGTGAAGCGCGCGCCGCCGGGACGGGTCAAGGCGGTGCCCGGTGGAAGGTGTCGAGTTGGAAGGCCACCATGGTGCCAGCGGGACCTGCGGCGGACACCTCACGCTCGTAGAGCTCTGGGCAGGCAGGAGCGCGAAAGCCTGCTGGCGTGCCGGGGCTGGCGTCTAGGCTGCCAGGCACAGGCCGTCCGACCGCGACCACCAGCCGGGTTCGGCGTCCCATTGACGCCGAGGACGACCTGCATGTTCACCCAGTACCGGTAGTTCTTGGACGGCGCAGTGACGGTCCGGTCGTGGGTGGGCACCAAAGCGCCGTCCACGATCAGCACCGTGTCCGGACCGTGCTGCCCGGCCACCGGGGCCAGTTGCCAGCAGCGGCGCGAGGTGGTCGACCACCCGGTGCGCGGCTGACCTCGACACTCCCAACAGCAGCGCGACCTGCCGCAACGTCAGGTTGGTCCGGTAGTACACTGCGCCGCCGGCCCGTCCCGGTCTGCTCTCCACCCCGGCGTGCGACGATCCGGACCAGCTTGCGGAACTGCCGCACCGTCAGACCGGTGAAACACCGGCACCCACTCAACCTGGTCTGCGCTGATCACCCGCTCCCCGCGGTGGTCAACGATCAAGATCACCCGTAGTTACGGGACAGCCTTTAGTATCCGACCATGCCCCTTCTCGAGCCTCGGCCGGGCTGGTGTGAATGGCGCGCCACCCTTGCGGCTTTGTCCGCAGCGCCGGTCCTACTCGCTGGTTGCGACTCAGATCTCGCTACCGAACCTGCGACAAGCCCTACGTCTCCGGCTCAGCCGACATCCGCGGCGACCTCTGTCTCGACTGCCCCGAGTCCGTCGTCGAACGCTACGACCACCACGGCGACAAGCACGCCGGAAACTCCAGGTAGGTGTGCGTTCGCCATCCACCTGGGTACTGGCGCCTCCACGACCCAAGGCGATAACCCGCAAATTCCGGAAAATTCAGACGGGCTCTTCGTAAGCTGCGCTGGTGCAGCTCTAGTGCAGATCCGGGGTGATCGGGAGCAGTCGGCGTTGGTCTTCACGTTTAACGGCATAAATACCCGACTTGTACAAGGAAAAAGTGCAGTCGTAGGGCCATACAGGGTCACGTTGATCAAACAGTCCGGCTCCGGCGGTAGACAGGTGAACTTTAAGCTTGCCCTGTCTGGTTGATGACACAGCGTGTTTTCCTTCAGTGCTCGTGAGGTGCGGCGCAGGAGCGCGCTCGATTATCCATGCAGTCGGCTTTGATGTCGGCGTCGACGGGGTCGGGTGGCACTCTTAACAAAGGCAAGAACAAGCCCGGCCCGCGGTGCAAAAGCAGGCCACCCGGGCCCACGCCCGCCTCCGCGGCCCCGGCGAGCGGGCCAACGCGCAGCTCAAGTCATGGCGCACCCTGCCCAAACTCCGCTGCAGCCCTAGCAAGGCCAGCCACCTGGTCAAAGCCATCGCCGTCCTCCAGAACCACCCGGCCACTCAAGCCACCCGAGGATGAAATGGATTCAATGCTTGGCTGCGGCAGGCGGTGGACGACCTGATCGAGTTTGGTCAGGGGTAGTCGACGACCTCTGGCGAAGTCACCCAGGCTGTCCAGGGGCTGCTGTTGCAGGGGCCAAAAGGCTTGCAGTGTGCTGCAGGGCTGGGTGGTTGCTGCATTGTCTCTGCGAGGCTATCCCCAGTTGCGACTTACAGTAGCTGCATCAGCATGCAGGGTGAGATCTGATTGGGCAGGGCCTGCACAGGCTGGCTGATGTTGGTCGGATCAGGGTGATCGGAGGCGTGAAATGTCTTCATGGCTGGAGCACCTGGGTGGGCTGCTGAAGGACCTTGACGAGGAGGCAGCTGCAGTCCAGCAGCAGCGGGTGTCAACGGCCTTTCAGTACTCCCCGTGTGTGGTCCGGGGAGATGCTTGACGCAGTGTTCCTAGGAGCTGCTTGACGGTGTCTCGCGGGATGCTTGTCGGTCCCAGGTGAGGGCTGGCGGTTAATGCCTGTGTCTGAACCTGGGATCGTCCCCGTGACGGGTGGTTCACCCGAAAAGGACAATGCGTTTTCGACATCACCTGTGTCGCAGTCGTTGGCAGGAGGGGAAGCTATGTGTTGCCCAACAGGAGGGGGACGTAGACGAGGTTGGTGATGGTGTGGATGAGGATGATCGCCCAGATGTTTCGGTAGCGGGACCACAGGTAGCCGACCATGAGGCCGAAGACGCCCTGGAAGGCGATGACTGTGGCCAGGCCCAGGAGGGGCGCGTCGGCTTCTATCCGGGCGGAGTGCATCAGGGCGAAAAGCAGGGATGAGGCCATGATGGCCGGCCATCTGCCGTACAGCACCTCCAGCCGGGTCTGCAGCCAGGCCCGGTAGAAGATCTCCTCCAGCACGCTGGCGGTCAGCAGGGTGAGCAGAGAGCCGATGGCGAGGGTGACCGGGTCGGGCAGGTCCTGGGTCAGGGGGACCGCCAGCGGGCTCACCTGGGACAGCAGGAACCAAGCCAGGACGGCGGGCAGCGGTGCCAGCCAGGTCACTGGCGCAGGGACGGCCCTGGCCTTCGGGCCGCCCCGCCGGGTCATCCGGAAGATCATCAGCGATACGGGCAGCAGCAGAAACCCTTTGACCAGCGGAGACGCGCCGCCGGCCACGGGGAGGGCCACCACCGTCAGCACAGCCAGCGACACCAGTGCCCAGGCCTCCCGTCGCAGGCGCGTCCCCGGCAACTCGGCGAGCGGCACCAAAGCCTCCCGGGCGGGAGGCACGAGCCGGGCCAAGGCCACGGCGGCGAGCGGGGGCAGCACCGCCGCCCACAGGGAGGCCTTGGTGGCGCCGGGGTCGGCGGACTGTGCGATCTCGGTGTGGCCGGTGACCAGCAACCAAATGAAAGCCAGCACGAACACGGTCATGCCGGTGCTCGTCATCAGCACCGTGGACGGCGTCCGGCGGGATTCGATGCGGACCATGACCATCATGCTCTCGCCGCGCCGGTCCCGGTCCCTCCTCCAAATGCATGATCATGCCGTCGATCGTTCGATGTATCAGGTCGGTGCGATGCACGTCTGAGGATGCTGTTCCGCCGACGGCGATCTGGGGAAGGCGAGCTGCCCTCGCACAACCAACCGTTCAATGCAAAGGCAGCTGCGCCCGTCTGGCTTTAGCGGGAGTCGGTGATGTAGCGGGTGACGGGGCCGCCTTTGCGGGGGTGGGTGGAGATCTCGACGTCTCCATCGAGGACGCGGAAGCAGGTTTCCTCGATGATGACGGTGACGGTCTTGCCGGCGTGGGCGATCCCTGGCCGGAGTTTCTGGCGGGCGATGGAGAAGGTTCCGTCGGCTCCGATGCGCCGGATGGCCTGCCGGGGTTGGGACGGGGGTGGAGGCAGCGGCGTGGTTGAGGTGCGTGCTCCGGTGAGCTTGGCGCGTAGCTCGTGCGGGATCGGGGCGGGCAGGGTCTTGACCAGGAGCCCGGCGTGAATGACATACATGATGCTGCCGTCCATGCGCAGGGTGACGTGCTGGCTTGATCTTCGTTCGGAATCGTGGACGATCTTGGCTTGTGTCCGATCTTCGTGCGGTGAACGCTCGTCTGCGCCAGGTGGTGGCGGACAAGGATGAGCTGATCGCTTCGCAGGACACGCTGATTCGGTTGCAGCGGGATCAGTTGGCTGGTCAGGACGAGTTGCTGGTTGAGCAGGGCCAGGTTGATCGCCCTGGTGGAGGAGCAGAACGCGGCGTTGCGGCGCCAGGTGGGGCTGGACTCGACGAATTCCTCCACGCCGCCCTCGGCTGATTCGATCGGGGCGAAGGCCAAGCGGCATAAGGCGAACTCGCAGCGAGAACGGTCCAAGGACCGCAAGCCCGGTGGGCAGCGGGGACACCCGGGCTCGGGCCTGGAGTTCGCGCCGGTCTCGGAGTTGGCTGACACAGTGCCAGTCGAGCCCGCCGAGTGCTCGACCTGCGGCGAGTGTCTGGATTCGAACGCCCCTGGTGAGGGGTTCACCCCGGTCCAGCAGTGGGACGTCCCGCCGGTGACGCTGCGCAAGGTCCAGTTCGATCTGATGCGGCGGCGGTGCTCGGCCGGGCACCTCACCCAGGCGCCGGCTCCGGCGGGGGTGTCCGGGCCGGTCTGTTACGGCCCGAACGTGCGGGCGTTCGCCGCTAGGCAGCTGCCGGTTCGGGGGCAATACTCCGTAGGACGTGGGCTTGGATTTCAAGCGGGTCACCTGCTCGGGAATAGATGCCCTTTCGGCCATACTTTGCCGCGAGTAGTTTCCACATCAGCATTGGCTGTTCCGCATGGACAGTTGCGGGCTCGGACTTCCTCCAGCCTCGTGCCGACAGTTGCTTGAATAGTGACAACTTACGTCGGTCGTCTATCAAACCCAAATGTGCGCCGCGCATGATAAGAGCCTGAATAGAAACCTTCAAGCATTTCCCGTATACGGTGTCGAAATAAGTGAAGTGGCGCTCTTTGTCGAGCGAGGCACCCACCCACAGCTTCGGTGAACCGGACATCTCCCTCACCGCAACAGGCGCCGTCTCTTTCTCATCGCCCAGCACGAGGTAGAGGGCCCGAGGATGGCACAGACGACCACGATGGCAGCAAGGAGGGGGATTCTGTGCCTACGCAGTGTGGCGCGATTCATGACTTGTGAACCTCCCTTCCCATCGCTCATCGAAGTGTTTTCCAAAGGGCGAAGGGTGGCCGGTTGGAGACCTCTGGATCCATAATCTCTAGCGAGGGCGAAGCTGTTGGCCAGCTCATTCAGCATCCGCCGTACGGTCTCCAAAGGCAGGTGATGGACGATGTCAAGGTCGATCCATCTCGCCGCGGCATCAGTGCACGAGATACTCAGGATGTCACCAGACCGCTCAAAGACCAGTGTTGCTGCGACACCCTGAGCCGACATGTCGAGAGTCGCCGGACCACCTCCGGCCAGGTCGTCGAGGAGATCTGGCAGATCCTCAATGATCATAGAGACGTCATAGGACATCTTCAGGGGCCAGCGAGGATTACCGAACCCGCTCATCACGAACTCAGCACCAGCGGCTTCAAGGATTTGACTGGCCGTAATCACAATCGGGTAGTAATCGTCGTCGAACTGGAGGAATGATGGATCGCCGCCGGCTCGCTTCTCCGCGTCGAGGGCAACCATGGCCGACCGCACCCCCGCAGCAGGGGGCACGGTGAGATTCAGGCCGAACTTCACTTCTTCAGGCAAGACAACTCATTAGACTTGGACCGACAATTGCTTCCATGAAAGGAACGGCTCGGCATTTGACGCGTCAACGTCGAGCACCTCCAGTGCGATCGCGAATGCGCGGGCCACCTCGCCGAACATTCTCCGCGTGACATCCAACCGCTCGAGGTGCACGACTCCATAGTCAATGCTGGTATCCGTACCTGGACTGCAAGATATTTCCACAGAATCTCCCCTCGGGACGAAACGCATTTCCGTCTCCAGTCCGGGGGCATAGAAGTCGAGAACGGCGGGGCGGGACTCTGACAGTCCTATGAGGAGTTTCCACAACCCTTCAAAGAAGGTAGACATATCATATCCATCCACTCCCCAAGAAGGATTGCCGAATCCGCTGACACCGAACTCGCAGCCCGCCTCTTCGAGGACTCGACTGGCAGTCATCACTGTTGATCGGTAGTCGGGGCCGCACTCGACCGGGACGCCATTGTCAGCTTGAGCCTCCGCCCGAAGTCCCGCCAGCGCCGCGGTCAGCCTCGCCACAGGAGGGCAAGCAAAGCTGACCCCGAACTGTACGGCCTTGGACATCAACTCTCCCTAAGCACCACGACTTCTAGCGTGCTCGAATGTCAGTATATCGCAGCGCAAGACATTCCTCTTTGAACCTCTCCGCGATCACCACCAATTATCTTTCTGTTGATTCTTCTTCTCAGGAAACTTCACCGGGTAAGCCGTATCTATTGCCCCGTTCGGATAGAAGATTATTCTAGCCCGGTCACGTTAGTGATCTTTGATCCATCCCTCCTGATCACCTGTCCAAGTCCGCGGGGAATCGAGATGTGAATCACCTTCTTCTTGCCCTTGCCAGGGTTGCACGGAGATAGGCGTATAGGATGGCAGCGGTGCTCGGATTATCTAGCCATTGACCCTGTGGCCCCTTCGCACCGGGCGCGATCAATCAGTTTTTGCCCGATCTTTCGACCCGAACCATGGCGCGTGAAAGCGTGGCCGAAAGCTGGTCCGCTGCGCCAGTCACGGTTCCATTTACTGCCCTTCTCAGGTTTGCATTTCGGGAGATTCTCCTTGTCGCCCTTGCGCCATTCCTTGCGAGCCCTGGCGCGAGCCCTTTCTCTTAGTGCTTCCAGCCGTGCACGGCGAGCCGCCTCTGCCGCAGCCGCCCCAACTTGCGGCTCCCGCTCCGTCTCCACCAGAGCCGCCCTTCGCACCGGACGACCCCGTACCGCCTCCGCCCGACCCGCTGCCTCCGCCAGAGAGTCGCCTCCCTTGTCACCGGAGATCATCTTCAGGCCCGCGGCGACTGTGCCGGCGCCAAAGACTGCGATGAGCGCCTGCATGAGATCCTTGCCCGTCCAACGGATCAGCCACTGGACTATCCGGGGCAAGGCGATGCGGCCTATAAGGATCCCCGCGACGACGGCGGCGTTCTCACCGCTCGCGTCGGTGTAGCCCAACGGGTTGTTGTTCCCGTAGTGGTAGGTCTGGACGAAGGCGCTGCCGGGGTCCTGCTTGACAGGATCAGTGCCGCTGAACCGTCCGGTCGCGGCATCGTAGTCGCGTGCTCGAACGTCGTACAGGCCGGTGACCGAGTCGAGGTACTGGCCGTGGAAGCGGAGCGGGTTCGCTGTGTACGTGCCTGTGGCTCCCTTGTCCTCTCCGAACGGGTCGAAGTCGGCGCTTCCGGTCAGGGCGATGTCGCTTCCGGACAAGGCGGCGGTGTCGCTGATAGTGCCTTGCGGATCGTCCAGGAGCCAGGTCAGTTCTCCGGTCTTACTGGTATCGGCCAGCGCGCTTCCGAGATTTCCCTGCGGGTCCTCCCACCATCGGTGCGTGGTCTCTCCTCCCGCGTTCTTCTCGTCCACGCGGATGGGAAGGTCCCCCAGCCCATCCCACGACCAAGAAGCGTTAGTAGCTCCTGACGACGGCGGACGAATACTGACCCTCTGAGGACGCGCGAAAACGGACCCACCTCGAGCCCGTTCGGGTGAGAGCGTGAGGAGTGCTGAGCGTGGAGGATTGGGCAGAGATCCGCAGGTTGCACCGGTCGGAGGGGATGCCGATCCGGGCGATCGTCCGCAAGATGGGTGTCGGGCGGAACACGGTGCGGCGGGCGCTGGCATCCGATGCACCGCCCAAGTACGTGCGCGAACGCAAGGGCTCGATCGTGGACGCGGTCGAGCCGCAGATCCGCGAGCTGCTGGCCACCTGGCCGGATATGCCGACCACGGTGATCGCCGAGCGGATCGGCTGGAGCAGGTCGATGACGGTGCTCAAGGACCGGGTCCGGGAACTGCGGCCGCTGTTCGCGCCGCCCGATCCGGCCTCGCGGACGCAGTATCGGCCGGGAGAGCTGACCCAGTGCGATCTGTGGTTCCCGCCGGTCGACGTCCCGCTGGGGGTTGGGCAGGCCGGTCGTCCGCCGGTGCTGGTGATGGTGGCCGGCTATTCGCGCTGGATCAGCGCTCGGATGATCCCGACCCGCCAGTTCCCGGACCTGCTGGCTGGGCACTGGGTGCTGCTGGCCCAGCTCGGGGCGGTGCCCAAGGCGCTGGTCTGGGACAACGAGTCCGCGGTCGGGCAGTGGCGGGGCGGCCGTCCGAGGTTGACCGAGGCGATGAATGCCTTCCGCGGAGCGCTGGGCATCCAGGTGATCCAGTGCCGCCCCGGCGATCCGGAGGCCAAGGGGCTGGTGGAGCGGGCCAACGGATATCTGGAGACCTCGTTCCTGCCCGGCCGCACCTTCACCTCACCAGTCGACTTCAATACCCAGCTCAGCGACTGGCTGGGCAAGGCCAACCGGCGGCACCACCGCCGGATTGGCTGCCGACCGGTCGACCGCCTGGGGGCCGACCTGGACGCGATGGTGCCACTGCCGTCGGTTCCACCGCAGACCGGCTGGCGGCTATCGACCCGGCTGCCCCGCGACTACTACGTCCGCCTCGACTCCAACGACTACTCGGTGCACCCGGCGGCGATCGGCCGCCGGGTCGAGGTGACCGCTGACCTGACCCAGGTCACCGCGACCTGCGGCGGCCGCACCGTCGCTCAACATGAACGCTGCTGGGCGTCCCACCAAACCATCACCGCACCCGAGCACGACACCGCCGCCCGTGACTTCCGCCGCCGGCATCTGGCCCCGGCAACACCAGCGACCGCGACCCAAGTGCAGCAACGCAGGCTCACCGACTACGACCGCATGTTCGGCCTCACCGACGACATCAGCGAGGCCACCGGCCCAGCGGCCGGAGGGGAGGTGGCGGTCTGATGCCCGCCAAGACCACTACGGCGGCCAATGGCCGCAACATCGCCTCCGAGCTGGCCTATCTCACCCGCGCGCTCAAGGCGCCGTCGTTGGCGGCCGCGGTCGAGCGGCTGGCTGAGCGGGCCCGGGCCGAGGACTGGACGCACGAGGAGTTCCTGGTCGCCTGCCTGCAACGCGAGGTCGCCGCCCGTGAAGCCCACGGCGGCGAGGGCCGCATCCGCCTCGCACGCTTCCCCTCGCGCAAGTCGATCGAGGAGTTCGACTTCGACCACCAGCGCTCCCTCAAGCGCGACACCATCACCCACCTAGGCACCCTGGACTTCGTGGTGGCCAAGGAGAACGTGGTGTTCCTCGGCCCGCCCGGCACCGGCAAGACCCACCTGTCGATCGGCCTGGGCATCCGAGCCTGCCAGGCCGGGCACCGGGTGCTGTTCGCCACCGCGGCCGAGTGGGTCGGTCGGCTGGCCGACGCTCACCATGCTGGGCGCCTGGAGGACGAACTCGTCCGGCTCGGCCGCATCCCACTTTTGATCATCGACGAGGTCGGCTACATCCCGTTCGAGTCGGAAGCGGCCAACCTGTTCTTCCAGCTGGTCTCGTCCCGCTACGAGCGGGCCAGCCTGATCGTGACCAGCAACAAACCATTCGGCCGCTGGGGCGAGGTGTTCGGCGACGACGTCGTCGCCGCAGCCATGATCGACCGCCTGGTCCACCACGCCGAAGTCATCTCACTGAAGGGAGACAGCTACCGGCTCAAAGACCGCGACCTAGGCCGCGTCCCCGCGGCCAACACTAACGACTGACCGAAGCGGGGTGGGTCCATTTTCAGGCGCCGCAGACGGGTCCAGATTCACACGCCGTTGACAAGCTCCATCCTGGGCCCGGCTGATGCGGTTGCCCGCCTCGTCGTAGGTGGGCGTAGGTGACGGTGTTGCCGTTCTCGAGCTTGACCCCTGAAGGTTGGCGTCGAGCCCGTAGGTGAACGTGCGGGTGCCGTTACCAGTGGTCTGTTCGCGGAGGTTCCCGGTGTCGTCGTATCTGTAGGTCGTCGTCGCCGGACCGCCAGCGGGTCGCGGATTCGGCGAGCGGGCGGTCATCGTCGTCGTAGGTCGTGTGGGTGACCTTCGTCTGAGCGGGCGCAGAGCCGGAGGCACTGGGGTAGGACGTGTGCTTGGTGCGATTGCCGTTCTGGTCGTACTCGTATGCGGTGAAGGGCTTGTCGTTGCCGCAGGCGCCGCCGGTCGCCTGGCCGGCGGCATCACTCACAGTGGCGAGCCCGTCTTCCTGACTCTGACGCACGGCGGAACAAACACCGCTACGTGGTACCGGCTGCTCGACCGTCTCGTCGAACGTGGTCTCGACATGCCCGTCAGCTCCCGCAGGAACACCGACACCACCTCTGTGCTCATCCTCGACCGACGTCCGGTCGCGGGCAGATCATCTCCCCATCCACGCTGAGCCCAGGAACCGGCGCCAGGCAAGCCCGCCCGCGCACCCTTCGGACACATTCCCGACCGACCCGCCAGGTGAAGGCCCTCCGCAGCCCCAAGGAAGCAGCTCCCCGTCTCGCCTGCCCTCGTCTGGGACACGAATCGCCGTCGGTCAGCAGGCGCAGGAGCGCCCCCTGCAGGCGAGGGCGGATCGGCTGCTGGTGGTGCAGAGGGTCAATGGTCACCAGTGTGGCGAGCGTGCCCTTGGGGCCGCCGTGATCGGACACGGCACGGGGGAGGGCGGCCACATCCACGGCAAGGCGTCAGCGTTCGGCTGGAGGGACAATTCACCCGGGCCGTACCGGTCATCTTGATTCGCGGGCCCCCAATCGGGCCTGCCCTGTCTCACTCACTCCCGCCGGCTGCGCTCAGTGGGGAACCGTGGCTGCCCGGACTGGCTCACCTGGCGACCGGACCCGTCGGACCGGATCCGCTGCCCCTCGGTCGTCGGCACCACCGCCGCACGCTTTTCCGCCACTGAGACGTCGAGATACCAGCCGCTGGCCTTGGTGTAGACGACAGGACCGTGCTCAATGGTGTCGGGCTGGCGCTCGCCAGGAACAGATCGAGCACGTCTTGGTTCGGTCCACGGTGGTTGTTGAAGCCGCCCAGATGGATGAACGGCTCGCCGTTCATGTACCGGAAGTCGATGAGACCACTCCCGCCGCTGATCTCCTCGACCAGCTCCCGAATCTGAACGACCATCTCGCCGATCCGCTCAACCTCGTCATCGCCCTCGACGCGCGCGGCCCCCTGACGGTGATCCGCCCGTGGTACTCGAACACGACTTGATCTGAGGCGGCCCGGGTTGGACGGCGATGGGCCGGCGCGACCCAGCACCGTTCAGCCGATACACCCGCGCAGTTGGATGCCGACATCCGGCAAGGCGCTCCCGACGCTGGCATCTGAGAGCGTCGCCGCGTCGCACGGTGCCGCCTGATCCCTGAAGATCTGGCTGCCATTCTGGATGACAAACGATCAAGGCCTGATCGGATGATCTTCCGATCAGGCCTTTGACCTGCGTTCCTGGGTGGAGCTGAGGGGATTTGAACCCCTGACCCCCTCGATGCGAACGAGGTGCGCTACCGGACTGCGCTACAGCCCCGAGGACTCCGCAAGGTTAGCAAACATTGGGGGCGCTTCGCGCATCGGCGGGACGGGGTCAGCCTCCTACGACGCGGCGGTCGTCGGCGTACTGATCGAAGACCTCTTCCTCGACGTTGGGCACGAGTTCGATCACTTCGGCGTCCTCGGCGGCGGCTTCGGCGGCGGCTCGGCGGGCCTCGGCGCGGGCACGGGCGCGATCTTCGGCCTCGGCGCGGCGCTGGGCGACGTCCATGCGCACGGCGACGCGGAGGAGGGAGAGGTGGCCGGCCAGGAGGAGGACGGGCGGCACGGAGACCCACCACGGGGCCAGACCCGTGGCGATCACGATGATCGAGGTCACGGTGAGGAGGAGCAGGCCCGTGGTGCGGCGGCGGCGCCTGGCGATCACGGCGGCGCGGCCAGGTCGGCGGCGGGGGGCCGGGGACGTGTCGGTGTCCTCGTCGAGGGTCTCCTCGATGGTGGGCTCTTCGAGCGTGAGTTCCTGGGTGTCGTCGGCCTTCTTGTGGAGGAGTCTGGAGAATCCGGCCTCGCCATCACGGCGGAGCCACATGGGGACGAGGACGACGGCCCATACCGCGACGATGGCCAGGTAGAGAACGGTGCTGCTCACCGGCCCACCACCCGGGCACGCTTAACAGGCGGGCCGACTTTCGGCGCGCGCACGTGCATTGGGAGCAGGGCCACGACCCGCACGGTACGAGTCACTGTTAGATGTTGACGAGCATAAGGGGCGGTGTGTCGCGAGATCGATCTCGCCGTTACTCTCTGTTTGCGAACTCTTCTCGATCGCAGGATTCTTACCACCCGCACAAACTCGAAAGTCAGCGCGGGCCCAAGTGTCACGGCGACGAGGACGAACGCGGAAATGCCTGTTTGGTGCTGGCCAGCCAGCGGGAGCGGAGACCCCCGGGCACGTCCTCGACCGTGAGGGCGTAGCAGATGTGGTCACGCCACGCGCCGTCGATGTGAAGGTGACGGCGGCGAATTCCCTCTTCCCGGAATCCCAGTTTTTCGACCACCCGGCGGCTGGCGGTGTTCTCCGGACGGATATTCGCCTCGACCCGGTGGAGCCCGACCGTGAAGAAACAGTGATCGACGGCGAGGGCGACGGCGGTCGGGATGACTCCCCGGCCCGCCACCTTCCGGTCCACCCAATAGCCGATCTGGGCTGAACGGGCGGAACCCCAGACGACCGCTCCGATGGTCAACTGGCCTGCGAACTTGCCCTCGTGGGTGACCACCCAGGGCAGCGCGAGGCCTTGCCGCGCCTCTCGGCGCATGGTGTGCACCATGCTGAGGTACGGCCCCAGGCCGCTTCGGAACAGCGGTGTCTCGGGATTGGTCGGCTCCCATGGCCGCAGCCACTCGGCGTTACGTACCCGGAGCTCACGCCAGACTGCTGCGTCCCGATGCCGCAGCGGGCGCAGCCCGACCGGGCCCTCGGTCAAGGTGACCGGCCATCCGCGCAGTCGTTCCACGGCTCCATGATTCCCTGGTGAAGTATCCGGACGCCATCAATTGTCGCCGACAACTCTGCCGTAGTGCAGGTCCGGGGCCTGTTGACAGCCCCCCGAAACCAATGATCTGCCATCAGACCCGGAGAAAAGGCGTCATGTGGCACGGAGTACGGGCAGCGGCGCAGCGAAGATCACGACCAGCGACCGCCCTTCATGACCTTTTCGACCTCCATGTCGTCGCTGAGCACGACGAGATCAGCCTCCTTGCCGATCTCCAGCGAGCCGATGCGGTCGTCCAGACCCAGCGCGCGGGCAGGGATCAACGCGGCCGAACGGGCGGCGTCCTCGATCGGCACCCCCACGACCGTGACGGCGCGCCGGAAGCCATCGGCCATCGTGATCGTGCTGCCCGCGATGGACGTACCGCCGGCGAGCATGGCGCGCCCGTCCTTGACCTCGACGTTCATGACGCCAAGGGTGTACGAGCCGTCGCCCATCCCGGCCGCCGCCATCGAATCGGTGATGAGGGCGACGCGGTCGGGGCCCGCAGCGGTGAACGTGAGGCGCGCGACCTCGGTGTCGATGTGCACGCCGTCGTTGATCAGCTCAACGGTGACTCGCGCGTCGTTCAGCGCGGCGACGATGGGGCCGCCCTCGCGGTGATGCAACGGGCGCATCGCGTTGAACAAGTGGGTGGCGACCCGCGCACCCGCGTCGAACGCCTCCCTGACCTGCGCCGCAGTGCCGTCCGTGTGCCCGACCGCGGCAACGACGCCCTCGTCCACGGCGGCGCGTACGAGGTCCAGACCGCCGGGCAGCTCGGGCGCCAACGTGATCATGCGGATGTGGCCGCCGCCCGCCTTGACCAGCCGCCGGAACTCGGCGAGGTCGGGTTCGCGCAGCAGCGAGGGCTCGTGGGCGCCGCACCGGCCCACCGCGATGTACGGCCCTTCCAGGTGGACACCCGCGATGAGGCCGTCGGAGGCCAGTTCGGCCAGCCCGGACACCGCGTCCAGCATCTCGTCCGTGCTGCCGGTGACCAGCCCGGCCGTCAGCGTCGTGGTGCCGTGGGCGCGGTGGAACTTCACCACCTGCCGCGCGTCCTCGGCCCGCCCGCTCTGGTACGAGTGGCCCGCGCCGCCGTGCAGGTGCATGTCGACGAATCCAGGCACCACGTACCGCCCGCCCATGTCCAGAACATCTGCCTCGTCCGGTGCGGCGGAGCCAGCTTCGGCGCGGTCGGAGTCACCCGCGCCAAGACCAGACGCGCTCGCGCCGAGGTTGGACGTACTCGCGCCGAAGTCGGACGCGTTCGCACCGAGTCCGGACGTATTTGTTCCGTGCCCGGACGTGCTCGTGCCGAGGTCGGAGGCGCTCGTGCCGAGGTCGGAGGCGCTCGTGCAGAGGTCGGAGGAGCCTGTGCCGAGACCCGGATCGACTCCGCCAAGGCCAGGAGCGCCCACGCCGATGTCGGCTATCCGGCCGCCGTCGATGCGCAGCCAACCGTGCTGGACGGCGTTCGGGAGAACGAGACGGGCGTTGGCAAGGACGGTCATGGCAGGTTCACACCTCGGCGTCGAGGATGACCGACCGGTCAGGTTGCGCGGGGTATCGGGATCCAGCCCGCGGTTGCGAGCGATCTCGACGGCGAGCCGCTGTATGTGGATCAGGTCGGCCAGCGGGTCCAGGTCACTCACGATCATAGTTCCGCCGACCCCGGTCACCTGGTCGGATAGGCCGCGTCTGGCAGGTGGCGAACGCGTCGGCCTCCCCCGGTCAGGCGCCCGGCAGGGGGGATGGTCGGAGAACTTCCCAGGGCGGGGGCCAGGCGCCCAGCGGCGGAGGTGATCAGAGAACCTCCCAGGGCGGGGGGAGGCGCCTGGCGGCGGGAGTGGTCGGACAACCTCCCAGGGCGGGGGGCAGACGCCCGGCAACGGGAGTGATCAGAGAACCTCCCAGGGCGGAGGTCAGACGCCCGGCAACGGGAGTGATCAGAGAACCTCCCAGGCGGGGGTCAGGCGCCTGGCGGTGGGGGTGGTCAGGGAGTGTCCGGGGTGGGGTCGGTGCCGTCGGGGGTGGGGTGGTCGCCGCCGCCTATCTGGTCGATGGCGTGGTAGAGGACCGGGGCCAGGACGGCCATGCCGTCGCGGACGCCGCCGGTGGAGCCGGGGAGGTTGACGATGAGCGTGCGGCCGGCGACGCCGGCCAGGCCACGCGACAGGATCGCGGTGGGGACGGCGTCGCGGTTCTGCATGCGGATGGCTTCGGCGATGCCCGGGATCTCGCGTTCGATCACGAGGCGGGTCATCTCGGGGGTCAGGTCCATCGGGGTGAGCCCGGTACCACCCGTGGTGACGACGAGGTCGTACTCCGACTCCACGGCCTCCCTCAGCACCTCCGCGACCGGATCGCCGTCGGGGATCACCACCGGGCCGTCCACCTGGCAACCGAGGTTCTGCAGCAGCTCTACGAGCACCGGCCCGGACTTGTCGGCGTACACGCCCGCCGACGCCCGGTTGGACACCGTGACGGCCATCGTCCGGATCATCGTCGCCTCCCTGGTCCGCCGGGACCGGCTCGGTGCGTACGTGGCATGCGGGCCTCAGGACTCGCCGCGGCGCCAGACGCCGGTCTTGCCGCCGGTCTTCTCCTCCACCCGCACGTCGGTGATCACCGCTGCCGGGTCGATGGCCTTCACCATGTCGATCAGCGCCAGGCCCGCGACGGTGACGGAGGTCAGCGCCTCCATCTCCACGCCGGTGCGGTCGGCGGTACGGACGGTCGCGCTGATCGCGACGCCGCCGTCCTGGACCACCAGGTCGACCGAGACGCCGTGCAGCGCGATCGGGTGGCAGAGCGGCACCAGGTCGGGGGTGCGCTTGGCGCCCATGATCCCGGCGATCCGCGCGACCGACAGCGCGTCGCCCTTGGGCACGTCGCCGGAACGCAGCGCGACGACGCAGTCGGGTGACAGCCGCACGAAACCCGTGGCGGTGGCGGTACGGGACGACACGTTCTTGGCCGACACATCGACCATGCGTGCCGCTCCCGACGAGTCAAGATGCGTGAAACCGGTGAACTCCGAACCCATGGCGCTCATGACGGCAACCTCAAGACCTCGACATGCGAACCGGCGGGCAGCTCCTCGGCGTCCTCGGGCAACGCGATGAGCGCGTTCGCCGACGACAGCGCGGCCAGCTGGTGGGATCCCTGTCCCTCCGCCGGAGTGACGGTGTAACTCTGCTGCATATGCGCACCCCGGTTGGACGTAAGGGTCGCACGCAGGAAATGCTTAAGCCCGGCCGGGGACTTCACGTCCTCAGCCAGTACCGCTGTAACGGTGGGCAGCGTCTCCGGGGGCAGGCCCTGCATGGCGCGTAGAGCGGGCCTGACGAATACCTGGAACGAGACGTACGCGCTGACCGGGTTGCCCGGCAGCGTGAAGATGGGCGTGCCCTCCATTAGGCCGAATCCCTGGGGCTTTCCGGGCCGCATCCGCACCTTGTGGAACTGCACGGTGCCGACCCCGGTCAGCACCTCCTTGACCACGTCGCGTGCCCCCATGGAGACACCGCCGGACGTGACGAGGGCGTCGGCGCGCATGAGCTGGTCTTCCAGAGACTCCAGCACCTTGCGCGGATCGTCCTCGACCATGGCCTGCCGGTACCCGACTCCGCCCGCCTCGATCACCGCGGCGGTGAGCATGAAGCTGTTGGAGTCCCAGATCTGCCCTGGCGCCAGCTCGGAGCCCGGCTCCCGCAGCTCGCTGCCCGTGGAGAGCACGACGACGCGCGGCTTGGGCCGTACGACGGCGCGTGCACGGCCGACCGCAGCGAGCATGCCCAGCTGGGTGGCGCCCAGCCGGGTCCCGGGGGCCGCGACGATCTCACCTTCCAGGACGTCCTCTCCAGACCGCCGGATGTAGTGGCCAGGCGGCGCGGAACGGTTGATCCGGACGGTTGCGGCGCCGCCGTCCGTCCACTCGACCGGGATGACGGCGTCGGCACCGGCAGGCATGGGCGCGCCCGTCATGATCCGGGCGGCCAGGCCAGGCCGGATCGCGGTCACCCCGGAGTCACCGGCGGCGATGTCACCGATCACTGGCAACACCGCCGGCTCGGCCTCCGAGGCCTTCGCGACGTCGGCCGACACCACCGCGTACCCGTCCATCGCGGAGTTGTCGAAGGGCGGCAGCGACACCGGCGCGGTCACCGGCTCGGCGAGCACAGTGCCCGTCGCCTCCAGCAGTGCCAGATCCAGCGGCGGCAACACCGGCACGCTGGCCAGGATGTCCGCCAGATGCTCGTCGACCGTCCTCATGGCACCCCTTCCCCCGAAACTAGCGCGATTCGGACCAGCTACTAGCCCGGATTCGCCCCGGACTCGTCTTGGACTCCCCCTGGCCTCGCCCTGGCCTCGCCCCGGACTCGCCCGGTTTCGCCCTGGACTCGCTCGGACTCGCTCGGACTCGCTCCGGACGCGCCTTGGACCGGGCTACTCGCCCCAGACCCGCTACTCGCCGTCGTGCTGTCGCACGAATTCCCGCAGCCACGGCATGAACTCGGGCGCCAAGTCGGGGCGCTCAGACGCGAACTGCACGACGGTACGCAGGTACTCCAGCTTGTTGCCGGTGTCGTAGCGACGGCCCCGGAACTTCACCCCGTACACGCCACCGCCCTGTTCGGCGGGCATGTCACCGAGGGTGCGCAGGGCGTCCGTCAGCTGGATCTCGCCGCCGCGGCCGGGCGGGGTCTTCTCCAGGACGTCGAAGACCGCCGGGTCGCACACGTACCGTCCGATGATGATCCAGTTGCTGGGCGCCTCCTCCACCGACGGCTTCTCGACCAGATCGGTGATCTTGACGACGTCCTGCTCGCCGGTCGCCTCGATGGCGGCGCAGCCGTACGCGGACACCTGGTCCGGTTCGACCTCCATCAGGGCCACGACGCTGCCGCCGTGCTTCTGCCGGACCTCGATCATCCGGGTGAGCAGCTGGTCCCGCGCGTCGATCATGTCGTCGCCGAGCAGCACGGCGAACGGCTCGTTCCCGACGTGCTGGCGGGCGCAGTGCACCGCGTGCCCGAGGCCGCGCGGCTCGCCCTGCCGGACGTAGTGCATGATCGCCAGGTCACTGGACTCGTGCACGGCGGCCAGGCGATCCTCGTCGCCCTTCGCGCGCAGCGCGTCCTCCAGCTCGTAGGCCCGGTCGAAGTGGTCCTCGATGGACCGCTTGCTCCGGCCGGTGATCATCAGAACGTCGTTGAGACCGGCGGCGACCGCCTCCTCGACGACGTACTGGATCGCCGGCTTGTCGACGATGGGCAACATTTCCTTGGGGGTCGCCTTGGTGGCGGGCAAGAATCTGGTACCGAGACCGGCCGCCGGGACGACCGCCTTTAGTACAGGTGCGAAGTCGGCCATGAAGAGACCCTAGCCACCGAGAGCGAGCAAAACGTGCAGCACCCTGAGCAGGAGGCTGAAATCTCCATAACAAACTCAGCAAAAAGCGAGACCGAGCCTGGCGCAGCCACCGAAGACTCCACAGCAGACGCCAGTGAGGGCGCTGCACAGCAGGCTACGCAGGACGCCGCGCGGGAGGCTGAGCAAGGCGCTGCGCAAGGCGCTGAGCAGGGCGCCACGCAAGGTGCTATGGAGGGCTCTGCCCAAGGGGTTACGCAGGGCGCTATGCAGAGCGACGCGCAAGGGGTTACACAGGGCGCTATGGAGGGCGCTGCGCAAGGAGTTACTCAGGGGGCTGCTGAAGGGGCTGCGCAGGGGGGTGCCCATGCTGCTAAGCGGGAGTTGCGGCGCTCAATGCTCGCCGCCAGGGGAGAGATGAGCCCCGACGAGCGCGCCGCTGCGGCTCGTTCCATGCGGGATGCTCTGCTTTCGGCGCCCGAGCTGGAGATGGGCGGCACGATCGCCGCGTACGTCTCGTTCGGCACCGAGCCCGACACGCGCGGGCTGATCTTCGGGCTGTGGAAGCGCGGCGCGTACGTCCTCCTCCCGCGCCTGCTCCCGGACGGCGACCTGGACTGGGCGTCGTACGAGGGCCCCGACTCGCTCGTCCCCGGTCCGATGGGCCTGCTGGAGCCGGCCGAGCCGCCTCGTGGCCCGGAAGCCGTGGGCAGCGCGGACGTGGTGCTCGTCCCGGCCGTGGCGATCGACCGCACGGGGCTTCGCCTTGGCCGCGGCGGTGGTTCGTACGACCGCGCCCTGGCCAGGGTCGGCCCGGCGATCCTCACCGTTGGCCTGGTGTACGACGCGGAGCTGGTGGACGAGGTCCCCGCCGAGCCGCACGACCGCCGCGTCCGCGCCGCGGTGACCCCTGAAGGCGGGCTACTCCGATTCCCCCCGTGGCCCCTACGCTGACCTGGACAAGATCACGGCCCAATCCGCCCTCACGGCGGCCGAGCCCGCCCTGCGCCCTGGAGGTACGACATGACGACGCCGTGGCGGATCCTTTCCCTGCCTCCGCTCGACCATGATCTGGTCCGCGGGTTGTTCGCCTCGCTCGGCGACGCCGTGGAGATCACGTTTCCGGAGACCCGGGACCGGGCCGCGCTCCATGCCGCGCTGCCGGAAACCGAGCTGATCATCGGGGACTTCACCGGTCAGCTGGCGCTCGACGCGGACGCCGTGGCAGCCGCACCCCGCCTGGCGTTCGTTCAGATGCCGTCGGTCGGGACGGACAGCCTCGACCTGGACGCACTCGCCGCCGCCGAGGTCCCCGCGGCCAACGCCGCCGGGTTCAACGCGCGGGCCGTGGCGGAATGGGCGGTCGGCGCCGCGTTCGCGCTCTGCCGGCACCTGGTCTGGGGCGACCGGCTGGTCCGTGCGGGCCAGTGGCCGCAGATGGAACTGCTCGCCCGCGGCCCGCGGGAGATCCACACGCAGCGGGTAGGGATCATCGGGTACGGGCCGATCGGCGAGGAGGCGGCCCGGCTGTTCGGGGTGCTCGGCAGCCCGGTGTCGTACTGGTCCCGGCGCCGCCGCCCCGAGGCGTCCGCCACGTACCGCGAGTTCGACGATCTGCTGGCGAACTCCGACATCCTCGTGATCGCGATACCGCTCACGCCCGAGACCACCGGGTTGCTGAACGCGGAGAAGCTCGCGCTGCTGCCGCCCAACGCCCTGCTGGTGAACGTGGGCCGCGGCGGGATCGCGCCGGACGCCGACGTGCTCGCCGCGCTCGAATCGGGACGCCTGGCCGGGGCCGCACTCGACGTCTTCGAGGAGGAACCACCGCCCGCCGACCATCCCCTCCGTACCCACGAGAACGTGCTGGTGTCGCCGCACACGGCAGGCGGAAGCTCGATGTCCCAGATCAAGCTGGTGACGATGGTCAAGGACAACATCGCCGCAGCGGTCTCCGGCCACCCTGTGACGAACGTCGTGAACGGCGTGAACCCACAGGTCAAGCGCCGCTGATTCGCTCCTATGGGCCCTTCGGGGGCGCGAACGGTCAGTCGCAAATAGGTGATCCGTATACGAATATGTAGGATCTCTTAACGATCAGGCTTCCGCGACCCCGAAGGGTGGGATGTGCACCTCGACCTCTGGCTACTCTTCGGGGCCACACTCGTACTCTGCGCCATCATCGCGGTCCGCCTTTCCCATCAGGCGGGCCTTCCGTCACTGCTCGCCTATATGGGGCTCGGCCTGTTCATCGGCGAGGCCGGCCCCCTGCACATCGAGTTCGACAACGCGATGGTCGCCGAGACACTCGGCCTGGCCGCGCTCGTTCTGATCCTGGCCGAGGGCGGCATCACCACCAACTGGCGCAACGTACGGCCGTCGGCCCCTGCCGCCCTGGCGGTCTCAACGCTCGGGACGCTGATCAGCATCGTCGTGGTGGCGGTCGCCGCCGCCTGGCTGATCGGCCTGGACTGGCGGCTGGCGTTCCTGCTGGCGGCCGTGCTCGCGCCGACGGACGCCGCGGCGGTGTTCTCGGTGCTGCGCAGGCTGCCGTTGCCGTCCCGGCTGAGCGGGCTGCTGGAGGCCGAATCGGGCTTCAACGACGCGCCCGTCGTCATCGTCGTCGTCACGCTCAGCACGACCCACGCGGGCATGCCCAACCTGCTGGAGCTCGCCGGGGTCATGGTGTACGAGCTGATCGCGGGCGGCTTGATCGGCATCGCGATCGGTTGGCTGGGCGCGTACGCGCTGCGCCGGGTGGCCCTGCCCGCCTCCGGCCTCTACCCGATCGCGGTGCTGTCGCTTGCGGTCGGCTCGTACGGCGCGGCGGCGTTGTTGCACGCCAGCGGATTCCTCGCCGTGTACGTGAGCGCGCTGGTGCTGGGCAACTCCCGCCTTCCCCACCGCCCGGCCACGCGTGGCTTTGCCGAGGGCATCGCGTGGCTGGCCCAGATCGGGCTGTTCGTGATGCTGGGTTTGCTGGCCTCCCCGAGCGAGCTGCCTGGGCAGATCGTGCCCGCGCTCTTGATCGGCTTCGTGCTGCTCCTGATAGCGCGGCCGGTTTCGGTCGTGCTGTCCACGATCGGCTTCAAGCTCAGCTGGGGTGAGAAGATCTTCGCCTCGTGGGCCGGCCTGCGCGGCGCGGTGCCGATCGTTCTCACCACGATCCCCATGGTGGAAGAGGTTTCGGGCTCGGGACGGCTCTTCGCCATCGTCTTCAACATCGTGGTGGTCTTCACGATCCTCCAAGGGCCGACACTGCCGCTGGTGGCGCGCTGGTGCGGTCTCAGGAGCGACGAAGAGGCCCGCGAGCTCGACGTGGAAGCGGCGCCGCTGGAGGAGCTGCACGCCGACCTGCTGGAGGTCCGGGTCCCGATGGACTCACGGCTGAACGGAGTCGAGATCTTCGAGCTTCGCCTCCCCGCAGGAGCCCTGGTCACCCTGGTCGTCCGGGACGGAAGCAGTTTCGTCCCAGAGCCGACCACCACCCTCCGCGCGGGCGACACACTCCTGGTCGTCAGCACCGCCGAGGTCCGCGACGCCGCCGAACGCCGCCTCCGCGCCGTAAGCCGCCGAGGCAAACTGGCCGGCTGGTTCGGCGAAACAGGCAACTGACCACCTCCACCAAGCCCTCGGCCAAGATCGAGCCCCACCGAGCCTCACTGAAGCCCCGGCCAGGAGCGTGCCCGAGAGGCCAGCGGGATGGCCCTGGCCGGCGGGACCGCCCCGGCCCACGAGACCGTCCACGGGACGGCCCTGGCCCACGGGACGTCCCTGGCCGACGGGATGGCCCTGGCTGGCCATGGAGTACGCCGTGGAAATATGCCCAGGGCGAATCGTGTTCCAGTCATGGGTACCATTAGCAGTCGTTCTAGAGGAGTGCCAGCCCCACCCTTGGGGCTGAGTCAGCGAGGAGGAACCGTGCCGACGTATCAGTACGTTTGCACCGAGTGCGGCGAGCCTCTCGAGGTCGTGCAGAAGTTCAGCGACGACGCGCTGACCGAGTGCCCGAGCTGCACCGGGAAGCTGCGCAAGGTCTTCTCCGCTGCCGGCATCATCTTCAAGGGCAGCGGTTTCTACCGGACCGACAGCAGGTCCGGCAAGTCGTCGTCCACCGTGGGCGCCGGCAGCGCTTCGCCCAACGGCTCGTCCGGTAAGTCGGAGTCGTCTTCGTCGGACTCCGCGAGCTCGTCGAGTTCGTCGGGCAGTGACTCCTCCTCGTCCAATGGCTCCAGCAGCTCCAGCGGGTCTTCGAGCGGGTCTTCGAGCAGCTCCGGGAGCGGCTCGGGCGCGAAGGTCGCCTGAACGAGGTCCATAGCGTTCAGAGGGTCATGGCCAAGTTTCCGCCAGTAGGCGGACAGCGGCCATGGCCCTTTCGGCGTCCTCAAACCGGTCGGCCAGGGTGAGAAACCGGCCAGGCAGGGTGGGCGCGGGCACGGCCCTAGAGTTCGGCAAGCCGGGCAGCCTGCGCCCAGGTAGCCGTTCCTCGTCGTGCTCGCGGTGATACCTAAGGTGGAGCCTGGAGTACGGCGCTTCTCCCAGGCAATGCGCCGCGAGGTGTACGGGTGCGACCCCCGTCCCACATGTTCGAGGAAGTCGATAAACGGGCGCGCCACGGAGCCGCCTAGGACTCCTCCGCCGCCACCCTCAGCATCCCCAATGCAGCCCTCAGCATCGGCCGCCAGCCGTATAACCAATGGTCAGCGGCAATCTGGGCTCCCGCCGCACGACGATCTCCATCCTCTCCCAGAGGGCTCATGGTCGCGACAGTGATCATTCCCGTCACGACGGGCAGCTCTGCGGGCGCTCTGCGACGCACTTTCGATCCAGCACGGTGCTTTTCGATCCAGCACGGCGCCTGCCGCGACGCGGCCCCTCCGCCTGCAGGACGGCCTCGCCCTCCTTGCGGCCGAGCGTTCGACCTGCCCGTACCTCACAGGGCGTAGGCCCGATCCTCTTGTTCACTCCCGAGGTGTAGCCCCAGTCACCTCTCGAGCCCGACGCGCGTACGACAACCGTCCGGCGACCATCAGGTCATGCCAGAGAACGTAGTGGTGAGCAGCGGATCGGCGGCGGACGAACAGCCCGACCGCTCCCGCCGCCACCCCCAGCGGCCCAACGACTTCTGGGGCCGCGATGACTTTGAGACCCCCGACGAGTCATCAGGGATGGGTCAGGGGCGGCTCGGGGGGCTTCCTGATACCGGTCTCACCCTTCGCCACGGACTCTGACATGGACGCTGCGGGGCGATGAGACAAAGTCGAGATACTACTTGACAAGTCTCTAACGTAGAGACAATCTAAGCAAACACGACATATCTCGAAGAGCGCCAAGGCAGGAGAGGAAACGATGAGTGCACCGAGCCAGGCTCCCCCCAAAGGTTGGGCTTACCGACTCGCAAGCCTGATATCGGGCAGACGTACCAAATGGGCGGTGCTCGCCCTGTGGGTCATCGCGCTGGTGGCCCTCGGACCGCTCGCCGGCAAGCTGGGCGACGTAGAGAAGAACGACGCGGCGAGCTGGTTGCCTAAGAGCGCCGAGTCCACGCAGGTCGTCAAGCTGCAGGAGCAGTTCCGCAAGGACGAGACGATGCTCGCCGTCATCGTCTACGAACGTTCCGGCGGTTCCATCACGGCGGCAGACACGGCGAAGGCCAAGGCTGACACGGCCACCTTCGGCAAGCTGCCGGGTGCGCAGGGCGTGCAGGGGCCGTTCCTGTCGAAGGACGGCAAGGCCCTGCAGACCCTTGTTCCGCTGACCGACGTCGACGTCACCAAGGCCGTCGATGACGCGCGAGACCTGTCCAAGCGCGGCCCGCCCGGGCTGGACGCGCACGTCACGGGGCCCGCGGGCGGCGGTGCCGACATGTTCAAGGTCTTCGAGACCATCGACGGCTTCCTGCTGATGGCCGCCGGCATCGTCGTGATCGTGCTGCTGCTGATCATCTACCGCAGCCCGGGGTTGTGGTTCGTCCCCGTCCTGAGCGCCGTCTTCGCGCTCGGCTTGGCGCAGTCGGTGGTCTACCTCCTGGCCAAGAACGGCGGCGTGACCGTCAACGGGCAAAGCGCAGGCATCCTCACCGTTCTCGTGTTCGGGGTCGCCACCGACTACGCGCTGCTGCTCGTGGCCCGCTACCGCGAGGAACTGCACCGCCACGAGGACCGCCACGAGGCCATGGCGTTCGCGCTGCACCGCGCCGGGCCCGCCATCATCGCCTCCGCAGCCACCGTTGCGGTCGGCCTACTGTGCCTGCTCGTCGCCGACATGAACTCCACCAAGGGCATGGGCCCTGTCGCCGCGGCCGGTGTCATCACCGCCCTGGCCGCCATGACCACCCTCCTGCCCGCGCTGCTGGTCATCTTCGGCCGCTGGCTCTTCTGGCCGCTCGTGCCGCGCTACGACACCAAGTACCTCGACCCCGAGTCGTACGACAAGGAGCACGGCATCTGGAGCAAGGTGTCACGGCTCGTCAGCGCCAAGCCCCGCATCCTCTGGGCCGTCACCTCGATCGGCCTGGTCGCCATGACCCTCGGCCTCGGCTCGCTCAAGGCCGACGGGCTCTCGGACGCCGGCCAGTTCGTCGACAAGCCCGACTCGATCGTCGGCGCCGAGGCGGTCTCCCGGCACTTCCCCGCCGGCTCCGGCGCACCGGCCGTGATCATCGCCAAGGCCTCCGCCTCCGACCAGGTGGCCCGCGCCGTCTCCGGTACGCCCGGTGTCGCCGAACTGAGCAAGCCGGTCACCGCGAAGGGGCTGGTGCAGTACGAGGCGACGCTCAAGGACTCGGCCGACAGCAAGGCCGCGCAGAACACCATCGACCGGCTGCGTGACACCGTCCATGGGGTGCCAGGGGCCGACGCCCAGGTAGGCGGTATGACCGCCACCAACCTGGACATCCAGCGAGCCTCGGCCCGTGACAACAAGGTCATCATCCCGATCGTGCTAGCCGTGGTCTTCCTGATCCTGGTGGCCCTCCTCCGGGCGCTGGTCGCACCGCTGCTGATGATGGCCACCGTGGTGCTGTCGTTCCTCGCCTCGCTCGGGGCCTGTGCGCTGATCTTCAAGCACGCGTTCGGGTTCGAGGGCACCGATGCCGGATTCCCGCTGCTGGCGTTCATCTTCCTGGTGGCCCTCGGCGTGGACTACAACATCTTCCTGATGCACCGCGTCCGGGAGGAGTCGCAGCATCTCGGCACCCGCCGCGGCGTCCTGCGCGGCCTCACCGTCACCGGTGGCGTCATCACCTCGGCCGGGCTGGTGCTGGCGGCGACGTTCGCCGCGCTGGCCACCCTGCCGCTGGTGTCGATGGCCGAGATGGGCTTCGTGGTCGCCTTCGGTGTCCTGCTCGACACGATCATCGTGCGGTCGCTGCTGCTGCCCGCGCTGTCGTTCGACATCGGCCGCCGCATCTGGACCCCGGGCCGCCTCGCCAAGCAAGAGCCGACCACCACGGTCTCCGCACCCGAGCCGCCCAAGGTCCTAGACCCAGTCGGCTGACCGGCCGGCCGGCCGTCGGCTGACCGGTCGGCTGACCGCCAAGGCTGAACCCCAGCAGACCGGTCAGCTGACGGCCACGACTGAATCCGCACCCTCCGCTGAACCCGCACCCTCCGTTGAACCCGCACCTCTCCGCTGAACCCGCGCCCTCCGCACGGGACACGGAGACCCCCTCCGAGAAGGGGCCCGGCACCGCCGCCGGGCCCCTTCGCCATGTCCGCAACCGAAGTTATCCACAGATTGGAGAGGGTCTCCCGGACACCTCCGAAGGGTGGTTAATGTCAGCGGCATGACAACGCCTTCCGCATCCATCCCCGCCGCCGAGATCGGTGTCATCGGCGGTTCCGGGTTCTACTCGTTCCTCGACGACATCGAGGAGGTGCAGGTCGACACGCCCTACGGCCCGCCCAGTGACCGGATCGCGATCGGCGACGTCGGCGGCCGGCGCGTCGCGTTCGTCCCCCGCCACGGCCGCGACCACCGCTACCCTCCGCACAAGATCCCCTATCGGGCCAACCTGTGGGCGCTGCGGTCCCTCGGCGTCCGCCAGATCCTCGCTCCCAGCGCAGTCGGCTCGCTGACCCCCGCCTACGGCCCTGGCACCTTGGCCGTGCCCGACCAGTTCGTCGACCGTACGTCCGGCCGCGCGCAGACCTACTACGACGAGAACGCCGCGATCCACGTCTCGTTCGCCGACCCCTACTGTCCCATCGGCCGCACCGTCGCCGTGGAGACCGCGCGCAAGGCCGACTGGGAGCCGGTCGACGGCGGCACCCTCGTGGTCATCGAAGGCCCGCGCTTCTCCACCCGCGCCGAGTCACAGTGGTACGCGGCGCAGGGCTGGACGCTGGTCGGCATGACCGGCCACCCGGAGGCCGTCCTGGCCCGCGAGCTGGCCCTCTGCTACACCCCCCTCTGCCTGGTCACCGACCTCGACGCCGGCATCGAGGAGGGCGAGGGCGTCACGATGGAGGAGGTCTACCGCGTCTTCGCCCAAAACATCGACCGCCTCCGCGCCGTGGTCTCCGACGCGGTCATGTCCCTCCCAACCGACCGCACCTGCCCCTGTGCTCGCACCCTGGACGGCATGACCCTCCCTCTGGATCTCCCATGACCGGGTGGTTAGCACGGTGGCGGCGGCCGGTGGCGGCGCTGTCTGCGGCGGTCGCCACAGCATTGGCGTTGCTCGCGCTCAAACCCGGCCCGCCGCCCTCGGTCACAGTGGTCGCCGCCGCCCGTGACCTGCCAGGCGGCTCCGCGCTCCGGCCCGGCGACCTTCACACCATCGCGCTGCCCGCCGACCTGGTGCCCGACGGAGCCCTCCACACTCCCGCCACAGGCCGTTTGCTGGCCGGCCCAGTCCGACGGGGCGAGCCATTGACCGACGCCCGCCTGATGAGCCCCGGCCTCTTACGAGGCCACCCGGGCACCGTGGCGACACCGATCCGGATCGCCGACGCAGCCGCCGTACGCCTCCTCCGGACCGGCGACCGCATCGACGTCCTCGCCACCCCGTCAGAGGACGCCAGCCCTCCATGGGCTCGCCTCATAGTCGCCGGAGTGACGGTGATCGCACTGCCGCCCCCTCCCGAGACATCAGACCAGGGCGCCCTGGTCGTCGTCGCGACATCGAGCAGACAAGCATCCGCTCTTGTCGCAGCCTCCACCCGATCAAGATTGTCGCTCACTATCGTGGGATAGTTGACAATCCGTAGTCGATCAATCACAGGATTCTCATGGACGGCTTCAAGAAGTTTCTGCTGCGCGGCAATCTGGTCGAGCTGGCCGTGGCGGTGGTCATCGGCACCGCCTTCGGCGCCCTGGTGACCGCGCTGGTGTCCTCGTTCATCACCCCGCTGATCGCCGCGATCGGCGGCAAGCCCGACTTCGCCTCGCTCTACTTCACGGTGAACGGCTCGAAATTCCCCTACGGCATCTTCCTGAACGCCCTGATCTCGTTCCTGATCATCGCAGCCGTCGTCTACTTCCTGGTCGTGCAGCCGGTCGCCGCTCTCTTGGCCCGAATGAACCGCAACAAGGAGGCAACCGAACGCGACTGCCCAGCCTGCCTGAGCGAGATCCCCCTCAAAGCCACCCGCTGCAAGTTCTGCACAACTGAGCTCGCCACCCCCTGACAACCCAACACACCCCTCGCAACCCCCACCCACGGGCGCCTGGCGACGAACCCACAAACGCCTAAGTGCACAGGCGCAGGCGCGTGTGGCACTCAAGATGTGATCAATAAAGAAGCTCGGTGGTGGGTACGGGCGGTCTGAACAACTCCCCTTCCGCAGGAGCGCTCCATGGGTGGCTTCAAGAAGTTCCTGATCCGCGGCAACCTCGTCGAACTCGCGGTCGCGTTCGTCGTGGGCGCCGCGTTCGCGAGCCTTGTGAAGGACTTCGCGACGGCGTTCATCGCGCCGCTGATCTCTCTGCTCGGTGGCAAGCCCGACTACACGCGGCTGGCGGTCACGGTCGACGGAACGAAGTTCCCGTACGGGGTGTTCCTCACCTCAGCGATCGCGTTCCTCATGACCGCGCTGATCGTGTATTTCATCGTGGTGCTGCCGACCACCAAGTTCATCGAGCGCCTGGACCGGCACAAGGAGGTCACCGAACGCGAGTGCCCCCAATGCCTCAGCGACATCCCGGTGAAGGCCCGCCGGTGCCGTTACTGCACCGTCGAGGTCGTGCCCGCCACCGAGGCGCCGGCCACCTAGTCCTCCTCGGTGCCGTACTCCCAGTGCCATGGTTCGAACGGGTTGGAGTACGCCCACGACGGATGCAGCCATCCGTACTTCTTGGAGTTGGACTCCATCCAGTTGAACTGGGTCGAGCCCGAGCTCTGCACGCCGCCGCACAGATCGAGCGCCTGGCCGCGCCCGTGGTTGCTCGTACCTGGCACTGCCGCAAACCCAGGTCGCTGCGAGTAAATGCGGTTCTGATCGGCCAGGCTCCGGTACGAGTCGGTCACGCACATGTCGCGTCCGAAGCGTCTCTTGTACGCGGCGTTCAGCTTGTAGAACGCCAGGGCCGCGTCGGCCCGAAGCTGCTCGCCCTTCTGCGGCAGCGGGCACAGATACTTGCTGGGGATCAGCCCGTTCGGGAAGTTCCGCGCGTTCTTGGCCAGGTCCTTGTCACAGCCCAGCTCAAGCCGCCGGTCACGGTCGATCCGCAGCTTCTTGAGCATCGACGTCAGTTGCTTGGTGAGCTGCGTCGATTTGTTCTTGAGCCCGTCGATCTCCTGCTGCAGCTGTGTCTGCTCGACCGCGTTCTTCGACTGCAACTCCTGCGCCTCCGACGTCAGCCGGGACCTGCGGCTCTGCAGCTCGTCGGCCTTCCGTACCAGCGCGTCCTGCCCGTTCGCCAAATGCGTGACGTCCGCCGTCGCCCGCAGAGCGTCGCCCACATTCCCGCCCCCGAAAATCGCCATCGACCCAGCGGCGCCCGGCTGCTGGTACGAGGCGTTCGCCAGCCTCGCCAGGGGCTCGCGGATGCGGTTGAGCTCCGCCTCCGCCTTGCCAAGGTCTTTCAGAGTGGTGCGAAGCTTGTCCTGGGAGCGTGCCAAATCTTTCTTACGGCTCTCCATCTGCTTTGTGGCCTTCTCCAACTGCGTACGAGCCGCAGAGGCCTGTCGCCGGAGGGCCTCAAGGGGATCCTTGACCGCAGCCTGCGCCACGGGCGCACCCAGCGTCGTCATCACCAGGAAAACCGCGGTCAGCCCCGCCGACCGAGGGGTTGGCAATTCGTTCCTCCTGATGCCCTGAGAGCAGTCCGCAGGCACGCTACTACAGGTTTCTGAGTGACCTGAGCGGATCTGCCCTTACCGGACCTCGTACCCGTGCCGCTGGCACCACCTGCGAAGGAAGGGGTTCTCGGCCCACTCCCGCGGGCACCGCCGTACCACCGGCGGCCGAGACGGCCGCAGGCTCGGAGTGACCTTCGGCCGCGGCGCCCTCCGAACCTGCGGTGCCCGGCTCTTCACAGGCCGTGGCGGCACGAACTCCTCGTACGTCGGATGACTCTCAGAAACCGACGGCGTCGGCTTGACCGCCGCCGCGCCCGGCGGCCGCTCCGGCTCCGGCTCGTCGCTCCGCACCACAATGCCGACGACAAGCCCGAGGGCCACGATCGCAGTGGCCACAAGAGCGAGCACCCGCCACGGGGCACGCTTCAGAGCCGATAGGTCCCCTCGATGGCGTCCCGTCACGGCAACGTAGCGTACCGATCCGACCCCGCTCCGGCTATAGCACCTCATAAGAGGAGCGATCGGGGCTCCCGTTCCCCTATTCTGTATGTGCCGTCCGCTAGGCTCTTCCGGCAAGCAACGGCATGCCTCCGTAGCTCAGGGGATAGAGCACCGCTCTCCTAAAGCGGGTGTCGCAGGTTCGAATCCTGCCGGGGGCGCCAGTCTGACCACACGAAAAAAGCCCCTGACCAGCGCGAACGCTGGCCAGGGGCTTCCTGGTGTATGCGGCTCTATGCAGCCGTGTGCGGGCGACTGCGGTTGATCGGTCCCAATACGGTCCCACGGGACCGGGCTGCGGGCGGGGCCCTACTGATCGTTGAGTGCGTCGGTTATGCGGCGTTTGGCGGCCTCGTCCTGGCCCACGATGCACTTGGCGTAGACCTTGAGCAGCACTTCGACACTGTGGCCGGCCCATTCGGCGACCTGGGGGGCCGGTACGCCCGCGTTCAGCCAGGTGGACACGCACGCGTGGCGCAGGTCGTAGGGGCGTTCGGCCAATGGCGAAGCGACCTGATCAGCCGAGAGGGCATCTTTCCGGGCCCTTCGCCACGCTCGGCGGTAGGTGATGTTGGGCAATTCTCCCCCACGCACGCCATAGAACACGCGGCCGTCCGGACCGCTGCTGAACTGGGCAAGATGTTTCCGGAGAATCCGCGTCAGCTCGGGTGTGCAGGGCACCGGCCGAGTCTCGTCTTCAGCACGGTGTTTGAGAGAGCGTTCCTCGCGTAGCGCGCCGTCGTCGGTCCAGTCTCGCCCCGCGAACGGCGCTGACTTGCGCACCACGATCTCACCCCAGCCATTGGCTGGTTCACAGAGTTGCTCGGTCCCCTCGTCCTTCACCAGCAGTGGAAGGGTGATGTCATTCCTCCGGATGTTGACGGCTTCCTCGGGGCGGAGGGCGGCGTAGTACATCACGGCGAAGAACGCTGCCAAGTGCGGGCCGCTGGGCTCTTGTTTCCTGACCGCATCGAGTAGGGCCCGTGCTTGGGCATGGTTGACGACGCGACGACGGTCTACCTCCCCGCTGGTTCGCGCCGGTCTCCATTTCAGTTCTCGAATCGGGTTGCCGTCCAAGAGCTTGAGTTCGGCGGCGTAATCCATGGCGTTGGCCAACAGCATTCGGTGTTTTCTGGCCGAGGTGGCGGCAACCTTCTTGCCGTCAACCCTTGAGGTTGCCGCATCCAGAAGCGCCCGTGCTGTGGCAGGTTCGGCGAGAGCCGAGACGGGCTTGGTGTTCTCCGACAGCCACCGCAGGATCGCGGCGACGTCGTCGGGGGCGTGATCGCGGTTCTTGGTGTTGAATCCCCACCGCTGCATAGCGGCGCGAAGCTTCGCGTCGTCCGGTCTGCCTCGCTCGGTGGCGAGCATGGCCGGGGTTGCGGCGGTCAGTGCCCGCGCGATATCGCCCCGATACCGGGCGGCGGCGGGCTTCCACTTCATGTCTACGTACCGGCAGGCGAAGTCGTACCAACTCATGTCCGCCCGGTCGTCACGTTCCCAGGAGACGGGCTTGCCGGTAGTGATGCTGAACGACTCACCATTACGTGTCGCGGTGACAAGAGCACTTCGGTAGGCGTCGGCCTGCGCGAAGTTCTTGAACGGTTCCTTCCAGACCTCACCCGCCACGCTCCATCGCACGCGGTAGGAGGTGACCTTGCCGTGCTTGTTCTTGCGTGCTTCGATCTCGTGGACGCGCACCTTGTAGGTCGTCTTCTGCATCAGGCGACGTCCCCGCACCCGTCATACCAGCGCTCGAAGTCGGCGCGACGAATACGGAGTTCGCCGTTTGGAACCCTCTTGCAGCGTGGCGCCCTTCCCTTCGCGCGCCATTCGTAGAAGGTTCTCCGGGAAATCTGGAGGATTCGGCAGATGTCCGTGACGGTGAGGTCTTCTTCGGTAGTGACCGCCATTCGTGTGGTCTCCCTAAAAGAACGAAAGCGGCCCCGGGGCGGCGGTGTTGTGCCGCCCCGGGCCGCCGGGGGTGAAGGACAGGCTTTGGTTGCGTTGCGTGACTAGCGGAGGGGTGAGGGCGGGGCTCGGGGACTGGTGACAGGGGGACAGAAACCGACAGAAATGTTTGTGTCGGTTTCTGTCCCCCTGTCACCGTGTCCCTGTCTGGGGATCCGCCCCCGTTCCGGTGACGGTGCGTGAGTGTGGGTGGGGGCGGTCATCGCGGCTCCTGGAACAGCTCGGGGTGGAGCTCGTAGGAAGGGGCCGCGGGCCGTCCTCGGCTTGTGATGGGGGCCGAGGGGACGCAGCGGGCCCAGCCGTGGGTTTCCAGGACGCGTAGGGCGGGGTCGAGGTCGGCGACCTTGCGGACGCGGCCCTTCAGGGGACCGCGCATGAGGTCGCGGGTGGTGAAGCGGGTCGTTGCGGTGCGGCGTGCCCAGTCGATGACGGTGCGGGCGTGGTTGACGGCGGGATCGGCTCCGATGGCGTCGTAGGCGGTTTGGGCGTGGGTGATGAAGTAGTCGCCGAGTTCGGCGGCGGCCTGGAAGATGGCCAGGTCGATGGGACGGGCGTAGCCGTCGCGTAGGTGCTTGCCGAGGTGGAGTAGGGCGGCGATACGGACCACGGCACCGACGTATTTGCCGGCCCAGTCGGTCATGTGGGCCAGGTCGCCGGTGCTGGGGCGTAGCCGTGGCTCGATGTCATCCAGCAGCGCCACCACAGCGTCCTGTGCTTCCGGGGTGAACGTCAGCGTGACCGGTTGGGCATCGGCCTCCCCGAGCGGCCGTAGGGAGAGCACCAGGGCGGTCAAAGTGCGTTCATAATCGGCGGTCACGTGGGCCGGGATTGGATCGGGTCGAGAGTGGCGGTAGCCCAGCAGGGATTCGGGCATCGAGATCAGTAGCCTGCCCAGTAGGCCCTGTGCGCGAAACTCGGGGGTGTCGCCGAGCCCGGCCAGCACGCCAGGTTGCAGGCAGACCCCCAGGGTGAGGGTGGCGGCGTCGATGCGTTCAGACGCCCGCCCCATGCGCTCAATGCGCATTTCCTCACCGGCGTGGCCTGACAGGAACACCCCGATATCCGGTGTTCCGGAGTAGCGGCCACCGGCGATGGAGAACAACTTGCCCCCCTCGGGGGCCAGCACGGCGAACCGTCCAGCTTGTTCGGCCAGCCGAGAGGTGACCTTCTCCACAGTGGCGTCATTGCCGGTGAACAGCTTGGGCTCGGCTGGGACGGCAGTGCTGTCGGCCTTGAGCCGAGCACCGGCGGCGTTGGCCGCGGTGTTGGGGTCGTCGGGGCGGTCCATGGCGCGCTGTTCGGCGCGTTCGGCTTCGGCCTCGGCCACCCGCCGCGCGATCACCGCTTCGGCGATCGCGGGCCGGGCCGCCTCGATCAGGGCGTCTTCGGCGGCCCGGATGGGGGCGGTCATGGCCTTGTAGACCTCGGATTTGCGGTTACCTGGAGGCAGCACCATCAGCAGAAACAGGTTGGTCGGCTCGCTCCAGGCGCCGGCGTTGACCCACACGTTTCCACCCGCCGCCACGGCCAGGACCGCCAACGCGAGGCAGCCGGCCAGGTCAGGCGGAGTTTGGGTCAGGTGCGCCACGCTTGCGGCGTACTCCCCCGCCCAGTCCGGCAGGCACCAGATCGGGAACGAGGGCAGGTCCGGGGCCGCGGACAGTGGGGTGGGGTCGGACCACCCGCGGGTGTCGGGGGCGGTGATCGCGGCCACCTCGGCTGCGACGGCGGCGCGCAGGTCGGCAGTGCCGTCGTCGATGCCACGCTGACCGACCTGTGCGAGCCGGGTGCCGGTGGCAACCACAGCGCGGGCATAGGCCAGATCCCGCACCAGGTGCGCCCAATGAGCGGCGTTGGCCGCGACAGGCACGTTCGCGATCAGGGTGTGCAGGTAGGGGCCACCCCCGACCTTGCTCAGGTTGCGGTTGCCGATTTGCGCACCGACCGACAGGGGGTCGGTCGGCTCGCCACGGTCGGCCAGCGCGGTGACCGCTTCCCAGATGCGGACGTGCGCGGGTCGGTAGAAGTCGGCGGGCTCCAACAGCGGCCGCACCTGGGCCAGCGCGGCCGCTGACAGCATCACCGCACCGAGAACGTGCTGTTCGGCCTCGATGCTGTGCGGGGCATTAGCGGCCAGCCCCACGTCATGGGACTGGCCATCGATTACCCGCAGCGGGGTGGGTTTGGTCATGGCGTGATCTCAACCTCACAGAGCGGTACATCGTGGGCGAGTTGGCGATGCAGCTCGATCAGGCGGCCCGCGGCCCCTGCTGCTCTCCTTCGTGCGGCGTGGGCAGGGCGAACAGGTCGAGTTGCGTGGCCGGGACGTGGTCGACACACACGCGCATCTGGGCGACGTCCGGGCGGGGCGTGCCGTAGGTGCCGGTGAGGTGGTGCCAGACGGCGTCCTGCCACGGCCGGGCGGTGGCGGCGCCGATGACGGCGGCGGCCATCACCGGCGGGACCGAATCGGCGATCCGCTGGAAGCGGGACGTCCGCGAGCCCTGCCAGGGGTAGTCGACAGGGAAGCTTTGCAGGAGCCCGGCTTGCCGGTCGGTCAGGCGCCCGGCGACGCTGCCCAGGTCGGTGCGGTACCAACTCCGGGCGCCGTTGCCGGTCAATGACACCGCTGGTTGATCGGCGCTGAACTCGTTGCCGCCGGGGGTGCTGCGGTTGCCACGGGTGTTGACACGTACGCCGGTCGGCCAGCCCAGCGCGGCAGCCATCGTGGTGACCGGGAACGGCGTGACCGGGTTCGGCGGCAGGTCGGCGGGGGCGGGCCCGAACCGATCGCAGTCCCACCGGGCCCGATACGGCAGCCCGGACAGGTCCGGGGCGTGGCCGCGGGTGGCGATCAGGAACACGCGGGTGCGGCGGGTCGCGGCGCCGAAGTCGTCGGCGCGCAACCTCAGCACGGTGCAGGTATCCCATCGGTGCATCGCGGCCAACTCGGCGGCCATCTCCCGCCAGATCCCGTCTACCGCGGGCACCTGTTCGGCGACCAACCACCGCAGGTCCGGCAGGGACAGGGCGACGTCGAGGGTTTCCAGGACCAGCGCGGTACGGGCGTCGGTGACAGCGGCGGCGATGTCGTCCAGCGTGCGCCGCGGGTCGGTTGAGTCGGCGAGGGGTTCGACGGCGTCCAGCACGGTGGCGTAGTCGGCGCGGCCGGTGCGCTTGCCGGAGTCGGCGAAGGTCGGGCACGGCGGCCCGGACACCCAGCCTTTGGCGGCCGGGAAGTCGCCGGGGTCCAGGGTGCGGACGTCGGCGTGCACGCGGGGGTGGCCAGCGGCGCGTGCGGTGGCGCACGCGGCGCCGTTCATCTCGTATCCCAGCGCGGGACCGAGGCCGAGCATCCGGATGCCCTCCGACAGTCCGCCGGCGCCGGCGAACCCTTCCAGCACGGTCACGCTCATGCGGCACCTTCTGTGAGGTCGTGTGCGGGTTGCTCGGTGCGGCGGGCCAGAACGGCTTCGGCGCACGTTTTGTGGCAGGGGCGGCCTTGGCCGTCGCGGCAGAACGCGCCGCGCCGGCAGTGCACGCACGGCAGCCGCTTGCCGCCGCCCCAGTGCGCACTGTCGCGCCAGTCCAGTCCGACAGACGGTCGGGTCATGCCGCCACCTCCCCTGGGCTGGTGGCGGGTGGAGTGAACAGTTCGGTTTGCTGGCCGCGGGCGATGAGGGTGGTCAGCAGGCGGGCGCGCCATCGGGTGGCGTAGGCCAGGCAGTTCGCGCAGTTCTTGTGGCCGGTACAGCCCATCAGGGCGGGTTCGCGGCGGGCGCTGTAGCTCCAGGCCATGGAATCGGCGGAGGCCAGATGGTGGCCGTAGCGCTGCAACCCACCGGTCTTGACGCCGAAGCCATGCAGCTCCAGCCCCAGGCCGGCGAGGGTGGCCACGATGTGGCCGATCTCGCCGGTGGACTGGCGGCGGCACACCGACCCCAACCCCACCCGCGGGAGCGCGGCCAGGTCCACACCGGCCGATGCATACAGCTCGACGCAATACACGTACTCATCCAGCGTCCAGCCCTGGACAACGGGCAGCCACGGCAGGCCGGGCGCGAGCTCACGCAGTTGCAGGTAGTTGGCGACGGTGCGGTGTTGGTGCTCACGGACACTCAGCCCGGTCCGCTCCACCATGAACCGCTCGCACATCCAGTCCTGCTGAGACAGGAAGTCGGGCATGCCCAGGGTGTCTACGTAACGGGCGCCCGCTTCGGTGGTTCTGAGCGCGGGACTTGGCCCCACTTACCGGTCAGCGGTGGCCCCAGCCCGTGATCGACGGATTACGTTCCGGTGAGTTCTGGCCCCACCTGAGGGGTTGTGGTGGGACGCTGGTGGGGCGCCGGGATGTGAGGTCGCGCCGATGGCGCGGATGACCAAGGTGGAGATGTTCGCCGCGATCCGGCGGGACGCGCGGATCGAGGGTTTGGGTGTCCGTGCGCTCGCCCGCAAGTACGGCATTCACCGTCGCACGGTGCGTGAGGCGTTGACGTCGGCGTGGCCGAGGCCCCGCAAGCGGCCTCCGCCGCGCAAGTCCCGGCTGGATCCGTTCAAACCGGCGATCGATCAGATGCTGTGGGCGGATCTGGACGCGCCGCGCAAGCAGCGTCACACCAACAAGCGGATTTTTGATCGGCTGGTGGCCGAGCAGGAGATGGAGGGGATCTCCTATTCGACGGTGTGTGAGTATCTGGCCTGGCGGCGGCCGCAGGTCCGGGTGGAGGCGGGGCGTGGGCCGCCGGAGGTGCCGATCCCGCAGTCCCACAAGCCCGGAGTGGAGGCCGAGGTCGACTTCGGGGACGTGTGGATCAACCTGGCCGGGGCGATGACCAAGTGCTTCATGTTCGTGTTCCGGATGTCGTACTCGGGCAAGGCGGTGCACCGCGTGTTCGCCTCCTGCGGCCAGGAGGCGTTTTTGGAGGGGCACATGCACGCGTTCAGCGTGCTGGGTGGCGTGCCGAGCGGCAAGGTCCGCTATGACAACCTGACCTCGGCGGTCGCCCAGGTCATCGGGTTCACCCGGGCCAGGGTGGAGAACGAACGCTGGGTAGCATTCCGGTCCCACCATGGCCTGGAGGCCTTCTATTGCCGGCCGGGCAAGGACGGCGCTCATGAGAAGGGCGGGGTGGAGGGCGAGGTCGGCCGGTTCCGCCGCAACCACCTGGTCCCCGTCCCACGCGTCGACTCCCTTGCAGAGCTGAACGCGCTCATCGAGCAGTGGGACACCCACGATGACCAACGACGCATCGGGGCCCGGGCGCACACCGTCGCCGAGTACTTCGCCATCGAGCGGCCGCTGCTGAGACCGCTACCCGACGAGCCGTTCCAGACCGGCCGGGTGTTCCATCCCCGCGTCGATCGCCGCGCCCAGATCTGCGTCCGCACCAACCACTACTCGGTGCCCGCTCATCTGATCGGCCGCAAGGTCCGGGTGATGCTGCACTCGTCGGAGCTGGTGGTGTTCGCCGACCGGACCGAGGTCGCCCGCCACGAACGGCTGATCGCCAAGAACTCGGTCCGCCTGGAACTCGACCACTACCTGGAAGTCCTGCTGCGCAAGCCCGGGGCGCTACCCGGCGCCACCGCGCTGGAACAGGCCCGCCAAGCGGGCAAGTTCACCCCTGTTCACGACGCCTGGTGGGCCGCGGTCCGCCGAGCGCACGGCGACGCCGACGGCACCCGCGCCCTCATCGAGGTGCTGCTGCTGCACCGCAGCATGGCCCACGACCACGTGGTCGCCGGAATCGCCACCGCGCTCAAGGTCGGCGCCTTGACCGCCGATGTGGTCGCGGTCGAGGCCCGCAAGGCCGCCCAGGCCGATCCCCAGACCGACCCGCAGCCCTCCCTCAATACGGGACTGCCAGTGGGGCACCCGGTCCAGATCCCCGAGGAGGTGGCCTCTCTCACCGAGCACCGGCTGGCCTCGATGCCGGCCGACACCCGGCCACCACCATCGGTGGCCGCCTATGACCAGCTGCTCCGCAACCGTCCCGCCCAGGGAGATGCGTCATGACCGGCAACACCGCCATCAATCAGCAGCTCCAGCACCAGCGCGGGCTGACCGAACCAGCCGCCGAAGCCGCCATCGACCAGGCCTGCCGGATGCTCAGGTTGCCCACCATCCGCGGCCAATTCGTCGCCACCTCCGACGCCGCCGAACGCGAACAGCTCACCTACCGCGGCTTCCTGGCCGAACTGCTGATGGCCGAGTGCGAAGACCGCCAGCGCCGCCGCTCCGAACGCCGCGTCAAGGCAGCCGGCTTCCCAAGGCAGAAATGGATCGGCGACTTCGACTTCGACGCCAACCCCAACGTCCCCGCAGCGGTGATCCACACCCTGGCCAAGAGCGAATGGGTGCGCAACGGACAGCCGCTCTGCCTGATCGGTGACTCGGGGACCGGCAAATCCCACCTGCTCATCGCGCTGGGCACCGAGGCCGCCATGGCCGGCTACCGGGTCAAATACGTGCTGGCCGCCCGGCTGGTCAACGAGCTGGTCGAGGCCGCCGACGAGCTGGTGCTGGGCAAGACCATCGCCCGCTACGGCCGCTACGATCTGCTCTGCATCGACGAACTCGGATATCTCGAACTCGACAAACGCGGCGCCGATCTCCTCTTCCAGGTTCTGACCGACCGGGAGGAGACCGCAAGCGTCGCCATCGCCTCCAACGACAGCTTCGGCGGCTGGACCAAGACCTTCACCGACCCACGGCTCTGCGCAGCCATCGTCGACCGGCTCACCTTCAACGCCACCATCATCGAAACCGGCACCGACTCCTACCGGCTCGCCCAAACCCGAGCACAGCAGAACCCGTCCCCGCCATGACGACAGCGATCGACATCAATACGGCACCACAACACCGGCGTCACGCAGGCTGGCCAGCGCCCGGGAAAGACACTCCGCGGCGCTAGCACCGTCGGCCCGCATTCCGTGACGCAACGGTCCGCCGTTAGCGGCGAAGGTCCACGCAGGTCGCCCCTCTGCCAGCCTCTCGGGATCCACCCTGATCATGGCGTTCACCCCCTGCTCGGCCAACCACTCCAAGATGAGCAGCACCGCATCCTCGATGCCACCATCCCGATCGATCTTCGGCCAACGGCCCTTGCGTTCCGTCACAGGCACGACCTTACCGACCAGTCACCCGCAGCTGGGTGGGGCCAAAACGCACCCGTGATCAAGGCCTCCACGATCGCCAAGTGGGGCCAAGACTCATCCGAAGATGGGGCCGCGATTCACCCTTGAAACCACTTCGGCGTACTGCGCGGGCGAGGTGACCCACCGGCCGTACAGCGACAGTTCGGTGAAGCCGCCCGAGTCCAGCGCCCACCGGCACACCGCGGGACGCAACCGCGTCTTGCGCGCCAGCTGGCGATGCGAGACAAACAGCGGGAAGGTCACCGTCCACAGCCAGTGCGGCATGTGCGCGCCCAGATAGAACAACGGAGTACTCATGCGGCCCTCCTGGCGGCGTTCGTGCGGGGGTGGATGCCGCACAGGGGGCAGGTGCGGGAGGCTCCGCCCTGCTTCTTGAGGGCGCGTTCGCGGTGCCGGTCGCCGGGCCACAGCCGGGCCAGTCGCCAGTCGATACCGGCGGCGGCGACCACTTGCAGGAGGCGGGCGCCGGTGCCGGTCTCATGCTGGGCGAGGCGGGCGGGCAGGTTGCGGGTCCAGCCGATGTAGTGGCGGGCGTGCTTGTAGGGCTGGGTGAAGTGCAGCAGGTACACCACGCCGGTGCGGCGGCAGGTCCGGCACAGCGGGAAGGTCTCCAGCACCTGATCGGCCAGCAGGATCAGGGCGGCGTCACAGCCGAGCGAGGCCAGCGTGGTGTCGCAGCACAGGCACGGAGTTGAACGCCGGCGTGCGGGCCGCTGGCCGGTGAGCGTGCGCGCGGTCATGTCTGATCCCCCTTCGGCGGGCGGTGCTTGCCGCGCCAGATCGGCGCCCAGTCGGCCAGGTCCTGGTTTTCGGGGGTGATGACGATGCCCTCGGGGGTGAGGGTGAGTTCGTGGCCGTTCTCGCAGGTCCACAGGTCGCCGTGCTGGTCGGGGTCAAGTGCGGCCCAGCACGTGATCGAGGTCAGGCAGTACGGGCAGGCGGGGCCGCTGGTGATCGGCCAGTGCGTGACCGGGATGGTCCAGTCGGCGGGGCAGGTGCGGCAGTGCCAGACGTTGACCTGGCCGCCGTCGATCCGGTCGGCGGGGCCGATAAACACCACGTCGGTGGTGGTCTGGCAGGTGGGGCAGTCGGGGGCGTTCAGCACCGGCCACTGATCGGCCGGCGGGAAAGCAGAGGGCATAACAGATCCCTTGTGAGGGCGGGCAGCACAAAGCCCCGGAACCGGGGCCGGTTCCGGGGCGGCGGACCGCGGGGTCAGTGGTCGCGGTGGCTGGTGGTGGGGGCGCCGGGGCGTAGTTCGCGGCGGGTGCCGCCGCAGCGGCGGCACAGCCGCATGGTGGCGGTGAAGACGTGGCCGCGGTGCAGACCGGTGCCGTCGCAGGCGCGGCAGGTGCGCATCGGGTGTAGCCGCACCGAGATGAGATGGGCAATCAGCCAGATGAACGCGGCCAGGGTCAGCAGTAGCCACAGGCTGGCACCGTCGCCATCGCCGGGCCGATCGGGGGCGGGCGTGGGGGTGGGTGTGATCGCGATAGCGGTTGCGAGTGTTGGTGAGGGCAACATGGGGGTGCCTCCCAGTTGACAGACGGTTCCGAGAACGGGGGCGCACGCGCGTGGCGTTACTCAGCGTGCGCCGGGTGAACTGTCCGGCGGGAAACTGTCCAACTGTCCAGTGGCGGGCGCGTGTTCGCATCCACGCACGCGCGTTGGGCCGGTCGGACAGTTCGTTCCGGACAGTTGGCCGGACAGTTCGGTGGACAGTTCAGCCCATAACCACGGTCACGCAGTGTGATCGTCGGGGGTGTGATCGGGCAGGTAGTAGCGGGCCGCCTTGCCGTTGCCAGCCGTGGTGATGATCCCGTCCCTGCGCAGCGCCCCAAGGTGCTCAGCCGCCCGGGACTTGCCCAACTTCAGGTGCGCCACAAGCTCGTCCCGACGCGCGCCCCTGGCGCCTCGTTCGGCCAGCAGATCGGTGACGGCCTGGATGACCGATGCGGGCACGGCGGTGTTGTCGATCCGCTTGCGGGCGGCGTTCAGGTCTTCCAGCGACGTGGGCCGTTGGGGCGGTTGGACGGTTTCGGCAATGAACTCATCCAGTCGCTCCACCAGGCCCTTGACCGCCTCGTCCACCGCGGCGTCGTCGGCAGGATCGAACCCCCACCCCTGACCATGGGCCCCCGCCCGGTCGGGGTGGGTGTCGTGGATTCCCCGGTCGGGGTCGTGACCGTTCGGGCGGCCCTCGGGGACCTCACCGCCCCCACGGCGGTGGTCTCCGCCACGGGGGTCGGAGTCGCCGGTCCGCCGGGTCGCCGCGGTCGTGGCGGTGGGGGTGGGGTGGCGGTCGATGTAGCCGGGCAGGTCTGCGGCGATGTGCGGTTCCAAGTGCGCGCCGGTTGGGCCGTAGGCGGCGGCCAGCGCCTGGACGGTCTTGGGGTCGTACAGCGCGCGGGTGCGTCCCGCCTGCCAGGCGCCGCCCTGGCGGACCAGCAGGATGACGCCTTGGGCGTCACCGCCGTATGTAGACATGTCGGGGCAGCCCGTGACCTCCCAGTCCGGCAGGGCCTTGGCCATCTCCTTGGTGTTGGCGACACGGCCAACGATGGTGGTAAAGGCGTTGGCCTTGCCTTCCTTGGAACCGGTGTGCTGGACCACGTCGCGCTGCTTGGCGGTGATCAGCACCACTCCCAGCGACCGGCCCCGCTTGTGGATCTTGTCCAGGACGGGCTTGATGTCGGCGGCGACGGCCGAGTGGAACCCGGTCGCGGTGTCCTGCTCGTCCACGATCACCTGCACCACCGGTGAGGTGGCCGAGGGGGCCAGGGTGCCGCCGGCCAGGTCGATGGCGCGCTCATCCAGCAGCGCATCGATCCATTCGAAGATCTGAAGGGCCTTGTCCTCCTCCCCGACCCCGGCGTAGTCGTGCAGGTGTTCACGCCACAGGGTGGGGATGACGCCCTTGCCCAGGTCGATCGCGACGGTCAGCACGTCGCGGCACTCGGCGCCCTGCTGGACGATGTTGGACAACGTGTTGGTCTTGCCGCCGCCGTTTGAACCGACGATGTCCACGTGCCGGGCGCCGCCCTCGTCGAACACCACAAGGGTGAGGTCGTCGCCGGTCTCGGGGTCGGTGCCGAGGGTGTAGGGGCCGTCCAGGATCGACCGCTGGCCCTTGCCAGCCGCGGCGGTCGCGGCGGGGACGGGGGCGCCGTCGTCGGCGACGACGGCGGGGTGCGGCACGATGTTGGACCACAGGTCCACCAGCTGGATGATGATCCAGGCGATCCGGGCGTTCTTGCGGTGGGGACGGATGCGGACCTGATCGGCGCCGATGCCGTAGCAGCGGGCAATCTGTTCGGCCAGGTCGCCGCGTTCCAGCCGGGACGCCGATGGGCCTTGCACTCCGAGGTCGATTTTGAATTTGACGCCGGTGCGGGTGCGTTCGGTGCGCAGCAGCCGCGAGCCCTCCAGTCCGGCCAGGCCGGCGATGGTCTCCCACTTGGCTTGGGCTTCGGCGAACCGGCGCCGCTCCTTCAGCACATCAGACCAGGTGTAGGCCGACCATGCGGTGGTGGCGGTGAGGGTGTAGCCCAGCAGGGTGGGCAGGTTGGTGATACCGGTGGCGGCAGCGGTAGCGAACCACGCCGGGATCCCGGCCGCGATGGCGGCGATGGCGCCGGAGTAGCGGGGCGACCCGTGGGTCTTGTAGGTGGCCACCCACGCGGCCAGCGCGGCAGGCGGCGCGAACGCCCCCAGCAACAGCCATTCACCGGTGGCGTATTCGTAGGCGAGGTGACCGGCGGGGTAGAGGGCGGCCAGGCCGGTGCCCAGGCCGCGGGTGTCGGGCGAGGCCAGCACCCAGCGGACATAGCCCCGTGCCGCGGCGCGGGCGAGCGGGCCCATCACCGGGCGCCGCGGCGCCGCGTGCTGGTCCACGACTGCCGGGTACAGCGGGTCGAACATCTCTGCGTCGGTATAGCGGGCACGGCGGCGGCCCCCGAAGCGACCGCGCCCCGTGGGACGGCGCTGCGGGCGCCCGAAGCCGGGACGGGCGGGACGACGAATCATGCGAGCGAACTCCTTGCAGGTGTGGACACGCAAACGGCCGTGCCGCCACACCCCGGGGCGGGGGCGGCGGCACGGCCGTTGCGCGGGGAACAGGCAGGCGGGTGGCGGTCAGGCGGCGCGGCGGCGGGGGGTGCCGATGATCCGGATGCCGCGGGCCGCGATGGTGCGGGCGTCTTCGAAGTAGTCGGCGAAGTTGGTCGCCGCGGTGCGGGCGGCGTGTTCGGCGTCGGTCAGGTCGTCGGCCAGGTGCTCGAACTGGAGCACGATCGCGGGGGGCATTCCCCGGCGGGCCAGTTCGCCGGAGTAGTCCTCGACAGCATCGGCCAGCCCGCCCATCAGGGCGGCGATGGCCAGGCTGGTGGCGATGAACTCGCCGTCTGAGTCGGGGGCCTCGAATTCGACGGTGTAGCGGCCGGGACGCCGGCCGCGGGGACGCGGAAGCATCCTCAGGTTCTCCTTGTGGGTACGGGGATTCGGGCCGGGGGTTATTCGGGGTCGTCGCCGGTGAACTCGATACCGGCGGCGGCGATCTCGCGGGCCTCGGCGAACCAGTTCTCAAACAGCACCGTGGCCAGCGCGGTGCACGCGGCCCCGTCCACCAGACCCTCATGCACGCGCTCCAGCGGGCCGGTGACGATCGAGGGCAGGCGGCGGATCATCAGTTCGTCGTTCCAGTCCTCCACCGCCACCCCGATCCCTCGCAGCATCTGCTGCAAGTCAGCACAGGCGTCCAGGAACTCCACATCGGTGCCGGGCGCGTCCAGATTCAGCGGCACCGCCATCCGCATCCGGGCCCGCGCCCGCCGCCTCCCACCCCGCCGGGCCGACGAACCACCCCGGCCCTGGACCTGCCTCCGGCCACCGGCCGCCCGCCGCGATGGGGTGCGCGCGGCCGAGCCGGCGGAGCGGGCCGAGCCGGGCGGCATCGGGATCGGCGTGTTCGGGGCGGAGGGATCAGACCCGGCCGGCAGCGGCAGTGGGGACCGGCCGCGTGGCAGCGGCTTGGGCTCCGAACCGCCCGGCAGCGGTGGTGCGTCGTTGGGACGCTTGCCGCTCGCGTCGGCGGGTCCGGTTTCATCCTTGCTGGCGGCGGGCGAGGAACGGTTGCGGCGGCGGAAGAAGGTCACCGTACGGTCCTCGTCTCTACGGCGTTGCCACCGCGATGCCGCGCCGTTGCGCACTGCCCGGCCGCGCCGCTTGACGCGCGGGGCCGTGCGTCGAACGGTCCGGCCGATCGCCCGGCCGCCCAGGTCGGCCAGCGCGTCCCCGAGCATCGATTCCTCGGTGTGCGGGGCGCCAGCGGAGTTCCATGCCTTGACCAGCAGCGAGTGTTGCCGGGTGCGGGGTCGTGGCTGGTGACGGGCCCGCGATTGACGCATCGCGTGCGCGCCGCCGGCGAACGCGGCCGAGCCCAGGAACAGCAGTTCGATCACCGGTCGGCCTCCTCATCGTTGCCGGTGCCGGTGCCCAGGTGGGACGGCACGCTGTGCCCGGTGGTGGGGTCATGGTCGGTTGCCGGGGCGGGGCGGCGGGCCTCTGTGATCGATACGGCCAGCATCAGCAGCAGCCACAGTGACCACTGCCCGGCCGCGGTCCACCACAGCGGCCAGCCCAGCAACACGTTGGCGATACCGGGGCCGGCCAGCAGGAACGCCAGCGTGCCGAGGGTGGGCCGGTTGGCCCACAGCCGGGCCAGCACGGCCCGTACGCGTCGCGGTCGGGGGTGAGTGTGGGCGGTCATGCGAACCACCCGTCGATCGAGTTGGACAGCGAGTTCAGCCCGGCCACCAGCTTGACCCCGATCGGGGTGGAGGCGGCCAGCAGGCCCCACGAGCACAGCGCGAGCAGCATCACGTAGGAGACCTGACGGGCCCAGATCATGAAGATCAGCCCGCCGGTCAGCAGGGCCAAAAGAATCATGAGAGTACTTCCCTTCGATAGGGGGCGTCGGCGGTCCGTACCGCCGACCCCGCCCACACCCGCGACACGCCCCCGTACGGCGCGGGGCCTTACGGGACAGATGCGGGTGTGGGCGAGATCCAAGACACGGACGGCGCCCCCCGGTCCCGTACGGGACCGGGGGGCGCGGATGTGTTGATGTGAAGGCCGTACGGTGCCTGTGTCACTCTCCGGCGGTACGGGCCAGCTCGATCACGTTGCCCGTCCCGGTGGCGTCGTCTCCGTCGTCGGGGACGGTGTCGGGGTCGCCGGTGCGGGTGCCCGAGGTGGGCATGTCGATGGGGTCGTCGTCGGCCTGATGGGTGCGCAGAGCGAGGCTGCGGGCCTCACGCACCGCCTTTTCACACCAGGACCGGCGGTAGCCGGTGCGCGCCATCAGCGCCGGGTAGTCCGGCGTCCAGCGGTCGCCGGACTCCATCGCGGCGTGGATCTCGGCCACCAGATCGGCCACGACCTGGTCCCGATCGACCGGCGTGCCCGTACGCGGTTGCGGTCCGGTTCCTGTACGGGTCTGGCTCGTACGTGGTGATGCCGGGGCCGTACGGGCGTGCGTACGGACCTCGCCCGTACGGGTTGGCTCGGTGGCCTCGGTTGAGGCTGCGGGCAGCGACGGCGCGGCGCCGGCCGCAGTCAGGGGCGGGGTCCAGGGGGTGGCCGGGGTGATCTCGGCCAGCGCTGGCGCGTGGTACAGCGCGGCGATCTGGTCCAGCAGGGCCGCGCGGCGGGTGGCATCGCTGGCGAGTCCGGCGTGTTCCACCGCGCCGTCCATCGCCTTGTCCAGCCGGGCCAGCGCCCGGTTGAGCGTGCGCGGCTTGGCGTCTCCGGCGGCGCGCAGGCGACGGACGCGGTTGGCGGCGCGGGCCAGCCGGGTCAGGCGGCGGTGCACCTGCACGTCGCTGGCGGTGCGGTCGGTGGCATCGGCCAGGCCGAGTCGCACCAGCACCCGTTCGGGGGTGATCCGGTAGCTGATCTGCCGGGCCTTGCCGGTGCGGCGACGGTCCACGGCCAAGCCGCGCTCCCACAGCCAGGCGGCCACGATCGGGGCTGCGAACCGCAGCAGGCCAGCGCGCAGCGAGCCGGCGTCGGTGGCTGACAGGACCGCCGACAGGCCGGTGATGGCCCATACCGCGGCGCCGTCCACCCCGGCCGAACGGCCCTCTCGGACGTTGCGGCGGGCCCGCACCGCAGAGGTGACCATGGCCAGCTCCAGGAACGCAAACAGCCAGATGCGCAGCGGCCCGGAGGCGTCCAGTACGTCCCCGAAGAAGTTCCACATGCCCCACATGGCCACTCCGGTGGCGGTCAGCGCGGCGATCGGGGTCAGCACCTCATCGGCGGCCCGGCCACGCACCACCCGCGACACGGCGAACCCGAGCCCGGCCAGCACGGCCACCGCCGTGCCGACGGCGGCCACCGCGGGTATGGGGTGTGCGGCCACGAGGTTGGCGAGTCTGATGGCATCCATCAGCACAGTCCTTTACAGACAGACCAGCCCGCCCCGACCGGTCCCAGGGGGCGCCGATCAAGGCGGGCCAGTGAACGACGAAGAGAAGGTCAGGGCTGCCGACGCTGGGCCAGCACGCTGAGCGTGGCGACGGCGGCCAGAGCCGAGACCAGCAGGGCGGCGGGCGGGTGCATGGCGGTCAGGTGCGTACACGCCAGCCAGACGGCGCCGGCGGCGATGCCGGTCAACATCAGCACGTCGATCAGGGCCAGATGGGCCCACCAGCGGGCCCACATCAGCGCGGTCCGCCGATCCGGTCGCCCGCCGACGACGCACGCGGGGTGGGGCTCAGGTCGGTCAGTGGCAGCCAGAGCGCGCTGCCGCCTGCCATGAGCGGGGTGCCGTCGTAGACCAGTGCCCACGGCATCCGGCATGCCGGGTCGGTGTACCAGCCGAGCACGGCCAGCGGGGCCGTGCCCGCGTTGGGTTCGGTGTGCCACACCGTGGCGCCGGGGGCGTACCAGCGGCGCGTGATCCGCCACTGCCACACCTGCCAGGGGTGCGGCCTGGACATCTCGTACCGGCCGCCCAGCCAGGTGACCGCGGTGCTGGCCAGTGCCCCGGCGCCGACCACGGCCAGCGCCACCAGGGTGGCAGCAGCCAGGGCGCGGGCGGGGATGGTGACCAGGACCGGGCCAGCCAGCGCGGCACCGATCAGGGCGAACGCCGCCGCGAACGCGGCGCGGGTGCGGCGGTCGGTCCGGTCGCGCCGTTGCAGCGCGGCCAGGTCCGCGGTTCCTACGGTGTCCCGGTCGGCAGGGGTGGATGAGTGGGAGGTCAGGGAAGGGGACATGGCGACTCCTTGCCACGAGCGAGAAGGGGAAAGAACGGCGACCTTCGGTCGCGGTGAAGGTCTGGCGTTCTGTCCCGCCCCGGACAACGGGTTCCGGGGCGAGGCAGAGCGTCAGGTCAGGCCGCGGGTGCCTCGGCGTCGGCCGGCGGGTAGGCCAGCGTCCACAGGTCGGGGACGGGCAGCAGGCCGAAGCGGCGCACCAGCGCGGCCAAGGTGCGGGCGGTGTCGTACGACACGCCCAACCGGCGCGCCAGCTCGGTCTGGTGGTGACCGGCGGCCAAGATCCGGGCCGCGGCCAGCAGTCGTTCGGTCGCGGTCAACGCCACCCGCCGGGCGCCGGCGGCGGCGATCTCGACCGCGATCGGGTCCACGATCCCGTCCTCGGGCAGCACCCACGGCGAGGGCATCATCTGGTGGCCCTGGCTGGCAGAGGCGGCAGGCGGGTTCGGAGCGGAAGCGGTCACAGCGGTGTCCTTTCACAGCAGGTCAGCACGGTCGAAAACGGAGCAGAAACCACCCGGGCAGAGGCGGGCTAGGCGGCGTTCAGCTCCCAGCGGTCGGCGCAGTCCTCGCAGCAGCCCAGGCGGCGCCGCAGCACATAGCCGCGATCGAGCCCGCAACGCGGACAGGTCCGGCGGACTTTCAGGGCTTTGTCGAGTGCGGCCCGCTGCGCCGGGGTGGGGGTGCGTTTGGGAAGGGCAAGGCGCCGGTCGTACAGGTAGGCCACCCCGAGCCCGCGCCGCCGGTGCCACAGCACTTGCGCGGCCACGTCCTGGCCGCCGGGGCGGAGCCCTTCGGCAGCCAGTTGGCGGCGGGTGGCCAGGTGCGGCGGCGCCATTCGCCACGGGTAGGTCGGGATGCCGTAGCGGTCGCCGCGCGGGTCCCAGAACCGGGCGGTGCTACGGCGTGCCATCGGCGGGGTGCCGGGTGGGGTTCCAGCGGTGCCCGCAGCCGCACCGGTGCCGTCCGTCCGGCAGCACCCGCACGCTGCGGACCGAACCACAGTTGGAGCATCCGGCCGAAACCGTGGCGGCCGTGGCAGTGGACGCACCGGGCCAGCCGGTGAGGTCAGAACGCGGACCGGCCGCACCGACCGGCAACATCATCAGGTTCGTCATCGCGCACAGCGCTCCCTTCTCCCGACATGCGGGGGACATCAGATGACGAAAGGTCCGGGCGTCTGGCACCGGGTGAGACGGCCCCACCTGCCCCCGTCGCAGCGCGCGGGGAGTGGGGCCGCCCGGACTCGATGTCAGGCCCCGCGTGGGGCAGCGGGCGGGGTATTAGGCGGCCAGCCCGTTGCCGTCCTCGGGGATGAGGGTGTTCAGGGTCCCTGCCGGCAGCGTCCGGCCCGGCCGGGCGCTCACATGGGCGACCGAGAACCGCCACCACTCCCCGCCTCGGTGCCGGGTGGCCACGAACGCACGCACCAGCGGCACCCACTCATGCGCACTACCGCGGTCGGGGAACGGGCCCAGGACCAGTGCTGATTCGGCCATCCGGGCACTGGTGCGAACCGAGACATAGAAACCAGTCGGCTCGGTTCGTGCGGACAGGGCGGTGACGATCGAGGGCGAGCCGATGGGGATGCTGCGCATGAGCAAGGGGTCCCTTCAGGACGAAGCCCCCGCAACGCGTCCAGCCCGCTCCCCTGCTGATCAGGGGTGCGGGCTGGACGGTCGAAAGGGGCGGCTGGTGCCGCGGGGCGGCTACTTCTTGGAGCCGGACGAGCCCTTACCGGACTGCTGGTCGTAGGCGTCCCGGATCTTCTGGGGCTCGCCGTTGGGCCAGGTCGAGGACTTGCCCTTGGTCGGGTTGTCGGCCATCGTGGGGACTTCCTTCCTGTGTGAAGGTCCCCGGAAGCGCCGTGCTTGGTAGGTGGGGCGCTTCCGGGGGTTTTCTCTTGTCTGGACCAGTCAGGGCCGGGCGTCGCCGTCCCCGTCATCGGGCGCGGGCTCGCGCAACTCGGCCTCCAGGTAGAGCGAGACCATCCGCGAGTCGCCGCGGCGCGGGTAGGGCCGGGAGGTCTCCAGCACCGCCATCACTGCCGCGATGCGGTCAGCGGCGTCCTGAACCTCGGCAGGCAGGCCGGTCAGCCGGATCTTCACTATCCGGTCAGGTCACCTGCACGTTGTGCTCGTAGGACGTACGGGCGTTCAGGGCTTCCACAGCCTCGTCTCGGAGCCGCGAGAAATAGTAGGTCACTCCGCCGATCACGAACTCCACGCGGTGGGACTGCTGGCCGACCCGGTAGTCGTGCTCGATCCCGGCCGTGGTCAACGCCGCGGCGGCCCGCTCGATCGCCTCGAACGCCTCGGCCTCGGTCCCACCGAGCGCGAAGCTGATCGAACCGTGTTCGTAGTGCGGGATGTCGGGCTCACGCTCCAACAAATCAGCCAGCATCCGCAGACCGGCGATGTACCCGGCCCGTGTACGGTCCCGCTCGGCAATCAGCATGAACGGGCTCCTTTCTTCAGAGGAATGAACAGAGCAAGCAGCGCCCCGGGCCAGGTCCGGCCGGGGCGCTGCAAGAAACGGGTGTGGGGAAGTCGCTGGAGATCAGCGGGCAACCGCCAGCTGGTGCACCGGCGGGGCCGATGGCGGCTTGGGCCGCGGAATCACCCGGGTGCGGCGTCGCTGGCCCGCCTCTCGGGACGCCTCGGCCAGCCGGGCCCGCCACTCCTCATAGGTCAGATCAACCTTGACCCGCTGGCCACTGCCCGGACACCACGGTGCTGGCGGCCGGAACTCCGCCGGCCAGGCGTCAGCGCCCGGCACGTTCGGGCCGCGGTGCGGGGTGATCATGCTGCGCTTGATCGAACGCCACACGCCGCACTCGGGGCACCCGACCAAGGTGCAACCACCACGGTCGGACAGGCTGAGCAGGTTCGGAGGGAGCTTGCTGGCGAGCATGACCGGGCGGCCGTTGGATCGCATGGGGGCGAGTCCTCCAGATCGAGACTGTGACCTTTGCGTTCTCCGCCCCGTACGGAGGACGGCCCAGACCTCAGAGTCCAGGGCCCGCCGTGCGGGACAGGCAGCGCAAGCGCTACAGACCTTCTTCGGCATCGCGCGGGCCGCGCCGGTCCAGGGACGAACGTCAACCCGTACACACGAGGGCGACAGCCACCGATGCCATGTCCAGTTGTGATGAACAGGGCCTCACCTGTGTGGATCGGCCGCTTGATCGCAGCGTATACGTAACTTCGTATACGCACAACCCCTTGGTATACGATGATGCGTATACGCAGGTGGAGGCATCGCCGAAGAAGCCCGAAGGGGTTGATCACGCAGTGGCAGAACCGGCCTACGTCCGTATCGCGGGCGAGTACGCGCGACGCATCCGCGGTGGGGAGCTCCCACCCGGCATGCAGCTACCGAGCTACACCGAGATCGCACAGCAGAACAGCGTGTCGGACATCGTGGTTCGCAAGGCCCTTGAACTCCTCCAGAGTCAGGGGCTTGTTCGATCCGTGCGGCGGCGAGGGGTCTTCGTCGCCGACCGCCCCAATCTCGTTCGTGTGTCTCCCGAACGCCAGCTGGAGACTGCCGAGCGCTCGTTTCAGAACGAGTCGGATCAACAGATCCAAGTAGAACGTGAGACCGAGCAGATCCCCGCCAGCAGCGAACTCGCAGAGGCTCTCGGCACCCCAGAAGGGGAGGAGATCAGCCATGTCATCACCCGAGCGACCGAGGATGGCCAGCCAATCTCGATCTCGGACACCTACCATCCGGTAGACGTCGCCGACATTTCGGGGGCCGCATTCCTGGAAGAGACGATCTCCGACCAACTACCGACAGCGACGCATGCCGACTGGCTCAGGACAATGCCCGGCGATCTCGTCAAGACGGTTCACCAGCGGTTTCTCTCCGCAGACAAGCGAATCATCATGATTTCCGAGGTGTCGTATCCGCGAGACCGCTACGACGCTTTCGTGTTCCGCATGGCCCTCAAGTAGAGGCACAACAAAAAAGGGGGCGCCGACTCGGTCGGCGCCCCCTTTGTCTTGCGGCCCTCAGCTACGGACCCAGCCCTGCGCAACGTCCGCCTCTGTCCACCACGAAACGAATTGCGTATCTACGGAGTCCAGTCTCCAGCGAGCGGACAGGGCGTCAAAGAATGCATCGTTTCCTGTCTTGCCGCCTTTCGGCTCCCCAATGTAGATGAGTCGCTCCCCGCCGGCGTCCTCGAACAAGGTAAGCGCCTCTGACGACATCGTGTCTCCCCAACCAGGCGGCCAGCAGAGGAACAGCGCGTAGTCCGCTGGCCGGGCACGATCCGCGAACTCAGTCAGATCCCCAACCGGATGCCAGACGTCTGTCTGGCCGGCCACTCCGGGGAATGAGGTGTTCTTGGTCTTGTCCGGCGGCTCCGAATCGTACGCCTCAACAGTCAGGCCCGAGTGAGCCAACTGAGCCGCCCAATAGCCTCGTCCCGCCCCGAGCTCCACGATCGGGAGATCCACACAGAAGCCCGCTATCCATTCGATGGTTTGTGGCGCGGGGATCGCGTACGCGTAGGCTGCCTGCAAGAGCATCTGCGCAAAGGCCAGTCGCGCACTTCCTTCTGCCCGGCCACCATTCACCACCCGGCGGCCGTCGTGCTCACCCACGAGCGGTTCAACGATCTCCCAGTACGGGTTCGAGCTGACAGCACTGCCGCCGGTCATGTAGTGCACGAACCGCAAGTCGAACTGCGCGTCGGCTTGATCGTCGCCGGTTCCCGCCAGCCGTGCCGCCGTGTCGAGGTACTCGGCCACCTTGGGGTACTCGGCCTGGAGTCTCTGCTCATCCTTCAGCAGCGCGGTGATCTCGTCCCATCGGCTTGATGTCATGGTCAGCTTGGCCATGCGGCAAGTTTCTCGCACCTGCACACGTCCATGCCACCACCATCAGAGCGTGCCGGCGCCCGCCAGGGTGGCGCTGCCCACTATCCGGTTTGCGCGGGGCAACACACTGGGCCTTGAGATGGGGCGCGGGCCAGCACGTTCAGGCAGGTGCAGGCCCGTCCGCCGATCAGGGTTCGAGGGATCCTCCCCCACACAGGTCCGGAGCCGTCCAGCTCTATGGGCCCAACAACGGCTCTCTGTGAAGGCTCCAAACGTCACCAGCACCCGCTTGTACCCAGCTCCTGGGAGGCCGGATGACGGGGCGGGCGCGAAGACCGGCTTGGCAAGGAGATAGCCGTTTGTGGACAAGGTACAACCTCCACACGCCTAAGCCAGTAGAAGATTCAGCATAAATCGTGATAAGCAACTAGAGAATCACCATCCATGTGACTTCGCTCGCGATAAATCCAGGAGTATCGGGATGTCGCCTTGGGTGCGAGAACATTTTCGCGACGGACGACGAGTAAGGAGGCACTGGAGGAGAAGTCCTGGCGGTCAATCCAGCCATCCCGGACCAAGTAATTTCAATGAAAATGGAGAGCGGATCGTTATCGCCATTGGCGTCACAGTAGTGATCATCGCATCAGGCTGGACGGGCATAAGTTTTCTGAGCTCCAAGACAGGCAAATCAGCTTCTCCTCGGACACCCAAAAACGCACTAACAACCGAGGCGCAAGCCGGATTCAAGCAAGCCGATGCTACATTGAAAGTAGGTCATTTCAGAACAAAGTTGTCAATGGGGTTCGACAACGACTGCGCAAGGCATTCAGAGGGACAGGTGCGTGACTACTTCCAGGCAAACCCATGTAAGTACATGGCGCGAGCATACATTCAGGTCAACGATGCCAATCGAGGTCTCGCACATGTTGCAATCACATGGGTCGAAATGCCTAGCGCCACATCGGCCATGGAATATAAACATCTGTTCGACATAGGGGCTGGCAAAGTTATTGAACTCTCACGCGAGTCAAAGTCGCTTAAAAATGCTACTTTTGAGAACCGCACCTATACATCTGGAACCAAGGGCAACTTCGTGTGGACCGTTGAAGTTGCACCTCTGTTTTCGACAACGCCCGACTCTGTCATCAACGAAGTGCTTGCGGGCTCGCGTCAGCAATAAGAGTGACACAGGATCATGACGGCGCGGTTACTCTAGGCGATTGACCACATTCAGACAGGGGCCAGCAATGCCAAGTGACCCGCCTACCGCAGGGCTGCCCTGGCATGCTGCACGGATGGGGTTGCAGCCACACGAACTCACGGCCCTTGTCGGGCTGGCCGGCATCACCTCGACCTTGTTGACTTGGACGATCGGTCTCCGCGAGGGACGCAAGCGCAGCCACAACGATCGGCTGTGGGCTCGTAGCGCGGACGCCTATGAGGACTTCCTTGCGTACTCGGTGCTCCAGCACAAGCGCCGTTATGAGCAGATGACCGAGCCCCACCCAGTGCCTTTCGATCCTGACCCGGCCGATGCCGACGAAGACATCCACACGCTCAACCGGCTCGATCTCTATGGTTCCGAACTCGTACGTGAGGTGGCTCGGAGGGCCGATGAGTCCGACCGCGAGTGGCGACGCACCTATGTCCTCTGGCAGGAAGCCGCACAGGTCGATGACGATCTCGCGGCAACAGAAGACGACGTTCTCGAGTGCTGGCGGAAAGCCGACGCGTGGAGTGACTTCGCCCATCGATTGATCAAGCAGGAACTCCGGCGCGGACGGCCCCTCCGGAGGAGATGGCTGAAGCGGCAACGCTACGACGGCAGTGGCCATCCCTCGCGCTGGGCGACAAGCGTCCGCGTCGATGGCAACCCGCGCCGTGGTCTGACGCATCTGTTCCGCAGATGACCACGCGCGACTACCCTAAGTAATCGTATTCACAAAATAGCCTATCACTCCACCAGCAATTGCACTAATGGACGACATTATTGCATTAACAATCCAGTCATCTATAGTTCGCTCCCAGAAAGTCGGCCTGTCGCGTCGATAAGCATTAATGATTCTGGACTGTGATCTAAATGTACTCAAAACGGCACCTATTATTGCGAATGCAGTCAGACACAAAAGAAGTCCGAAATAAAGATTCTCTCTACTGTTTGACCCTGGATTAATACTGGCAACTACCAAGGCCCCTACAAAGCAGGCAACCGAAATTAGAGTCAACGCTACACCGACTCGTGGCCTCGCATTTTTCCTAGACGCGCATATTTCTGAGATTCGCGCCCGTATGCCAAATAGCAATGTATCGGGCTCGGTAAGAGTTACCCTGGAGAGTGATGATGTGAATTCGACTTCAACTCTACGTCTTCCATCCACGCCAGAACCGCAGAATTTTATTTGGCTGATCTCGCCGAGATTCGATATATCCTCACAGGAGTCCGCCATGCATTCACTAGTCTCAATATGCAAATTGCCGATATCGGAAACGGCACGTGCCAACTCTTCAAGATCTTCGCGGTAGAGTCGAACTTGTGGCAACTGATACGTCTGAACATTGTCAGTAGTGCGGCGAACCGTCATGCCCACCAAGTGTGCCTCATCTTCAAAGAGATCAATCCCATAACTGGACGATTGCCTGGCCGACTCCGGGCACCCTTGCTGTCAACGATCTCTTGACGGCGAACCAGCCACCAGCTGCTCAGAGCTGGATGGGAGCCAGGTGGGAAGCCGTTGAAGTTGAACCAGCGGGGATGATCTCGAACGGATAGAACCGTGGTGAGCTGGACGAGGGACAGGGCGAGACTGATCAACCTCTGGGAGTGCTGGTCCGAGTCCAAATCGCTACGTAAGGTGCAGGAACCCCCCACTACGGCCGGCATGTTGCGAGCCAAGTTCCCAAAGCGAGACCTCGCGGCCATCAGCCACGCTGCGTGTTCGCCACGAACGATTGGTCAGCGATCAGGGCGCGGCCCCAGAAACGACAGAAGGCCGGTCATCCGTGGAGACGGATGACCGGCCTTCTGTGGAGGGTAGCCCAAGGGGCTTGATCCGTTTGAGTAAAGCTAGGAAGTAACAGCAACCGCGGCAACTCTGAGCGGATGTCGGCGACCCTCGCGGACGTGTCGCGCTGGACTCAGAGTGATCGAGGAATGCTCGCCGGTAGCTGGGGGTCAAGGGGTCATGGGTGAACACCGTGCCAGTCTCCATGATCCACAAACAGCGAGCCCCCGAAGGTTGGCCTGTCCCGGTTTATGGATCACCTGACTTGGGCCTTCCGTTGTGGCGTTTGGCTCGATAGCGGACGAGCAATTCAATTATCTCGTTTTTAGGTTGCCGACGAACTCATCGTCAGACAGGTCCATGAATTCCTCCTCCGATATCCAACGCAGCTCGGAGTGGTTCGCTGATGCCGGTTCACGGTTGCTGACTCTCTTGCACAAGAACCGAATACCAGGAATCAAGGGCTCGCCTGGTTCTCGAATTGCATAGAAGAGGTGCAGATCTTCTAGCACTTGCACATCAAGACCGAGTTCTTGCCGGAAATGCCTGCGTATTCCGTCGGCAAAGGTCTCCGACCGTCTTAGTTGCCCGCCACACCCCTCCAGCAAACCCGGGAACAGCCTACGCTGCATCCCCCGGCGCGCCACCAACAACCTGATACGTCCTTGGGAGTCCTCGATGAAGCAGGTTCCCGCCACATGAACCTCTGGGGTCTCCCTCAGGCGCTCCCGTGGTACAAATTGAGAGGCAATCTCCTGTGTCACCCAAACCCGCACCTCCCCCATGGAACGCACCAGACGAACCTGTGGAACTACGGCCGGGGCCTTGGGCTGATCGGGAAAATCGTCTCGGTCTATCACAATTCCGTACGGACGAGCCTCGCTGCACAGTCGGGCACACTTGTTGACATTATGGCCAGCCAGGTCACTACCAACGTAGATCACCCGCCCCCGGACCACTCCCCAGCCCAGTTTCAAGTCCGCCCCATGCCCCACACGGCGCCCGAACTCCCCACAGTGCCGCTGGAAATCCTGCTCAATTTGGCGAATGGAGGTGAGCGTTCGGGCCAACAGCCTGGACACCTCGATACGGGTAAGATCGTTATCGATGGGTGAATAGATCAAGGCGCCGTCACCACGCGACAGTATCTCGTATCCTGGCGCCTTGAATCTTCCGCGGAGGATCGCCATAAACCCATCGATAAATGCCCTCAAATTTACGAAGACCTCGTTCGCCTCGGACCACTTGCTGAACCCGCGCACGTCGGTGAAAATCACCAACGCGGAACCACTCTCCGGCAAACGACCTCCCTGCTCGCTCACTCCAACTGCGTTGCGCAACTAGTAACAATGTCACCGGCCGACTGTCCAGGCCAGTACCGGCAGACCTTAAGGCCACGCAGCGAGCGCCCGGAACCGGATGGACACAGACCTCTCAGTGCGCCTCGAAGGCAGCCATCCGTGGCAAGGGGGTGGCTGGCCTCCTTCGGGGCGTTCTGGGCGCTTGATCAGCTCAGATGAGACGCTGAAACGGTCGCTCTGCGACGATCGATGGGTGGCGCGAAGGCTGGGATGGCGGCTAGTCGATCTCGTCAAAGAGGCGTCTGACCTTGATCGTGTCCCATAGTGGTCCCAATCTGCTAGTCAGCCGTGATCGTTTGCTGCATCTACGCAGGTAAGCGGGCAACTCAGCGTTGCATGCGCTCCTGACTCCTAAAGCGGGTGTCGCAGGTTCGAATCCTGCCGGGGGCGCACAGAACATGGGAAACTCGCGGCGGCGCCGGTCTGGCGCCGTTCGCGATGCTTGTTGGGGCCGATGGCCCCTGAGGTTGCGTCGTTGAGGGTGTGCACGGTGTCCTCTCGGATCGTGACGCGGATCACGGCCTCGTGCCGTGGCTTGTTGTAGCGGACCTGAAGTTGGAAGGCGTCGTAGAGCTGGCGTTGCAGTTCCTCGGACAGCTCCCCCAGCCTGATCGCTAGCTGCGGGGATGGCTCGCCACCGGTCGAGGCAGCTGTGGCAGACCGTCCCGCCGGGCCGGAATCGGCTGGTCGGGGCACGAGCCCGCAGTGGATACGAGCCCAGGGGTGCCGCGACTGTCTCCGCAGGATTGAACGCCAAGGACTCTCCACGTCAGCGAGGGCTGCGCACGCCCATGGCTCGGTGCGTCACAAATCGAGGACTGCTTTTCCGGCGACGCGGCGAGCGAGCAGGGCATCGGCCGCCTCCATCGCCTTGTCCCACGGCCCGCGCCAGCCGACCTGGGCGTCCAGCTCGCCGGCCGCCAGCAGCCCGACGAGGTGAGCAAGGTCGCCGCCGAACGGTGTGGTCACGTTGAAGTTCTCGATCCGCCCCCGCTCCGATCGCGTGCCCGCCAGCTCGAAGTCAATGACCGTGGCCTCGCGGGCCGCCCGTCCGATGGCCATCACCACGCCGTCGTCCTCCAGCCGATAGAACGCCTCCGCGAGCTGCGGCCCGCCCACGTTGTCCAGCACGCCGTACACCCGGCCCTCCAGGTTCTCCGGACCGATGACGATCTCTGCGGCGCCCAGCTCACGCAGGCCCTCCGCGCGGGCGGGGCTGCCGGCGGAGGCGACGACATGCGCTCCCGCACGTGCGGCGAGCTGTACGGCGTAGCGGCCGACGCCGCCGGACGCCCCGGTGACCAGGACACGGCGGCCGGTCAGCGGGCCGAGTCGTTGAACCGCCTGCAGCGCCGTGACTCCGGCGACCGGCAGCGCGCTGGCCAGCCCCAGGTCGACGGCCTCGGGAACGACGGCCAGCTCGGCGGTGTCCACGGCGCGCAGCTCCGCCCAGGCCCCCGACCAGCCGAAAGTGACCACGCGGGTGCCGGTGGCAGGACCTGAACCGTCGGCGGCGGCCTGGACGACCACCCCGGCGGCGTCCCATCCCGGGACGTACCCGGGCCGGACGTTCGCGCTTCTGTAGGCGATCTCACCGAAGTTGAGCGAGAAGGCCGCCACCTTGACCAGCGCCTGGGAGCGCGTGGGCACCGGGTCGGGCACGACGTCGCTGGTGAGGTCCGGGTTGTAGATCAGGGCTCGCATCGTTACTCCTCTGTGAATAGCCACCGTTAATGGCGACGGGTACGACCCTGACGGAACGCGCGCACGATCGGCTGGGGGTCAGCGCATGGACGCCTCCTCGCCCAGCGCCGCGCGAACAGCGGCGGTGATCCGGTCGACGTCGCCGCGTTCTGCGGGCGGCAGGGGCGCGCCCACCGACTCCCTGAGCGCGGCGGCCTCACCCAGCAGGGCCGCCGCCTCCTCGTAGTCGCCCTCGGCCGCCGCGACCCCGGCCAGCCCCTCCCGGGCCAGGGCGATGGCGCGCGGATCGCCGGTCTCGCGGGCCGCGGCAAGCCCCTCCAGGTGCAGCGACCTGGCCGTGGCTGAGTCGCCGCGCTGCTCGGCGATGAAGCCGAGCTCGGCCAGCAGCAGCGTCACCCCATAGAAGGGCACGCCGTAGTCGGCTTCCAGCCGACGATTCCATGCCAGCGACTGCTGGAAGAGCTGAGCCGCCGTGTCAAGGTCGCCAGCGCGGCGGGCCACGAGACCGAGGCCGACCCGTGCGAACTCCTCGGCGAAGCTGTTGGACTGCTCGGCCGCCAGGCGCATACCCCGCTCGTGGAGCTCCCGGGAACCGTCCAGATCCCCGGTCAGCAGGGCGAGCCGGCCGAGGCTGGACAGCCGGTAGGACGCATCAGTCCACAGTCTCAGGTCCTCGGCGATGCGCAGTCCCTCGCGGTGCAGGCGAGCGGCCCGCTCGTAGTCACCGGTGATCTCGGCGAGGTAGCCGAGCATGTCGGATGCCTGCAGCCGTCCCCAGCCGTCGCCCAGGTCACCGAAAATCGTCAGGCTCTCGGTGCCGGACCGCTCGGCGAGGACGTGGTCACCCTGGAACATCGCCAGCTTGGCGCGGCCCGCCAACGCCGCCGCCTCGCCCCAGCGGTCGCCGACGGCGCGGAACCCCGCCAGCGCCTCCGTCAGCAGGCCCTCCGCCGTGGCGGCGTCCCCGAAGCTCAGATGCGCGAGTGCCAGGAACCAGCGTGACCGTGCCTCGCGGGCGTCCAGCGCCCGCGCCACGGTGCGACTGCGCTCCAGCAGGTCGCTGCCGTCGCCGGTCAGCACCGCGAACCCGGCCTCCCACACCGCCGTCCTCGAGCACTTCACGCCGGGCAGCGCCATGGCCGCGGCGAAGGAAGCGCGGCCCTCCCGGTGTCTGCCGCGCAAGTACCAGTACCACGCGAGGGCGTCGACCAGGCGCAGTGCCAGCGCGTGGTCGGTGGTGTGCTCAAGCGTGGCCCGCAGGTTGGCCGCCTCGGTGTCCAGGCGGTCCAGCCACTGGCGCTGAGCAGGACCGTACAGGTGGGGGCTGGCCTGTTCGGCCAGCTCGGTGTAGTAGAGGTCGCGGCGCTGGAAGACGGGGTCGCCGTCGGCGAGCCGTTCGAGACAGTAGGCGGCGATCGACTCCAGCAGCCGGTAGCGGATCCCGCCGGAGGACTCGACCATCGACCTGGTCACCAGCTGGTCCAGCAGGTCGGCGACGTCCACTCCAGGGCCCAGTCCAGGGCCCGCGCACACCGCCTCGGCCGCTTCCAGCGTGCAGCCTCCCGGATGGACGGCCAGCCGGAGCAGGATCAGCCGCTGTTGCTCGGTGAGCTGCTCCCAGCTCCAGTCGATCACCGCGCGCAGGGTCTGCTGGCGAGGAGGCCGTCCCCGGCCCGAGACGGCGAGAAGGTGGAAGCGGTCGTCCAGCCGATCGGCCACGCCGCGGACGCCCAGGGCACGTACCCGAGCGGCGGCCAACTCCAACGCCAGCGGCAGGCCGTCCAGCCTCCTGCAGATCGCCGCCACCGAAGGCGCGCTCGCTTCGTCCAGTACGAACCCGGGCGCGGCAGCCGCGGCACGGGCCACGAACAGCTGCACGGAGCCGGCCTGCCCGAGGTCTGTGCCGGGGACCGGAAGCTCGAGCGGCGGTACCACGTACAGAGTCTCCCCGGGGATTGCCAGCGACTCCTGGCTGGTCGTCAGCACCCGCAGGTCCGGGGCGGCCCGCAGCAGCAGGTCCACCATCTCGGCGACCGGTTTGACCACGTGCTCGCAGTTGTCCAGCACGAGCAGCAGCCGCCGGCCACGCAGGGCGTCGGCGAGCCGGTGCGTCAGGTCGGCCGGTCGCACGCCGGGACGCGAACCCGTCGCCATCTCGTCGCGGACGTCCAGCTCGGCAGCCACCACCTCGGCCACGGTCGCCGTCTCACCCGAGGTCCCCGCCAGCTCGACCAGCCACACCCCGTCGGGAAAGGCGTCGGAGGCGAGGTCGGCGACCGCCAGAGCCAGCCTGGTCTTGCCGACACCGCCGGGACCGGTCAGCGTGACCAGACGCGCCGAGCCGAGAAGGGAGCCGACCTCGGCCACGGCCTGCTCGCGGCCGATCAGCTCGGTGAGAGGGGCGGGAAGGTTCGTTCGGGCGGCGGGGAGGTTCGTGCGCGAGCGCGCGGGCGCGAGCGAGGGATCCTGGCGCAGCATCGCCTGGTGGAGGGCGGCCAGATCGGGGCCGGGGTCGAGGCCAAGTTCGTCGGCCAGCCGGTGCCGCAGCTCCTCGTACCCGGCCAACGCCTCTCCCTGCCGTCCCGACCGGTAAAGCGCGCGCAGGTGGGCGGCGCGCAGGCGTTCGCGCAGCGGGTGCGCGGCCACTAGCTCGCCCAGCTCGTCGGCCACCAGGCTGTGCTCGCCCAGCTCCAGCCGTACCTCCGCCCGTTCCTCCAGCGCGGTCAGGCGCTGCTCCTCCAGACGGGTGGCGGCGGTGCGGACGAACTCCTCGTCGCGGAAGTCGGCATAGGCGGGACCGCGCCACAGGGCAAGCGCGTCCGACAGCAGGCCGGCCTTCGCCTGAAGATCATTGGCGGTGCGGGCCCGGCCGAGCAGCGCGACGAAACGGGCGGCGTCCACGTCGGTGGCGCGCAGGACGTAGCCCAGCGCCTGGAAGGCCACAAGCTCGCGGCCTCCCGGCTCCGCCTGCTCCAGGGCGCGGCGCAGCTGGGACACCTTGGTCTGCAGCGTGTTGACCGGGTTGCCCGGTGGGTTGTCTCCCCACAGGTCATCGGCCAGGCGATCGGCGGACACCGGACGCCTCTCGTGGGCCAGCAGGTCGGCGAGCAGTGCCCGGACCTTCACCTCGGGGACCCGTACGGGTCGCCCGTCGTCGGCCCACACGGAAAGAGTGCCGAGCACACCGAATCGCATCAATTCACGGTACCCGCAGCGAACCCCCAGCCGATCGTGCGCGGCCCTGTCCAGAGTGGAGCCCGAAGCAGAGAGCACCACCCGAGTGAGGAGCACCACCCATGACCGTGAACCATGAGATCCACCTGGCCTCCCGCCCCTTCGGTGAGCCGCGCCCGGAGGACTTCGAACTGGTCAGCACCACACTGCCCGAGCTGGCCGAGGGCCAGGTTCTGGTCCACAACACCTGGATGTCGGTGGATCCCTACATGCGCGAGCGGATGCATGATGCCGAGTCCTACCTACCGCCGTTCCAGCTCGGTGCCCCCATGGACGGCTCGGCGATCGGCGAGGTCGTGGCCTCGCGCTCGGCGGACATTCCGGTGGGCGCGACCGTCGTGCACTTCCTGGGCTGGCGCGAGTATGCCGCGGTGGACGCCGCGGCCGCGACCGTCGCCGACCTCACCCTGGCCCCCGCCGAAGCGTGGCTCGGCGCGCTGGGCACCACCGGGCTGACCGCCTACGCAGCCCTGACCCAGGTGGCCCCCGTGCGGGAGGGCGACGTGGTCCTGGTCTCTGCAGCGGCCGGGGCGGTGGGCAGCATCGCTGGCCAGCTCGCCCGCAAGCTCGGCGCCTCCCGCGTGATCGGCTCTGCGGGCGGGACGCTAAAAGCCAAGAAGCTCGTGCAGGACCTCGGCTACGACGCCGCGATCGACTACCGTGCCGGTTCGGTCGCCGAGCAACTGGCCAAGACCGCCCCCGACGGCATCGACGTTTACGTCGACCACGTCGGCGGTGACCACCTGGTAGCCGCCATCGACGCACTGCGTCACGGCGGCAGGATCGCGATGGTGGGTGCGATCAGCACCTACAACGCCACCGAGCCGATCCCCGGCCCGAGCAACCTGTTCGCCCTGGCCGCCAAGGACGCCACCCTGCGCGGCATGCTGATCAACTCCTACTTCCACCTATTCCCCGAATGGATCGGAAAGGCAGCCGGCTGGCTGGCCGACGGCTCCCTGCACACCGAGCTAACCGTGGCCGAGGGCATCGAGCAGGCGCCCTCCGCCTTCCTGGACATGATGCGCGGCGGCAACGTCGGCAAGATGCTGGTGAGGCTCTGACACACCTCGGGCCTGGCCTGCGCTTTCACAACCCACCACCGATGAGGCCAACGAACGGATTGCCAGATGGCTTTGTAGGTGAGAAGTCTCGATGGCTTAGCCACACCTACCCGCGACACCCACCACCAACTACCGCGCCCCAGTCAAATGACGGCAATCTGGCCGCCCCCTATGGACAGGACCCCAGTGACCCTCGCCGCCTATCGCCAGGTCCTCCCGGTCCCGATGGGCGACGGCTCCGGCAAGTACGTGTTGGTGCTGCGCGGTGCCAGGCACGGCAGCGCGGCCGCTGGCCCGCCAGGCCGAGGCCGAACTGGAGCGGCGGCTGGCCGAGCTGCCCGGGACCGAGCTGCAGATCGCGCGACTGGGCCGCACCAACCCGCGCGCTGTGCAGGAGGTGGACGTCCTGTCCCAGCGCAGCGTCACCCTCGCCGATCGTCTTGAAATGACCAAGGACACCTCCCTTACCGTGCGGAGTAAGGAAGGTGTCCCGTTTTCACGTCCCAGCCATGGCAGCAAGGAACGCGGCGAAACCGTTGAACCAGGCTGGTGGCTCACCCAGGCGGACGGCGATCCCAGCTCCTCGAATAAAAGGCGCGGTCGGGGTGCTTTTGAACGCAGGCCGTGCACAGCCCCAGACCGCCGTGCTTGCGCAGCTGGCCGCATTCACGGCAGATCCGCGGCGGCTGCTTGCCTGGGCGCGGCCGGAAGCAGGGCCCGCACCAGCCAGTCGCCTCACGAAGCAGCCCTGGCCGGCCGCATCGCGGGCAGTCCCGCTAGGCGGCCTCTTGGCGAGCTTTGCGACGGCAGTCCCGACACGCCGTCACACCCCGCCCGGCGGACCGGATGACCGCATTGGAGACAGAACCGCGAACACAAGACGCACTTGCCGGTCTCGGCTTGCAGGATCCGCGACTTGCCGCAGCCCGGGCAGGACGCCTTGGCTGCCTCCTCCTGGACTCGCCGCCAGCAACGGCAGCAGTGCTCGCGATTCAGATAGCCGACCGGCGCGCCACAAGTTACGCAGTCCCGTTGCCGCTTGCCCATCCTCGACCGTCATAGGGGCGGAATCGACCGGCCACCGGAGGCTGTCTTCTTCTCCTGGACCGGCCGCGCGGGCTGCTCGACCTGGGTCCTATCGACCTCGAACAGACCGCTACCTGGACTCCATCCCGGCCGCCACCACCCGCGCCAGCTACGACGACACCCTCGCCCGCCTCATCGACGTCGCCGGCGGCGCCAACCCGGTCGCCGACCTGGCACCCGAGGACTTCGCCGCGGTGATGGACCGGTGGGACGGCGCGGCGGCCACCTGGAACCGGCACCTGTCCGCGCTCACCTCCTTCACCACCTGGGCGCAGCGCCAGGAGCCCCTGGCCACCAACCCGGCCCGGCGCCTGACCCGGCGCAAGACCGCCCGCCGCGGCGACCGCTCCATCCCCCGCGCCCGGCTGGACAAGCTGCTGGCCGACGACGCGCACGCGCTGCGCGAGCGGGTGCTGTGGCGAATGCTGTATTCCCTGAACTTCGCTGCTTGATCGTTGCCGGTCTGTCGCGGGGCTGCTGAATCAGGTCGTTGCAGGCGAGGTTTCGACAGAGCGGACCAGGGTGGGGACGCCGAGTTCGACCACCGTGCGGCTTCCGGGGCGTCTGTCGAGTTGAGCGAGCTTCTACTCGGCGCCGTTCAAGCTGATCTTGAGTCCTTCGACTTCGCCGAGCCAGCCCTCGCGTTCGGCCTCGGCGATGCGTGCGGCCAGGTTGTCTCGGATCTCGATGAGTCGGGATCGTTGGGTGGGGTCGGGCCAGAGCATGGGACAGCGGACGCAGGCGTGTTCGTGGATGCAGGGGGTGCCGAAGGCTCGGCCGCAGGCGCCGATGGAGACCTTGCGTCGTTCGAAATTTCTCTGCACCTGTCAAGGCCTGGAGTCGTCCGAGCCCGTAGCCGACGGCGGTACCGCGATGACGAAGAACAGGAAGCAGGGTTTGGTCGAAAGGTCATGGAAGTCGTCGGGGAACAGTTCACGGGCGGCCGGGTCGGGCTGCGGCTCGCTGACGACGGCAACGCGGAAGCCGGCGGTGGTGAAAGCATCGGTCATCGCGTGCAATGGCTTGCGCCAGAACCTCATCGGGACCAACTGCCCGTTGAACATCCAGTCGAAGGCATAGCTGCGGCCCTAGGTGTATTGACCTTCAGCGTTGTTGACGCGGCTGATGGGTGGCTGGCCTCCGAGTGCGGTGTGGCATCGGTGGGAGATCGCGTCCCGGGCGGTGATGTGCCCGCCCTGCCGCGGCCCGGACCTGACGTTCATCCCCGAGCCGTCCGCCTTGGACACGCCCGAACAGGTACAGACCATGGAAGGCCAGGGTTCGGGGATGTGGGGAATGGCGACCACATCGTCTTCAACGTCGGGCGTTACTGCTGGTCTCTGTCGGGCAGGTGCTCCACCTTGCTGACCTCGTCCCTCGGGCGGACTCCGGGTCCGTCGAGGACGGGCGTCGCCCCGACCTGCCCGACGCCCTCGCCGAGGAGGACCACCCCGGACCCGACGGGAACGTTCACGGTCGGCTCTTTGGCGTCGCCACCGATCTCGCAGGCGAACACGACTTTCCAGTGGATGTGGTGAAGGTAGACCACGTCCACCGGCTGGTGGTCGTCGTTCTCCTGGACGGCGACCAGGCGTTGCAGCCCCGACGCGCGCCGGCCGCCTCGACGCGAAGCATGCCTCGCTTGTTCGACGTCTTCTGGGTACGGCCCGTCTGGAGCTGGTAGGAGGTCCACAGCGCCGGACGTGTGTGCCTCGTATGAGGGGTGCCGGACCGTGGTCCGTAGTAGCAGGAGCCTTGTATGAGAGGGAGTCCGAGATCACGTCGTCCGCGGTCACGCCTGTATGAGGTGCGTATGAGGAACCGGTGGTCTTCGGGGCGTCGTATGAAGATTCGTCGGAGGCGGCTTCATCCGGTGCCGGACTCGTATGAGGCAGAGATACGGCGAGCGGGATCTTTCGCTCAGCGGTGTGCCTGACCTGCCACATCAGCAGCTCATACGAGCCGATCAGGGCGCAGCTTGGCCAGGCGGCGATGAGGCGGCCGAGCACCGATGGTTCGGCGACGGCAACGTTGGCGGCCAGGCTGGCTGCGCTGCCCAGCACCAGCAGCGTCCACGGCAGCAGCCCGCTGCGGCGCCCTTGGCGAGAGTCCACCAGCAGGGACATCGAGGCCACCACGATCATCCCGTCCACGCTGACCGGCAGCAGGGCCGCCGTCCAGGACGTCTCTCCGTACCGCAAGACCAGCTGGTACATGTGCTTATAGCTGATCACTGCGGCAATACCGGCCAGCGCGATGACGCTGACTGTGGAGGCCCACCGGATCACCCGCTCTGCGGGGGAAGGCTCGGCGTTCGCCATGGCCGCTCAGCCCTCCGGCCTCTCGACCAGGGCGGTCGCGTCGAGAGGGACATGACCGAGTGGAAGCACGAGATATGGGGATTTGGTTCGAGTCCCCCCTCGGACACTTCGGTCCTGGGGTCAGTGTGGTCGGGAGCCTTCGGCTTCCCTCCCTACTGGCCCTTCGTCATGCCTACCCGGGGGGCGACCCCCGGACCCCCGATGCAGAGGGTTCCGCCCCTCGCACCCCCTGCGTCTACGTAGGAATCCGGGTCAGCCCCAAGACCTCCTACGCCCGCAGCATCCCCGGGGCATCGATCCCATGACGTACAAGGTGTCCCGGCGAGGCGATCCATACCGCCTCGCCGGGACACGGCTTGCCTTCTAGGAGACCTGGAACCTCACGGTCTTCGTGGTGGGGTGCCCGGCCCGGTCGGTGGTGGTGACGACGAGTTCATGCTCGCCGCGTCCCAGCCTCGACAGCGGGATCGGGACACCGGAGGTGATCTTGTCTCCGTCGATCTTCGCCTGGAGCGAATCGATGCCCGAGATGGTGTCGGTCGCCGAGAACACCGGAGTGATCGATTCGGCGATGCCGTACTGCTTGGCCTCCACCCCGCTCAGCGACAGCGCCGGGGCGGTCTTGTCGATCTTCACCTTGGCCCTGCCCACCTCCGAGAGGTTTCCGGCGTTGTCCACGGCCCGGTAGCGGACCTGATTCTCGCCCTCGGTGCTGAGCGTCAGCCCCGCGTTCGGAATCGTGAGCCAGGTCGCGCCGCCGTCGAGCGAGTACTGGCGGCTCGGCGCCGCACCGTTGTCGGTGGCGTCGACCTTGATCGTGACGTTGGTGGTGTACCAGTCGTGCGAGCCGTTGGGCGCCGCCGGGGCGAGGGTCAGCGTGGCGGTCGGCGGAGTCGCGTCGGCCACACCCTCGCCCTGGAAGGTGAACGAGTCGACATCCAGGCCACCGGTCGAGGTGACGTAGAGACGACCGGTGCCGCTGGGCGCGTCGGCGAGATCGGTGGACACCGTGCGCCAGCCCGAGCCCCGCGACACGGTGATGGTGGCGAACGGCTCGGCGGTCGGCGAGTTCCAGCGGAGCGAGAGCGTGCCCACGCCCGCCGCCCTGGTCTCCACCGATGCGATTCCGGTGAAATTGACGGGATCGTAGGCGATCCAGTCACCGGCGTCGAAGGAGGTGAGCTTGAATTCGCCCGACGCGGTGGCGTCGGCGACCTTGCTCACACCGCTGGTCAGATCGCCGTGCTCGGCCTGCGTCAGCTTCGGATTGACGATCAGGGCCGCCTCGCCGAGCGCGCTCGGAACGCCGCTCGCCCCATTGTCCCGGTAGCTCACGACCACCACGCCATAGATGTTCTCCGTCGCGCCGTGCTCCGGCGCGTTCACCGGGGTCGGCCACGCGCCGCTGCACCCCGTTCCCGTGGTCTCCGGGTGGGCGTGCGTGTCGTGGCCGATGCCGAACGTCCACTGCACCCGGCTGCAGACGGGGTTGTCACCGTCCTCGGCGTCGGACACGCTGATCTTGAAGGGCAGCGGCTGGCCCCAGTCGAAGAACCCGCCGTTGGCCGGCCGCTGGATGGTCACCACGGGCGCGGTGTTGCCCACGGTGATCTCGACCGAGGCCAGCCCCGTTCTACCGCCGGAGTCGGTGACGCGAAGCCGCGCGGTGTACTGCCCCAGCGCGGTGTAGGTGTGGGAGGCCTTCACCCCGGTCGCGTCGAACGTGCCGTTACCGTCGAAGTCCCACTCGTAGGTGAGCGGGCCCTCCTCGGTGTCGATGGACGAGGAGGCGTCGAACGCCACCGTGAGCGGCGCCTGGCTGCTCGACGCCCGGTCGGTCTTGATCTTCGCCTGGGGTGCCTTGTTGTCCGGCGAGTAGTCGATCCGGTACAGGCCGGCGTCGGGGTTGGCCCGGAAGAAGCCGTCACCGTAGTCGAGCACGTACAGCGACCCGTCGGGGCCGAACTCGATGTCCATCGGGCTGTCGGTGATCGGTTGCGCGGCGCTCCGCAACGCGCTGTTGGGCAGGAAATGTTCGAGTTTGGTGACCGGCCCGTCGGGGTGCGTCACGGTGAACGCCGCGAGGTAGTCCTGCGAGAACTCGGCGAAGAACGCCTTGCTGTCCCAGTACTCGGGGAATTTGGTGGTCGAGGGGTTGTCCTTGTCGTAGTTGTAAATGGGGCCGCCCATCGGTCCCTGGCCGCCCTGCGGATCGAAGTCGACGAGCCCGGCCCATTCCGCGGGCTGGTGGCCGGCGTTGTCTCCGTAGTAGAGGTCCGCGGGCACCGCCGGGGGAAGCTGCTCGATGCCGGTGTTCCATCGCGAGGTGTTCTTGGGGCCGGCCGCGCAGTCGAACCACTCGCGCGGCTGCGCGGTCCCGAAGTTCCAGTTGTTGTAGTTGAAATTGTTGCCGGTGCAGTACGGCCAGCCGCTGTTCATGGGCTTGCCGATGGGGATGATGTTCCACTCGACGTAGCCGAGCGGTCCCCGGTTGGGGTCGCCGGTCCCCGCGTCGGGCCCGTAGTCGGCCCACGACACCGTGCCGGTCCTGGAGTCCACGTCGATCCGGAACGGGTTGCGCACCCCGGTCACGAAGATCTCCGGCCGGGTCTTCGGCGTGCCCGCCGCGAACAGGTTGTTCTCCGGGACGGTGTACGAGCCGTCGTCCCCCACCTTGATCCGCAGGATCTTTCCACGCAGGTCGTTGCTGTTGCCCGCACCCCGCCTGGCGTCGAAGCCGGGGTTCATGCCGGGTGCGTCGTTGTTGGGCGCGTAGCCGTTGGCCCCCGGCGTGCCGGCGGGCGTGTTGTCACCCGTGGCGAGGTAGAGGTTGCCCTCGGCATCCCAGTCGAAGTCGCCGGCGACATGGCAGCACTGCCCGCGCTGGACCCCGACCTTGATGATGACCTGCTCGGTGGCTGGGTCCAGCCTGTCGCCGGTCCACTTGAAGCGGGAAAGCTGGTTGTAGCCCTTCCAGCGGTCCCAGTAGGACTCGTTCTCGCCCGCCGGCAGCGAGTTGGGCGCCGACCCGGTCGGCGTCGTCTCCGGGTAGGGCGCGGTCATGGTCTTGGGCGCGTAGTAGACGTAGACCCACTTGTTCGTGTCGAACCCGGGGTCGATGGCGATCGTCTGAAGGCCGTCCTCGGAATTGGCGTAGACCGGGATGGTGTTGATGATCTTTGTGACGCCGGTGGCGGGGTCGGTCAGCCGGATGTCGCCGTTGCGGGCGGTGTGCAGGACCCGCCGGTCCGGCAGGACTGCCAGGTCGATCGGCTCGCCCACGTTCTTGGTCAGGGTGATCTTCTCGTAGCTCGACCACTCGGTGGCCGGATCATGCCCGGGATGGGCCTGGGCCGGCACGCCGAGCGCCGCCAGCACGAGCGCCGCGGCGGCCGTGAGGGCGCCGAGCACGGCTGAAGTACGCTTCATGGCGATACTGCTCCTCAGAGAGTGGTGTCGGTGCCCCGGGCCGCCACGTCTGCCGCGGCAACGGCAGGTTCAACGTGGCGGCCTGGTCTCAGTCAGGCGCCGAATCGGAAGCTCGCTTCAGCCCCCGTGTCAGGCGCCGTACGCGAACGCGCATCACGGTTGTGGCAGTCGCCGAGCCGGACCCGTTCGGAGGCCGTATCGGACGGTGCCGGACTCTGTTCGGACCCGCTGCCGGTCGCCGCGGCGGACCTCGTTCGGACCCGTAGTCAGGCGTGTACCGGACGCTGTGTCAGGCGCCGTCTGAGGCGCGCAGTGCGGACATGTTGTCGTAGCTCAGCTCCGCGTACTGCAGGGACCGTCCAGGGTCGGCGGCGCCGCCGGGCGCGTTGTCCTGCTCGTACATGGGGTAGTGGTGGCCGCTCTGCAACTGCCGGAAGAAGGCGGCGTAGTCGATGTCGCCCGTCCCGAACGGCACCATGTCGTAGCCGCTGGCGTTGGACGGGTTCAGCTTGCCGTCCTTGGCGTGGAACAGCGGGAAGCGCCGCTCCTGCGGCTTGACCACCGCGATGGGGTCGAAGACGTCGGTCTGGACGGAGCCGTCGGGCGCGGTGAAGGTCTTGAACCTGTACTGGGCCACGTGCGCCCAGTAGATGTCCATCTCCAGGTAGACGTAGCGGGGGTCGGAGATCGTGAGGAAGTACTCCAGCTTGCGGATGCCTGACGACCGGGTCGGCCTGCCCTGCCCGTCCAGCGGGCCGCTGTCGAGCAGGAAGTTGTAGGCCGCGTCGTGGTTGTGGGTGTAGAGCTTGGTCCCACCGGCCGCCTTGGCGATCTCGCCGAGCGTGTTCCACTTCTCGGCCGCCACGTCCCAGTCGGCCTTGTAGGCACTGGAGGTGGGGTCGTTGCCAGTGCCCATGTGATCCAGGCCAAGGATGTTCGCGATCTCCAGTGTCCGCTTGAACCGGTCGATGTCGCTTTGCGTCAGGGGCCAGGAGGCCGGGATGAAGCCGTGGTTGCCCTCGGCCCGCAGCCCGTTGTCGTTCAGCCACCTGCGCAGCAGCTTGGCGCCTTCGACGGTCTCCATGTTGGCCCCGCCCTGGGCGTTGGCGTGCTGCTGGTATCCCGCGAACTCGACCCGCTCGAATCCGATGTCGCTGAGCGCCTCGAACACTTCGCGGAAGCCGGAAGGGAGGTCGGTGGTCAGCGGGTCGCGGGAAATGGCGTCGCGGACGGTGTAGAGGATGATGCCGCGCTTGCTGTCGCGGATCAGGGGTTGCTCCCCGGCGTCAGCCCGGCGGGGCAGCGCCGGGACGGCCATCGCGGCGGCGATACCGGTGGTGGCCGCGAGGAGCTGGCGGCGGCTCAGACCCAGCTTGCGGCCGAGTGCGTCATCTCCAGCATGGACATCGTCGGACGACTGGGGGCTGGGTGCACGAAAGAAAGCCACGCACGTATCCCTTCATGAGGGACGCGTGCGCCAACCGCGTCGCAACGAACCGTCGCCCGCTCGGTACGGCGTGCCACCGCCTTCCGATGCGGAACGTCCACATTGTTACTGGCGGCCGTAGCGGGGTCAATGGTCCTCAACCGGCCATGGTCTGGTCGATGGTGCCGGGTGCGAGCACATGCTCGACCACCATGACGGCGGCCCCGATGACGCCTGCCCGGTCACCCAGCTCGCTCGCCCGGATGCTCAGATGCTGCGTGGCCAGCGGGAGCGAGCGGCTGTAGATGACCTCCCGGATCCCCGCCAGCACATGCTCGCCCGCCTCCGCGATGTCGCCGCCGATGACGATGACCGAGGGGTTGAAGAAGTTCACGATCGAGGCCATCACGCCGCCGACCTCGCGCCCCGCTTGCCTGATGAGCTGCGCGGCCGTGGCGCTGCCCGCCCGCATCAGTGCCACGACGTCGCGGCTGCCCTGCACGTCGACCCCCTCGGCGCGCAGCGCCGCCGCCATCGCGGCCCCGCCGGCGACCGCCTCCAGACAACCCACATTGCCGCACCGGCACACCACGTCCGACGAGGTCACCCGGATGTGACCGACGTCGCCGGCGGCTCCCTGCGCGCCACGGTGCAGCCTGCGGTCGGAGACGATCCCGCAGCCGATCCCCGTGCCGATCTTGATGAAGATCAGGTGGTCGACCTCAGGCCGCGCGGTCCAGTGCTCGCCGAGCGCCATGATGTTGACGTCGTTGTCGACCAGGACCGGGGCCCCGAGCCGTTCCCCCAGCCATTCGGGCACGGGGAAGGCGTCCCAGCCGGGCATGATCGGCGGGTTCACCGGACGGCCAGAGGCGTGTTCGACCGGTCCCGGCAGGCCGACCCCCACCCCGCACACCTGTGTCAGATCACGGCCGGTCTCGGCCAGCATCTCCTGGAACGCGGTGACCAGCCAGGTCAAGGTGGCCTCGGGGCCTCCGTCTATGGGCAGTTCCGCGGCCCGTTCCGCGAGGACGGTCATGCCCAGGTCGATGACGGCCAACCGAGCGTGGGACGCACCCAGATCGGCGGCGAGCACGACCCGCACGCTCTCGTTGAACGCGAATGCCGCGGCCGGCCGCCCCCCCGAGGAGATCGAGTCCTCGGTCGCCACGACCCAGCGATGGTCCATCAGAGCGTCGAGCCGCTGCGACACCGTGGAGCGGGCCAACCCCGTGAGCTGGGCCAGTTCGGCGCGGGTACGGGCCTGCCCGTCCCGGAGGATCGCCAGCATCGCCCCCGCGCCGATGCCCTGTGCGGTGCCTTCACTCGGCACACGGGCCTCCTATACGTCGATCGTCATCAGACTTCCGTTGACAGGAATCATAAGTCGAGCCTATCGTCCGATCATGTGGGACATGAGGGATCCGCTGCCTGGCATCGCCGAGCAGTGCCCGGTGCCCTCCAGCACCTCTTCCACCCCGACCGGATGCTGCTCACGCAGCCGGACACCTCAGGCCTCACGAGCCACCGAGTCCACGATCAGCGTGGCCGTGATCATCACCCCGCGTTCACCAAGTCGGCGCTGCCCACCGCAGCCCGCTGGCCCCGTCGATCCATGATCGACCCCTTGACCCCGCCGCCAGGCGGGTTTGGTCTGGTTCCCCTCCGTCGTCGCGCCGAGACGCGCGGATCAGGGAGTGCCACCCTGCCCGAACCCGCCTGGCCCGATCTGTGGTTTGACGACTCCGCGGCCTCGCCTTCCCACGGTGTCACCCCACGCTCCAGGCCCGCGACCGATCATGACGGTGCCCCAGCCACCGGATGCCGCCAGGGCATCGCTATGGCCGGGGCACCGTTAAGAGCGACAGGTCAGCAGTCGGAGGGTGTCTAAGCGGAAAGACAAGGAGGGAGGAAGGTTCAACTCCGTCCTCGGACACAAACCCCATGCCGCGTCAGCCCGAAGTTTGACGGATGGCTGTCCGTGCGGAGCCGACTCGAAAGCCTTGCCTCTTGGACGGCCTCAAGAGGCAATTGCATCGAGCCGTCCCGCCAGACCGGCCTGCTTGACCAGCCGCCCCCAACGCTCGCTACGGTCGAACTCGCTGCCGATCATCTTCCCTGGCGGCAGGCCTCCCTCCGGCGTGCGGTTCGCCATCGCCCACCGCCACGCACGCCGTTGCAGATCGGCATCCCTCCCACCATACGGGCGCGAGGCGCCCTGCGGTGACTGGGCGCCGTCAGCCGCTCCGACGGGCTGGGGTTCCTCCGAGGGACGTATGAGTTCCAGAGCATGATCCCTATGCGCTTCCCGTGAAGGCTCACCTGGGGCTCTGAGCTTCCGCCGGCCTGGTCTCTGACGGGATCATCCACGCCGATCACGGCACCCAGTTCACCTCGTGGGCCTTCACCGAACGCGCACGGCGGGCCGGACTGCCGCCCTCCCTGGGCAACGTCGGCGATCCCTACGACAACGCCGTGGCCGAGTCGTTCTGGGCACGCATGCAGACCGAGCTCCTGGACCGGCAGCGTTGGCGAACCCGCGTCGAGCTCGCCAACGCGATCTTCGAATACATCGAAGGGTTCTACAACCGCCGACGACGCCACTCAGCCCTGGACTACATGACCCCACTAGAGTTCGAAACCACCACCCACCCGCCGAACCCGATCTCCTCACCCACGAGTCCGTGAAACCGGGGCAACATCAGCGTCCAGTCGGCCAGTCGGCCGTCGCGATACCCAAACCGTTCGACGATGCCGAACGAGGTGGTGCGGCCCCGGCTGTTCACCGTCCCGTACCACTCCTGGTAGGTGGCCGTGGAGGTGCGCACCCGCTGACCAGGATCGAGCCGGTTCCAGGCCACGGCCCGGCCCGGCATCGCCCGGATTGGCATCGAGTCAGTCACCGGCTCGGGAACTCTCGGGTGATCGAACGCACCCATCCAGCCAGCTGACCGGGTCCCGCCGCCTCGCACCCGGACGAACGCTCGCCCCCCAACTACCTGGCCTCTCTTGGCCTCGCCGCCGCATTCACGTGCTGCAAACACCACTCAAAGTCACCACGTGGTGCGCGGTTTAGCGCTGCTCACCTACTAAGGCCCGTACCCGACTTGTGGCAGATTCCGGTTGCGTGCTCAGTCCGTCGCCCAGTACGGCGTGCGCATCGTCCTGGAAGTGGACGACAACATCACTACGCCGACGGGGACATGGCTCTACTCGAACATGGCCGCCGACGACCGGGCGCTTCGGCTTACGGCGCGGACCGCTGGTGAGCTGGACCAGCGGCGCCCTCGGCCTGACCTGGCCATGGTCGCCCGGCCCATCGGCGCTGCCTGAACTTCTGACCACCCGCGCGCTCGCACCCGTACAGTCGGATCTCCTCAACGTCCCTCATTAACAGGAGAGCGCACACGTCTTCAGTCTGTCGGTACTGTCGCGCATTGCTGGCGGTACTGGCGTGGGGAGAGGCCGTAGGTGCTGCGGAACGCCTGGCTGAAGTGGGCGGGGCTGGTGAACCCCCAGCGGGCCGCGATCGCGTTGATCGGGCGGGCGGCCAGCAGGGGGTCGGTCAGGTCGCGTCGGCACTGCTCCAGGCGGCGCTGGCGGATCCAGCCAGCGGTGGTGTGCCCTTCGGCCTGGAACAGCTTGTCCAGGTAGCTGCGGGAGATGTGGAGCGCCGCGGCGATCGCCTCCGAGGTCAGATTCGGGTCACCCAGGTTTGCCCGGATGAAGGCGTGGATCTGGGCCAGCAGCGCTCGCCGCCTGGTGTGGGACGGCACCGCGCCCTGGACCTCCAGTGCGTTGGCGAGCGCCGTGGTCAGCAGGTCGATGGTCAGGGTGGACAGCCGGGCGGTGTCGGCCGGGCTGAGCTCGTGCATGTGCCGGGCGAGCTGCAGCATGAATTTCGATGACAGCGCACCGATGCCATGAGCGCCCGGGATGCGAACCGCGCTCAGACGCCGTAACTCCCGGGCAGGCAACGGCAGTAACGACCGTGGAAACCGCAGGAGCAGCAGCCGGCCCGCCGCAACATCAGGCGCGAACCCACCCTGGTAGGGACGCGAGGTGTCAAACAGAACCAGATCCCCAACTTCGAGATCCGCGCGCCGGTCGGCCTGCGCCACCATGCCGTGACCGCGCACGATGCAGCCCAGCTTGAACACCTCAGGATCGGTCTGGCGAATCAGCTTAGGCGTGCGGTGCACCAAGTGCGGCATCGTGGTCATCAACGTCGCCTGCACGGGGCCGAACTCACTGACACCGACCTCAGCCTGAAATCCGTGCTGCAACCGCGGTTCGCAGCGCAACTCGTAGGGCACCCACAGCTTGGAGTTCACCTCGCGCCAGAAGGCGAACCGTTCTCCCGCCGGGACCTCGGCGGTGCTGACCACGTCCATGACCAAACCCCTCGGTGTTGTCGCTGCGGGGTCGGATCAGCATCGCCCGAACAAGGTCGCGAACACAACGCCGGCGTCGTATCCCGGGGCAGGATCAACGTCGTTGGATTCATCAGTGCTGCTCAGCCGACCCTGGCAGCGGGCAACAGTGCGAACAGACTAAAGACATGTGCGCTGACACGTAACGACAGACACGACCACGGCCCGCATCCTTTGGTGCAGGGAACGAACACGTGCTCTGGACGGGTACATGCGCACCGCACTGCTGAAAGGGCTCTCGCCGTCACCGGTGGGCTGACCGTGCTCGCGTTCGGCCTGACCAACCGAAGCGTGTGCCGCCTGTAGGCACGTGTCTTACGCACACGCCGAGTTGCCAAGAAGCCGCTCTGACACCGATCTGAAGCACGACCAGCGCATTCTCGGACCGGGGCGGGCTACCGCTCAATGAGAAGGGAAGACCATGGCATCCAAACTCTGGCTCAAGTCCAGCACGACGCTCCTCGCTGCCGTAGCCGTCGCAGGCCTCGCGGGCTTTGCCCCCGCAGCACAAGCCGAGGCCGCATCCCTGGCCGTGCCTCCGGGGTGCACACTCCGCAGCCTTGACGGCAACCGGTCGTCCGAGGCCAAGTGCCAGCCCGGCAGCCACATCCACGTCGTCCTCTGCAAATGGGGAGAGGATATGAACCTCTACAGCAAAGCATTCACGACCTACAGCATGATCGTCTGCCCGAACGGATACCGCGTCTCCCAGCACTTCATCAACAACGCGTGACGAGCCGGGCGTCAGCATGACCGCCCTCGCTGATCCCTGGTGACACCAGCGCCAGATGGCGGGTGCGGGAGCCCCCGCGCATCCGGTCGATCGCGTCGGCGTACGGGCTCCCGCCACCCCCGTCAGAGGAGCCGTGGCCGCGGCCTGGAGGCAAGGACGGGCGCGGCACCCTTCAGCGGCTTCTTATAACCCTGTGTCACAGAGGGCCCGTCAGCAGCCCTGGGCGACGTGGCGGAGGTGCCGGGGGCGGGTGGTCCAGGCGGCCAGGTAGCAATAACCCGCCGACGCACAGGTGTCGCCACCGCGGTAAGGGTGTCGGATTGGTGGAGGGTGAACCTCTCGCGGCTGCGGTGTTCATCCGCCCGGACCGCAGCAGCTCGGCGAGAGTCTGAATGAGAGTGTCCAGAGGGAACTGCTCGTTCAGCCGGTTCAGGATGATCCGATCACCCTGTCGGTCGTTCCGGCCGCCGACCAGGTCGACGTGGCCGTTGGCCGTCTGCTGCGCGAGGGTGCGGTCGCCTCGGTGTCGGTCAAGGTTCCCGGCACCATCAAGCCCCCTGAAGGGGTGCAGTTCCGGCCGCACCTGCTCGGTGCCACCAGCTTCGATGGGTCGCCGGCCACCGCCTTCAAGCGGGCGGTCACCAACGTGGTGTGCGACAACACCATGGCCGCCGGGCTCGCCGAGGCCGGCCAGCAGATCAAGTCAAGCACTCGCGGAACTCTAAGCTGCACATCGGTGAAGCCCGCCAGGCGCTCAACACCATCTACGAGGTGGCCGACGACTTCGCCGCCGAGGTCGCCGTGCTGTGCCACACGCCGGTCAACGACAGTGGGTGGACGGCTTCCTGGACGCGCACGCGCCGCTCCCCGAAGAAGAGGGCCGCAAGCGCACGACATCCGGGTCTCACTCTGGCGCAACGTGCGAGTTGTCCTGGCATCGGCTTGTCCTGGCATCCGGCGCAAGCAAGTCGCTAGGGCGGTTTGGGTTGAGTCGCTGGCCTCGTGCGCTGGCGGGCTTGGCGTCCGCGCATGGACGAGGTGTGGACCAGGCGCGTTCGGTCGCAGTCCGGCTCGTTGGGTCTACCGTGCAGAGCGAGATACCGGGAGGCGAACCGCTCAGCGGGTGACCTGAAGCCACCACCGTTCCCGCTGGAGGGGGATTGCGGCGGCTGCTCGGCGAACAGCAGTGGATCCCGGCAGGGCGGGCACTGTGCGTTCTGCCTGGTGAGCAGACTCAGTGTGTAGTCATCCAGTGCGGGTTTCACCCGTCGTCGCCGTCTGGCCCAGCAGTCGGCCAGGTCCGGGGCATCGGGGCTGGCCGTCGTCCGGCTTCCTCGACTGTGCGGCGACGCCCTCCGTTCGCGAAGCGCTGCGAAACTCCTCGCGCAGCATGCAACGGGAACGTCGGCGATTCCGTATGAGAGGTGTCCACGCGGCGAGTGTCGACGACGAGAGGCGGGATGCCTGTGAGATGGTCTGCGGATCGAGATCGCGAGTTCACTGAGTTCGTGAGGGCTCGGCGCCCAGCGCTGGTGCGTGTGGCGGCGTTGTTGGCGTCGGGGGACAGGGCCCGGGCCGAGGACGTGGTGCAGACGGCGCTGACCCGTCTGTATCTGGCGTGGCCGCGGGTGCGGCCGGACACCGTGGACGCCTACGCGCGGCGCTGCGTCGTGAACGCGGCGACGGACGAGCGCCGCAGTTTGTTCCGCCGCCGCGAGCACGTACGGGCGAAGCTGCCCGATCTCGCCGCTGTCGAAGCCCAGTACGACGACAAGACGACGATCACGGCGTTGCTGTCCACCCTGCCCGCCGGCATGCGTGCCGCGGTCGTTCTGCGGTACGTCGAGGGGCTCAGCGTCGCCGAGACCGCCGACGCCATGGGCTGCAGCGAGGGCAATGTCCGAAGCCAGAGCGCACGCGGCCTGGAGCGGCTGCGTGCCGTCTTCCCCGAACACGCGCGCAACGCCGGCTGATCGACCCCGACCTCTACACGAAGGAGCAGTGAAAATGCCAGACCTGATCGACGTCCTGAGGACACTGCCGCACGACGTCACACCCGGACCGGCCGGAGCGGACGTCGTCGCCGCTGACGTCGCTCGCGGGCATCGCGCCCTCAGCCGTCGGCGCCGGCGCCGGATCGCGTGTTCGAGTGCGGTCCTGGCCGTCGCGGCCTCCGTGGCGGTGGGTACCGGTCAGCTCACCCGGCCCGGTGACTCCTCCGCCCCGGCCGCGAGGGGCTCCAGCGCGGCGCCGCAGGCGTCACGGGTCCAGCTCGTCGCCTACACCGGCGCCCAGCCGGTCGGCTTCAAAGTCCGTACCGTCCCAGAGGGCTGGCACGTGGTCTCCTCGGACAGGAGCGCGTTCGTCGTCGCGCCGCCCGGCACGGACACCTCCCCGTCGAAGCAGAATCCGGACGGTGGAAAAGCCGTCAGCCTCGAAGGCCGCATCGCGGTCATGCTCCAGGGCATGTCGCGCCTCCCCAGCCACTCACCGGTGACGAAGGTCGACGTCAACGGCGAGCAGGGCCGGCTCGGGTTCGCCGACGGAGGGAACGCCAAGACCCGGTCCAAGTGGCTGATCTTCCCGGATGGCGCGGGGCACAAGGTGCTCGTCCAGGTGCCGGCGTCGCTCGGTCTGACCGACGACCAGATCGTGCGTTTCGCGCGTGGCATCACCGTCACCAGCGACGCGCAGACCACGGGCGGCTGACATCGCCCCCTTCCGGGAGGGCCTCACGTCCGATGCCATCGCCCGGTATGGGGTAACGCTATGACGAGAACGCGGGAGCAACCTATTCCTTCGGTCGTGGAAAGCGCCTCCGCCGCTGCCGCGGTGCGACGCGATGAGTACCTTGATGGACGACCTCCACTTCTTCCATGTGGTCGCCTCCAGCGAGACGCTCACGGCAGCCGCCCGCGAGCTGGAATGGTCGCTGCCGGTCGTCAGCAAACGCCTCCGGGCTCTGGAGCGCCGGCCTTGATCGCCAGTTCGGACTCATGGGCCTCCCGAAGTTGATCGGCGCTGCATTCCGTGACGCGTGACCATGAACTTCGTCGGGGTCCGTGAGACCGTCACATGCTGATCGATACGTGGATCTCGTCCGGCTGCGCGCCCGCGTGTTCGTGGAAGCGCCTCACCGCGTCGGCGGACGGCGCATCGGTCAGGCAGTAGACGACGCCCTCCTTCGGGTCCGCCCAGGTGTGCTCGAAGTGGACTCCCAGTTCGCCCTCGAAAGGCGCGGCGGCTCGCTTGCCCTGCCGCAGCTGATCGGCGGTGACGCCCTTCATTCCGTGGTGAACGTCCATGAACTTCGACATGGTGTCCCTCCCCCGTGAGGTCGACTCCCGGTCAACGTACATCTCACCTGCCTCTGGAGTAGCCCAACAAAACGCCATGACATGGACAAACACCAGCAATACGCGTCGCTGCCCGCTGCTCGGACCGTGTTCTGGGTACACCTGGATCAGGCCCTGTTCGTGGCGGCCCGGCCGACACTGGCCGACTTGCTCGGAACGGGTTTACCGTGAGACAAGAAGGGACTCGCCCTCCTGTACGGGAGGCTCCCCCGCGTGGGAGGCGAGCCAGGGACCAGGGAAGACACCCTCGTCTCAGGCACGGAAGGTGGTGTGCATCAATGACGCACCCAGCAGACATCGAGCGGCATCCCGACATCGCCGAGATGCGCACGCGGTACGAGATCGCCGCGGCGAGCCCGGTCGCCCAGCTGATGGACGGCCTGACACTGCTCAGCGGGATCTACCTCGCGCTTTCGCCATGGATCGTGGGGTTCAACGGCCTGGCCGGCATCACGCTCAACAACCTGGTCACCGGCCTGTGCGTGGCGGGGCTCGGTCTGGGCTTCAGCTTCGCCTTCGGCCGCACGTACGGCATCGCATGGTGCGCGCCCGTCCTCGGTGTGTGGACGATCGTCGCGCCTTGGGTGATCAGCGGCGACATGTCCACCACGCGGACGATCTGGAGCAATGTCATCGTCGGCGCGCTGATCTGCGTTCTGGGTCTGGCGACCATGAGCCTGGCGGGCTCTCGTGCCGGCTGGCGCATGGCGCCACGCATGGGGCAGCGTTCGGAATCCAGGAGGTAGCCGCCCAGGGTCACCCGCCCCTCACCGTGGACCGCGGTGGCGGGCACCAAGGCCCCGTTCCCGTGCCCGGGAACGGGGCCTTTCCCTGGTGGGGTAGTAAGGCCGCGACCAACTGAGCTGGGCTGTCGTCCAACTCCGTTGGCAAGCTTGCTGGTTGCCCCGCGGCTCTGACGTCATGGCCGTAGCAGCCCACCGCCTGGCGCTTCTGAACGTTCCGGGCGGGTGGCCGTGGCCAGCTTCTGTTTATCCCCGGCGCAAGTGCGGCTGCCACTATCTGCCCGGGAGCTACCAGGGGCGCCCTGCCACTTCTGCTAGTGGGCGCCGAATGACGCGGAAGGACTCTGGGTTGAAGGAGTCTGCGGCTGCTCAGCCGGTCTCTGCGAGCAGGTGGACGACGCCGGCGGGGTTCTTGATCCAGTGGGTTCTGAACTCGAGGTTCTTCAGCGGTTCGACCTCGTCGCACGGGTGGATACCGGTGCCGGCCAGTTTGGCCGTTGCCGCTTCCAGGTCATCGGTGTGGAGCTGCAGCCACAGGTCGGGCTGGCTGTAGTTGTCAACGCAGTCGAGCCACAGCGTGTTGGGACCGAACCGCACGGTGTGAGTCCTCGAGACGGTCGGGGCGTAGGAGACTTCCTCTTCCTTGATCTCGAAGCCCAGGGTGTCGCGGTAGAAGGCCACGGTGGCCTCGTACTGCGCCTTGGGGATCTTCATGGCGATGTTCAGGCCTGCGGTGAACTCTGGCTTGTTCATCTCTCCTCATTCCATGTCGGCGTCCAGTGCGCGTTCCAGCGAGGTCAGCCGGGCATCCCATCTGTTGGCTAGCGCGGCCAGCCACACCTGAGCCGCCTGAATGGGGGCCGGCTCCAACTGGTAGGGAAGGCGGCGGCCCACCGGTTCGCCGGTGCTGACCAGGCCCGCCTCGGCGAGCTGGCCGAGGTGCTTGGCCACCGCTTGGCGGCTGATCGGCAGCCGCCGCGCCAGGTCGGTGACGGTCGCGGGCCCGGCTCTGGCCAGCTCGTCCAGCAGTGCCCGTCGCGTCGGATCGGTGAGTGCCGCGAATACTGCGATGGCTTGCTCTTCTGGGTCAGGCGACAACATCGAGGTAAGCCGCCAGGTCGCCGAGTTCTGCGTCCCATCCCTGGCTGTTGGCCTTGTGGGCGGACCGGGCAATGTCGTCGGCGGCCTGGGCGAACCCGCTCTCCACCAGACGCAGCCGGGTCCCCTCTGGAACGGGCTCCAGGGTGAACTCCACAAGGGTCTGGAGTGCGTCAGTCTTCGGCAGGCCCTCGATTCCCCACCTGAACGCGAATCGATGCGGCGGGTCGACGACCGTGATCGTGCCTACGGATTCATCGTCGAGGTCCTCCCAGCGGAAGTACGCCCGCCCGCCGGGCCGTAGATCTATCTCAGCCTCCGAGCCGAACCATTGCGAGAGCCCTTCGGCGGTGGTCAGCGCGGTCCACACCCGCTCAATGGGGTGCCGCAGCACCCTCTCACGTTCGATCCTGTCCGAAACCACCCTCGCACCCCTTCGCAACCTCTGAGTTGCCATCTAATGGCAACCTAATGGTTGCGATGCAGTTCCGCAAGCCGTCTCTCTCGTCGCGTTTGTGGTCATGCTTGCTGGGGGGTGGGGATTTTGATGATTTTGTTGGTCAGCCAGCGCAGCATCCAGTAGGTGAGGAGGGCCAGGCCCAGGAGGGGGAGCATCAGGAGGATCAGCTGGAGGGTGCCTGCGACCAACTCCAGCGGACCGGCTCCGGCTTGGGCGGACAGGACCAGGCCCTCTAGGCGTTGCCAGTTGGCCAGAACCAGGTCGGGGACCTTGACCACGATCAAGCCCAGTTGGAACGCCAGTGCCGGGATGACGGTCAGCACCCACAACGTGACGATCACCTGCGGCCACCGCTTGAGCGCCTTCAGCCGTTCGTCGGCGGGGCGGCGCAGGAGGGTGCGGTGCAGGATCGGACGGATGTACTTGAACAGGTCGGGGATGCCGACCAGGTCAGAAACGATGTAGTAACCATCGAATCGGAGTGTGGGCAGTAGTTGCTGGATGATTTCCAGGTTGACGGCCACTATGGCCACCAGCAGCGGGTCGTATCCAGTCAGTGCGTACACGCCGGTGAGGGCGATGAGGAAGATGCCGTTGAAGTAGACGCCGCCCAGGTCGGTGCGGAGGCGTCCGCCGCGCCCTAGGCGGTACGAGTCGGTGATGTCGGTGTAGAAGGCCGGCCAGACCACGTAAATGCCGCAGCCCATCACGCCCGGGCGGACGCCGCTGTAGCGGCAGGCGCTGGCGTGGCCGATCTCGTGGAAGAGGCACGAAAGCACGGCGAGGGCCAGGACGAACAGAATGCTTGTCGGCGTACGAATGGCATTGTTCAGGGCCTCCCCTATCGGCTGGGTGGCGGCAAGCCAGACCTCGGCAGCCGCGACCATGCTGATCGACGGGAGCAGTACGGCGGGCTTGAACGACCAGGCGAAGAGGCCACTCAGGAACCAGGTGACGTTCTCGGGAAAGACCGCCGTGCGGAATCGCAGAGCCAGGAAGGTATCGGCCCTGGCCAGGGACGGGGAACTGCCGTCGGTGTAAGTCGTGACGCCTAGCGGGGCCAGCTTGCGATCTACGAGGTAGACCACTTGCTCGGTTGAGACCCGGGCGTTCGCCTCAGCGGTCACGGCATCGGCGACTTTGGCCAGCGCGGCGTGGGGGTCTGCTGACAGGTGGCGGTGGTCGTACAGGGCCTTGGCGACGGAGAACAGCAGGGGCGGCAGCTGGACGAGCTGGCGGTTGGGCAGTCGGACGAGCTGCGGCGGCTGGCGGTATCCGGAGCCTTTGAACTCGCCTACCAGCTCGGCCCCTTCAGTCAAGGTGGGGAGGGTGAGCGGCTCGGGATCGTTCACGGCTCTCCTCAGTACGTGTGGACCACGGCGGGGATGCAGGTCGTGGTGTCTCTGGCCTCCTGGGCAAGGAGGCCGGTCCCTAGCAGGCCCGGGGTCCCGTAGTAGTGCGTCGTCTGGCAGGCGTAGAACACTTCGGTTCGTTGACCCCGCACGGGCGAGGGGATGAGGACTGACATCAGCACTCTTTCGGGCAGCACCTCGCCTGAAAGCGCCTCCAGCGTCTCGTCGTCCATGTCTCGAACGGCCATCTCGTTCCTCCGATTCATGTAAACGGGGCGAAGGGCTGGCGTATATGCCAGCCCTTCTCCATGCCGCTGCGAGCCTGGGCTCGCCGCTAGGCGATCAGTGGCCCGAGACGGCGGTGCCCGGTGCGCAGGTGAACGCCGCGGTTTGGGAATTGGTGTTCAGGCCGACGAGCTGCAGGAGCCCGCTGTGGGGGTAGGTGAGGTTGCTCTGGCAGGCGTTGGACACCACGGTGGAGCCGGTCGCGCCGCCGCCGTGGTGGCCGGCGTTGTTGTTGTTGTAGGAGTCGCCGTCCGCCGCGAGGAGCAGCGTGGACAGGACGGCGCGTTCCGGCAGGACCTCGCCGGCCAGCAGGTCGAGCTCTGCGTAGCTGAAGGACTTCATGATTCCCTTTCCCCATCGCCAAGCCCGGGCCCCCTACGGGTCACCCGACTGCCTCCGGATCGGAGTCAGTGACTCTACGTATAGCAGTAACTACCAAGAGCGACAAGAGATTGGGTAAAGCCAAGCCCTCTGGCCCCACGTCTCACACCAGCCAAACCAGGTCCATGACCAGCGGCTATCCGGCCGGGGGTTTCTCGCTGGGTACAGTCGTGTGCCGGTCGGCTTTCACCGATCGCCGAGCGTCAGCCGGCCGATGATCCGCCGTCGATCCTCATGTAGGTCACCTCGGGGCTCTCCCACGGATGGCCTTCGATCAGGTGCGCTTCCAACTCCTCATAGCGCGCTGTCGTGGTCCTGAGAACGAGGTGCCACTCCTCGCTCTCCCCCAGGTCGCCCTTGTGCCAGAACACCGAGACCGCAGGGCCGAGGACCTGCCCCGACGCCGCCAGCTTCGCGCGGACCGCCGACCGCAGGAGTTCGATCGCGGCTTCGCGGCTGTGCAGCGTCGTGGACACCAGGAGATGATCACTCACCCGGTAAGCGTAGATAGTCCTGGATTGCCGGGAGTGGCTTTGCGGCCGGCCAGCCCGGACGTGCAAGGGAGGCACGGGGGGATACCTTGGTCGCATGGCCGATCTAGAGATCGACGTTGTCGTCGTTGGTGCCGGTCCCGCCGGTGAGAACGTGGTCGACCGGGTGGTGCGCGCCGGGCTGACCTGCGCGGTGGTCGAGGAACACCTGGCCGGGGGCGAGTGCTCGTACTACGCGTGCATCCCGAGCAAGGCGCTGCTGAGGCCGATGGACCTGATCGGTGAGGTCTCGCGGGTCCCGGGGCTGGAGCTGGGCCCGGTGGACGCGTCCGCCATCCTGGCCCGCCGGGACGAGGCGATCAGCAATCTGAACGACAGCGGCCAGGTCGAATGGATCAATAAGCTGCCCGCGACGCTGGTGCGCGGGCGTGGTCGTCTGACCGGCGAACGCGAGGTGACGGTCACCGGGACCGACGGAACGGTCACCGTCCTACGCGCCCGGCACGCGGTGGTGCTGGCGACGGGCAGCGTGCCGGTCGTTCCGCCGATCGAGGGGCTGGCCGAGGCCAAGCCGTGGTTCAGCCGGGACGCCACGACCGTGCGTAAGGTGCCCGGTCGTCTGGCGGTGCTGGGCGGCGGCGTGGTGGCCTGCGAGATGGCTCAAGCCCTGCACTCGCTCGGCGCGAACGAGACGACGCTCCTCGTCCGGGGCGGGCAGCTGCTGGGGCGCGTCGAGCCGTTCGCGGGAGAGCTGCTGGCCGACGCGCTCAGCAAGAGCGGGATCGACGTGCGGCTCAACATCGAGGCGCAGCGGGTGGAGCGCGCTCCGGACGGCACGGTGACCGTACACCTGTCGGACGGGTCGACGGTCGAGGCCGACGAGCTGCTGGTGGCCACCGGCCGCCGACCTGCCACCGACGACCTCGGGCTCGACGTGGTCGGCCTCGGCGGCAAGGGGCCGGTCGAGGTGGACGACAGCCTGCGCGTCCCCGGCAGCGAGTGGCTGTACGCGGTCGGCGACCTCAACGGCCGTAATCTGCTCACCCACATGGGCAAATACCAGGCTCGTGTCTGCGGCGACGTCATCGCGGCCCGCGCCAAGGGCGAATCCGAGGACCGGCCCGCCTTGCGTGACACGGCCGACGCCTACGGCGCACCGCAGGTGGTGTTCACCGACCCGCAGGTCTCGGCGGTCGGCCGCACCGAGGCCGCCGCCCGGAACGAGGGCTTCGACGTACGGGTCGTCGAGTACGACATGGCCAACGTCAGCGGCGCCTACCTCCTGGGCGACGGCTACAAGGGCCGGGCCAAGGCCGTCGTGGACGAACGGCGCAAGGTCCTGCTGGGCGTGACCTTCGCAGGGCCGGGCGTCGCCGAGCTCGTCCACGCGGCCACCATCGCCGTCACCGCCGAGATCCCGCTGGACAAGCTGTGGCACGCGGTCCCGTCGTTCCCCACGGTCAGCGAGATCTGGCTGCGCCTGCTGGAGGAATACGGCCTCTGACCCGCTCAGGCGATGAGGATCATGCCGATGGCATAGGCGATGCACCGCGCCCTGATCTCCGTTCGCCATCGCCCATCAGCGCGCCGTACGTGGCGCTGGTTTGAGGCCGACGATGGCGAGGAGGGCGGGGAGCAGCAGGAAGGTGCCGCACGACACCACAACTATTGCCGTGAACGTCGTGGCGGCGAGGGCGATCGCACGGGCGCGGCCGGTGAGCAGCCTTACGGCGGCGGCCATGGCCAGCACAGTGACCGCCGCGAGGCAGGCTGCGGTGGCCCTCATCAGCGCGTCCAGGTCGAGCCCGCTCCCGACGACAGGAACCGCCAGGATCCCGGTCACGACTGCCATCAGCGCCAGGCTGCGGCGCGGCACTTGGCCGGGCTCGGCGCCTCGGGAGAACCACCCGGGCAGCGCCCGGTCCCGGGCAAGCGCGGCGCCGAGCCGGGCGCCGCCGGCGATGTAGGTGTTGATGGCGATGAAGCTCAGCGCGAGCGCCACGACGGCGGTGATCGGACGGGCCACCTCGCCGAAGCCCTCTTCGAGGAGCAGAGCCAGCGGGACCGCCGAGGTGGCCGCGCGGTCGCCGAGGACGCCGGTCACGGTCACGACCAGGCCGAGGTAGAGCACACCGACGATGAGCAAGGTGAGGGCGGTGGCGCGTGGCAGGAGCCGCCCCTCCTTGAAGTCCGCCGACAGGTGGCTCACCGCCTCCCAACCGGCGAACGCGAAGAACAGCACCCCGGCGGCGTGCACGACGCCCATCCCGCCGTGCGGGGCGAAGGGCGAGAAGTTGGCCGGGTCCGTACGCGGCCCGGCGACGAGGATCGCCGTCACCAGCAAGGCCGCCAGCGCGACGACCAGTACGAGTTGCAACCGCCCCGACATCCGCAAGCCCGCGTGATTTGCGGCGAACGCGACGAGCAGCAGGCCGCACGCGACCACCACCGTCGTCGCCCGGCCCCCGCCGATGGAGGCGGCCACGTACTCACCGCCGATCAGTCCCCCGGCCAGCGTGCCGACGGGCACCGCGGCGAAGAACCACCACCCGGCCATGGCTCCAGCACGGGCCCCGAAGGCCCGTGCCACGAAGGTCGCCGCCCCGCCGCCATCGGGGAAGCGTGTGCCCAGCACCGCGAACGTCGCCGCCACCGGCACGCTCAGCGCCAGCAACGCCGCCCAGGCCAGCACCGATGCCGGCCCGGCAGCCGCCGACGCGAGATGAGGCAGCGCAAGCACGCCCGGCCCCAGCACGGAGCCCACCAGGAGGGCCGTGCCTTCCCCCAGGCCGATGCCGGTCCTGGTCTGCGCCGTCCGCGGGCTCGACTTCGCCGTGACCGCCACTACCGCCTCCTTGCATACGCTCAGCACAATGCGCAGAACGTAGCCATTTGGGCGGTGACGGCAGCCTCCATATGAACGTTTGACCAGAAGTAGTGGGCATAATCCGGTCATGGACGAACTTGATACGGAGATCGTGCGGCTTCTCCAAACGGATGCTCGGCAGTCCAACCGGGAACTGGCCAGACGCCTCGGGATCGCGCCGTCCACCTGCCTGGAGCGAGTCCGCTCACTCACCCGGCGCGGCGTGATCCGCGGCTACCACGCCGACATCGACCTCGCCGCGCTCAACCGCGGCGTGCAGGCCCTGGTCTCGATCCAGGTACGGCCGCTCAACCGCTCGGTCATCAACACGTTCAAGGAGTTCGCCTCGGGCCTGCCGGAGGTGATCAGCGTCTTCGTCGTCGCGGGCGGCGACGACTTCCTGCTGCACGTGGGGGTGCGGGATCTCGATCACCTGCACTCGTTCCTGCTCGACCGGCTCAGCAAGCGCAAGGAGATCGCCGGTTTCCGCACCTCGGTGATCTTCCAGCAGGTCAGCAATCCCGTGCTCAGCCGCCTCGACGATCCGTCCGATTGATCCCGGCCGGCTCGTTCTGGCGGGTGGTCAGGAGCACACCGGGCAGGCCGGATCCCGCTCGATCGGCTGCCATTCGGGGACGAGCCCGGTGTGCAGATCGAGCACGACGTACGCCCCGGCTGCGCGCGGCGGTTCGAAACCCGTCAGATAGCGCAGCGCCTCGTACGCCACGAGCGAGCCGAACTGCATGGTCAGCGGCCCGATGAGCGCGTTGGTGAACGGTCTTTCCCGGACGAGCCGCTGGGCGACGCCGGCCGTCGTCCGCTCCCCCACGCCGGGCAGCGCCCGCTCATGGCATCGCAGGCACGCGCTCTTGCCCGGATCGACCGAGCAGTAGATCAGCTGGGTGCGCATCATGCCGCCAGTCACGAGCGGGATTCCGGCCTTCACCGCCGTCGCGTTCAGCCAGAGGTGCGAACCCCGCTCCCCGTCCAGGCCGCCGGCCATCACGTCGATCCCCGCGGTCAGGTCGCGGAGGTCCTCGACGCCCGCGATCCAGCGGTCGACCGTGCGCACCTCGATGTCCGGGTCGTACTCACGCACCCACTCGGCCGCCCGCTCCACCTTCGACCGGCCGAGGTCCGCGTGCCGGTAAAGAAATTGGCGACTGAAGTTGCGCGACTGGACGACGTCATGGTCCACCAGGGTCATCGCCCCCACGCCGAGCCCCGCCAGGCACGGCACTATCTGGGAGCCCCCGCCGCCGACGCCCAGCACGAGGACGTGCGACTCCCGGAGCCGCCGCACGTACTCCGCACGCGATCGTTCGAGGTCGGCGAACGAGCCGAAGAACGACAGGTTGGACGAGTGCCTCTCGTCGAGCGCGGGATCGCCCAGCGTGGCCTGACCGGCGTCCTCCAGCAGACCGAGGGAGGCCAGACCGTCGAGCCCTTCCTGGACATCCTGCTCGGTCAGAGTGATCCCGCGTTCCGCGAGGGCTCCTGCGAGCTCCCGTGCGGTACGCGGCGCGTGGCGTAGCTCGGTCAGCAGCGCGGCGATGTGGCCGTCCGGATCGGCGAGCGTGATGGACTCCCGGGGATCGGCGACGACCACCAGCTCATCGCCGAGCGGCTCCCAGACACATTCCTTCAGCGCGACGGGCACACGGCCTCCCATGACGACACGGCTCCCATGACAAACGGGGACGACCCGGCGAGAAAGCTCGCCGTGCCGTCCCCGAGGGTCGGTGGACTACTGGTTGGAAGCGCCGCTGGTGGCCTTGATCGGCTCTACCTTCTTGACCTCGATCTTCATGGGGGCTCCTCTCGAGGTGGGCTACGCCTACGAATAACGATCATGCCTCAGGACGCGCCGGAGATCCATCCCCCGGATCGTCAAGGCCAGCACGACGAGCCAGGGCCCGAAGAAGAACGCGGCACACACAAGCGTGTACCAGAACGTCCCGTCCAGCGGAGGCGCGCTGATGCCGTCCGCCGTCCATTCCATGACCGGCGGCACCGTAGGCAGTACGAAAGAAAACACCCAAGCGACGACGGCTGCGAACCCTGCCAGCCACAACCACCGGAACCACAACCCCACCTGCACGTCCCGAGGATCGGCCGTGTCCAACTCCTCGGTCTCCGTTGCGCTGAGCCGCCCGAAGGCCCGCCGCAGCAGCAGGGTCTTCACCCGCCACAGGTTGCGGCATCTGGCCGCCGTGATGAACACCGCATACAGGTCGGTGCGCAGGAAGAGCATGCACTGCCACAGCAGCTGCGACACGAGGACGAACGACCACGCGGCGGCAAGCGAGCCGACGACCGGAGGAAGATCTGAGTCCGCCACGAGACGCACGGTCAGCAGGCACGTGAGCACGACGGAGTCGAGGGCCATCCCGGCCAGCAGCGGACCGAACCGCCGCCTGCGCGGCACCGCCCACAGCTGCGAGAGATCGGTCTCGAAGACCATGAACACCATGCGCCGGTCCACGCCGAACCGAGCGGGCACGCCCACCGCCCGCGCCGCCAGCCAGTGCCAGATCTCGTGCGCGGCCATCACGACGAGAGTGAAGGGATACAGGAAGAGGATGCTCCGGCCGATGTCGGCGAAGACGAACGCGTCCTCGGCGGGGTCCGGACGCAACGAGGGGACACCGACGAGCAGACCCACGTTGAGCAGAGCGCACGCCGCGTAGACCACCCAAGCAGTCCGGCCGAACAACACACGCACTACGCCCAACGCAAGCCGGTCCCGCCGCGCCGCCGCCGCAGGAGTCGCAGGCGAAACCGTGTCGGCCCCCGGAGCCGCCTGCTCTTCCTCCACAAAGCCGAGCTCTCGCAGCGTGGCCACGAAGTCGGCCATGTCGACCGGCTCCCCGGCGAATGCCGCCGCCTCCCGACCCGCCTCCTCCGGCGTCGCCCCGCGCTGGAGAGCGGCGATCACCACCGCGCCGACCTTCGGCATCGCCACGAACGTGCCCGTCTCCGGGTCGCCGACGAGGACGTCCTCGCCCTCGTCCACCAAGGAGAGCGGCCGCAGCCGCACCGGCTCGCCCGTCATCCCGGGGACGGGCCCAGGGCTTGGCCCGGAGCTGGGGCCTGGGCTGGGGCCGGATCCGATCCCTGGCCCGAGGCCGAGCCCGAGCCCGAGCTTGAGCCTTCGGCTGAGGCGGGCATGCGCGCGCGGGCCAGGTTGATGAGCGCCCGGGCCGCCGGACTGGTCGGTCCATCGGCCCGCCAGGCGAGCGCGATCCGCCCGGACATCCGTGGACGGGTGATCTCGACTGTGTGCAGTTCGTCTTGGTGGGGGAGCGTGGCGGACTCCGGTAGGACGGCCACGCCAAGGCCTCGCGCGGCCAGTTGCGCCAGCGTCAGCGGGTCACCGATCTCGAACGAGATACCGGGGGTGAAGCCGGCGGCGGAGCAGGCGTCGTCGATGACCGCGCGCAGCCCGGTGCCCTTCGGCAGGCAGATGAGCTTGCGATCCCGGAGGGCGGTCAGCGGGATCGTGTCGCGGCGCGCCAGCGGGTCGTCGAGTGCGACCGCGGCAACCACAGGCTGGTCGATGATGACCTGGGTCTCCAAGCCCTCGGGTGGCACCGCGCCCATACTGATGAAGCCCAGGTCGAGCCGACCGGTGCGGAGCGCGTCGATCATGTCTGCGGCGCGGGCCTCGGACAGGGTGATCTCCACCTGCGGGTGGTCCCGGTGGAAGTCGGCAAGCAGGCCGGGCAGGTCCAGGACCTTCATCCATTCGATCACCCCGACGGTGACGTGCCCGCGTACCAACCCGGTCAGTTCGTCCACCATGAGCCGCGCCCCGGCGACCGCGGACAGGGCCGCCCGCGCGTACGGAAGCACGGCGCTGCCCGCCTCGGTCAGCCGCACTGTGCGGCCGGAGCGGTCCAGCAGCGGCAACCCGAGCTCGCGTTCAAGCTGGCGGATCTGCGCGCTCACGCCGGGCTGGGCGACGTGCAGGCGCGCGGCGGCACGGGTGAAGCTCGCCTCTTCGGTCACCGCCACGAAGTATTCGAGCTGCCGAAGCTCCATAAGCAGAGATGCTAACAGCGGGAAGATCTATCTCTTGGACTTCTGGAAAACCGGACGACAGGGTGGATACCTCAAGCCGGCACGTGCGCGCGGCGGCGGTCACGCCAGCGAAAGTTAGTCGGACTTCCGCGCGGGCTCTGCCTTCTGCGCACGCGCCGCCTCCTGCGCGTGCGCGGCGGTGAGCATCTCGTCGGCGACCTGGAAGAGTGCGGCCCGCTTCTCCTCCATCGTCCCCTCCATGTCGGCCAGCGCGAACCCGCCGAAGTAGACGGTGAAGAGAGCGCTGATCGAGCGGATGCGCCCGACCATGTCCGCCTCGGGCTCAGCCATCAGGCTTCCCAGTGACTTCATCCGGTCCCTGAAATCCTCGCCTGGGCGCATGTCGCGCAGGGCGGCCTGGTTCTCCTGCAGGAAGCGGAAGAGCGAGGCGCTTCCGGCGAGCGTCTCATTGAGACGGCGAAGCAGCTCACGCCGGGTATCCAGGGTCGGCGGGCGCTCCTCGGCCCACGTGATCAGCTCGTCGAGGGCCGTGCCGAGCCGGTCGAAGAGGCTGAGGACGATGTCCTCTTTGGTCTTGAAGTGGTAGTAGAGCGCGGCCTTGGTGACATCGAGGCGCTCGGCGATCTCGCGCAGCGAGGTCTTCTCGTACCCGTGCTCGAGGAACAGCTCCAGAGCCGTGTCCTGGATGCGCTGGCGCGTGTCCTTGCGGCGTGTCTGGGTCTTGGCCACGGCACGCTCCCTCCTCGCAGGCTGGGCCTTCTTGGCGGCCCGCCTACCTCGACGTGGACCTAGGTCCAAGGTCCGAGACTAACTTACTTGACGCCCGGCTAGTTAGCGCCGTACGGTCTCCTCAGTTAACTAGCCGGGCGGCAAGTAAGTTCCGTTCGGCTCCTCCCCCAGGAGTTGATGACCATGGCTGGAACGCCGACCACCACCGAGACACCGCCCAAGGCCCGGAACCAGTACGTCGTCCTGGGCGCCGTTTTGATCGCAATGATGCTGGCCTCCCTCGACAACCTCATCCTTGGCACCGCGATGCCCACCATCGTCGGCGACCTCGGCGGGATGGCCCATCTGTCCTGGGTGGTCACGGCCTACACCCTTGCCACCGCCGTTTCGACCCCGGTCTGGGGGAAGCTCGGCGACATGTACGGCCGCAAGGGCGTCTTCCTGACCTCGATCGTCATCTTCCTGATCGGGTCAATGCTCGCGGGCGTGTCACAGGACATGACCCAGCTGATCGTGTTCCGTGCCGTGCAGGGGCTCGGCGGCGGCGGGCTGATGGTCGGCGCGTTCGCGCTGATCGCGAGCCTCTTCCCGCCGAGCGAGCAGGGCAAGTACCAGGGCATGATCTCGGCGGTCATGGGACTGACCATGATCGGCGGCCCGCTGATCGGTGGCTTCATCACTGACAACCTGAGCTGGCGCTGGTGCTTCTACGTGAACCTGCCGCTGGGCGCGCTCGCCCTCGTCATGGTGGCGACCGTCCTGCACCTGCCCAAGCATCGCAGCGAAGCACGGATCGACTACATGGGCGTGGTGTTGCTGGGCACCGCGATCACGTCGCTGGTGCTGGCCACCACCTGGGGCGGCAACGAATACGCGTGGGACTCGGCCACCATCATCGGGCTCGGCGTGCTGGCCGTGGCCGCGGGCGCCGCGTTCCTGTTCGTTGAACGCCGCGCCGCCGAGCCGGTGCTGCCGCTCGGGCTGTTCCGCAACCGCAACTTCACCCTGGTCACGCTGATCGGCTTCCTGCTCGGCGTGATGATGTTCGGGGCGATGACCTTCCTGCCCCTCTTCCAGCAGGCGGTGCAGGGCGCCTCGGCCACCAACGCCGGGATCCTGATGATGCCGGTCTTCCTGTCGATGATCCTGATCAACGCCTTCGCCGGCCCCTTCATCACCCGGACGGGCCGGTACAAGCCGATCATCATCGTGGGCAGCGTGCTGGTCACGGTCGGGGTGCTGCTGCTCGCCCAGATGGACACGGGCACGAGCCGTCCCATGTCGATGGTCTTCATGGCCTTCCTCGGCGCCGGGATGGGCTGCCTGATGCAGACCACGATGATCGTCACGATGCAGAGCGTCGAGCTGAAGGACATCGGCGTCGCCTCGTCCACCGCCACGCTCTCCCGCACGATCGGGGGCTCGATCGGGGTGGCCGTCGCGGGCGCGCTCTTCACCGGCCGGATCCAGGACGTGATGGCGGACCATGGCTACGCCGGTTCGAGCGAGAACGCGCAACTCGACTCGGCCGCGCTCGCGAAGCTGCCCGACGCCATGCGCAATGTCTACGAGCAGGCGGTCGCGGCCGGAACCCACCAGGTGTTCCTGATGGCGACGGCCCTCGGCGTCCTGGCCTTCGCCGCGACGTGGTTCATCAAGCAGGTCCCGCTCAAGGACCCGGCCGAACGAGCCACGGAGCAGCCCCCGGCCGACCGCGAGCCCGCCCTGGAGCTCGTCTAACCGGCACGGCCCTGACGGCCCGCGTACGCCCGCCCGGCTGTACGCGGGCCGTCCCGTGGCCCGGGCGGTCGGCTGGGGCCGTCCATGGCCCTGGCGGTCAGCCGGAAGTCGCCTCGGCCGCCGCGCGCTTGGCGGCCTGGCGGCCGATGACGTGGCGGACGAGCGTGGTGAGGACTTCCTTGCCCGACTCCCTCCGCCGCACGTCGCAGAGGACGACCGGAATGTCCTCGCTCAGGTCCAGCGCGGCGGAGATCTCGTCGCCGTCGTAGTCGTAGCCGTCGTCGAAGCAGTTCACGCCGATGATGAACGGCAGTCCCCGGCGCTCGAAGTAGTCGACCGCCGGGAAACAGTCCGCCAGCCGGCGCGTGTCCGCCAGCACGACCGCGCCGAGCGCGCCCTCGGCCAGCTCGTCCCACATGAACCAGAACCGGTCCTGGCCCGGCGTGCCGAACAAGTAGAGGATGAGCCGTTCGCTGAGCGTGATGCGGCCGAAGTCCATGGCGACGGTGGTCGTGGTCTTGCGTTCCACGCCGGAGGTGTCGTCGACGCCGACACTCTGCTCGGTGAGCAGCTCCTCGGTCTGCAGCGGCCGGATCTCGCTGACGCTGCCGACCAGCGTCGTCTTCCCGACCCCGAAGCCGCCCGCCACCAGGATCTTCACCGGGTACGGGACCGTTTCAGAGGGCTTCGAGTCCATGCAGCACTTCCCTGAGCAGTTGTTCGCTGACGGTCCCGTCGTTGACGGCCGTCTCTTCGCGCCGAGGGCGCAGCACTCCGATGAGGTTCTGGTCGAGCAAGTCGCCGAGCAGCACCCGCACGACCACCAGCGGGAACTTCAGATGCCCGGAGATCTCCGCGACGGACAGCGGCCGCGCGCACAGTTCAAGGATGGCCAGGTGCTCGGGACCGATCCCCACCTGGCCGTACGCCGGGCGGCCCCGGGTCTCGATGACGGCCATCATCTCGAAGCCCTCGCGGGTGACCGGGCGTGCCCGCCCGCGCGTCAGCGCGTACGAGCGCACGAGGGGACCGGCCTCCTCATCGAACCACTCGTTCCCGGTCATCACCTGATCACGACTCCTCGCCGCCCTCCACCGGCTCGGCGCGCCCGCGCCGGGTACCCGCCTGGATGGACGACATCATCGAGCGGAGTTCCTCGGGCGACCGTTCGTTCCTGGCTTCGACCGGCGCCGGGAGGACCAGCTCGCCCGTGCTCGTCTCGTCCCTGCGCAGCTGAGGCGCCAGGTTGGCCTGGCGGACGCGCTGCGGGAGGGCCGGCCGGGACCCGGCGGAGTCTCCCTGGCCCGTCCGGCGGGCCGGCAACTCGGGTCGCACTCCGGGCGACGACGGCGGCGGCAGGACCGACTCGGGCGGCACCATCGGCACGGACGCGAGCTCGTCGAACACAGGCGGCGGGACCGAGGTGACCGGCGGTCCGGTGGGCGGCGGCGCCTGGGGCAGCCCGAACGGCTGAACGGGCTGCGGCGACTCAACGGGCGGCGGTGATTGAACGGGCTGCGGCGACTGAACAGGTGGCGACGGCTGAACGGGATGCAGCGGCTCAGGCTCTTGACCCAACGGCTGGACGGGATGCGGCGGCTCTGGCTCTTGACCGAACGGCAGCCGCAACACCGACCCGCCCGAGCCGGGGCCGATCTGGGGAATTGGGCCGGTCTCGGCGCTCGGGCCGGGGCCGATCTGAGGAATTGGGCCGGTCTCGGTGCCCGGGCCGGGACCGATCGCGGGGAGAGGGCCGGTCTCGTGCCGGAAGTCGTGCAGCGCGCCGACCGGGATGCGTGCGTCCTCGGCGCGGCGCGTGAGGGCGGCCGGCCCCGAGCCGAGCTCGTGCTCCTCGCCCGGCGCGACGATGTCGAGCGGCAGCAGGACGATCGCCGTCGTGCCGCCGTACGGGGACGCGCGCAACGAGACCTTGACGTTGTGCCGCCGCGCCAGACGGCCGACGACGAACAGGCCGAGCTGCGCGGTGTCGGACAGGTCGAACTCGCCGGGCGACGCCAACCGCTCGTTGGCGGCGGCGAGGGCCTCGGGCGTCATGCCGAGGCCGCGGTCGTCGATCTCGACGATGAAGCCGCGCGCGGCCTGCTGGCCGGAGACCTGGACGGTCGTGTGCGGCGGCGAGAAGATCGCGGCGTTCTCGATGAGCTCGGCGAGCAGGTGGACGATGTCGGCGACGGCGATGCCCGCCACGGCCGCGCGCGACATCGGCGCCACGTTCACCCGCGTGTAGTCCTCGACCTCGGAGGCGGCGGCGCGGGCGACGTCCATGACCGCCACCGGGTTGCGCCAGGCACGGCCGGGCGCCTGGCCGGAGAGGATGATCAGGCCCTCGGCGTGGCGGCGCATGCGGGCGGCCAGGTGGTCGACGCGGAAGAGGTCCTCCAGGTCCTCCGGCTCGGTGATCCGCCGTTCCATCGAGTCGAGCAGGCCGAGCTGGCGGTGCAGGAGGGCCTGGCTGCGGCGGGCCAGGTTGACGAAGACGTCGTTGATGCTGCGGCGCAGGGCGGCCTCCTCGACCGCGCCCTGGATGGCGGTGCGCCGCGCGGCGTTGAACGCCTGGCCGACCTGGTCGATCTCCGCGGTGCTGAACGCCAGCGGCGGCGCCTCCGCGGCGACGTCGACCTCCTCGCCGCGGCGGAGCCGCCGGATGACCCGGGGCAGCCGGACGTCGGCGAGGTCGAGCGCCTCCCGGCGCAGGCCGGACAGGTCGCGGATGACCGACCGTGCGACCCAGATCGCCAGCACGATCGAGACGATGACGGCGACGAGGCCGAGCGCGCCGGCGACGACCAGGCGCAGCATGATGCGGTCCGAGATCGGCTCGGCGCGGCGCTCGGCGGCCGCCGCCAGGGCGAGCTCCAGACCGCGCAGCCGGGTCAGGTTGGAGTCGGCTGTGGTCTTCCACACCACGTCCACACCCGTTTCCGGCTTGCTGCTCTGCCCGGCGAACCGGTCCTCCATCTGGCGCAGCCGCGTGTACTCCGGCATTCCGGTGATCCGCGCGAGGTAGGCGCGATCGTCGTCCGTCAACTCCGGGCCGGCGAGGTTGTAAAGGGTGCGCTGGGCGCCGACCATCCGGCTGAACTCGGCGCGCTCCAACGGTGTCACGCGCCCCGCAGCGAGCGCGCCGGCCAGCAGCGCGTCCTCTTGGGAGAGCATCTCCCGCGCACGGATGAGCGCGACCTGGTTGCGCGCGTCGCGGGCCACGTCAGCGTTGCTGAGGGTGGACAGCGAGCCCTGCAACGTTCCGAGGTCGGTGACAAGAGCGGTGTAGTTGCTGAACGACTGCGCCCGCGTCATGCCCTTGCGCTCGACAGCCGCCCGGGTGGCCGAGAGCCCGTCCAGCTGCTGGACGATCCGGCTGGCCAGCCGCTTGGCCTGGGCGGAGGCCGCGTCCTGGGCGCCCTGGTCGGCGGCCAGCCGGCGGAACAGGTCCGCCTGGCGGTCGGTCACCAGCCGACCGGACTCCATCGCCGCCTGGTCGCCCGCCGTGCCGCTGCCGAGGAAGACCGAGGACAGGCGGCGTTCACTCTGCAGCGCGCTGGCGAGGGCGCCGGACGGATAACCGAAATGGTCGTGGACGGTGTCGACCTTCCGCAGGTTCAGCCCGTCGCCCAGGGTGAGGCTCGCCGCGAACGCCCACAGCGCGCTCAGCGACACCAGCGACACCAGCACCAGTGCGACGACCTTGAAACGGACGGACCGGAACCTGCCCGATCCCGACCGGCTACGCCGGTGACCTGCTCCCGAACCCACTCGACGGCCCTTTGTTCCCACAGCGGAAGGCTTTCAGTTGGTGACGGATAGCGACAAACGCAGGAGAGGCTACTACTCGAAGCAATCTATATGCGGTCAATGCCGAGAATTTTGGACATCGTCACGAGATATTCCGAATCAAACCACATGATCACACTCTGTACCTCTACACTTCCACGATCGTGATCAACGTCAGATCAGTACGCCCTGTTCTCGCCACCGCACTGACGGCCGTCCTGACGGTCGCGATGGCCGCTGCCTGCAGCGGCGGCGACGACTCGAAGGGCCAGGCAGCCGTACCCGCGATTCCGGTCCAGCAGGAAATCGGCCCGGGTGAGGGCAGGCTGAACCTCGTCGTGTGGGCGGGCTACGCCGAGAACGGGTCGAGCGACAAGTCCGCCGACTGGGTCACCCCGTTCCAGAGGGCCACCGGCTGCGCGGTCAATGCGAAGATCGCCGACACCTCGGACTCGATGGTCGCCCTCATGAAGACCGGCCGCTACGACGGCGTCTCGGCGTCCGGCGACGCGAGCCTGCGGCTCATCTACGGCGGCGACGTCGCGCCGGTCAACACGGGCCTGCTCTCGAACTATGGCGACATCGCGAACTACCTCAAGAACCAGCCGTACAACTCGGTGCGCGGCCAGATGTACGGCGCGCCGCACGGCTACGGCGCCAACCTGCTGATGTACCGGACCGACAAGTTCCCGCAGGCGCCCACGTCGTGGAGCGTCGTCTGGGACGAACGGTCCCCCGCGTCCGGCCACATCGCCGCGTACGACTCGCCCATCTACATCGCCGACGCCGCGCTCTACCTCAAGACGCACCGGCCCAGCCTCGGCATCAAGGACGTCTACGCGCTCGACCAGAAGCAGTTCGACGCGGCCGTGGACCTGCTCAAGAAGCAGCGGCCCAACATCAACCAGTACTGGCACAACTACCTCGACGAGGTCCAGTCGTTCAAGAGCGGCGACAACCACGCGGGCACCTCGTGGCAGGTGATCGCCAACCTGGCCAAGGACCAGAAGGTGCCGGTGGCCACCACGATCCCCGGCGAGGGCGCGACCGGCTGGTCGGACACCTGGATGATCTCGGACAAGGCCCAGCACCCGAACTGCATGTACCGCTGGATGAACTGGGTGACCTCGGCCCGCGTCCAGGCGCAGGTCGCGCAGTGGTTCGGTGAGGCCCCTGCCAACCCGAAGGCCTGCCGGTTCACCGCGCGAGGGTTCTGCGAGAACTTCCAGGTCGGCGACGCCGCGTTCTACCGCCGCATCGCGTTCTGGAAGACGCCGGTGGCCGACTGCGGCGACGACCGCGGCACCTCCTGCGTCGACTACGACGGCTGGGCCCGCGCCTGGACCCAGATCAAGGGCTGACCGGAAGGAGACCGCCAGAAGGACATCCGAGCTGCCCAGCTTCCCCCCGCGCAGACCGCAAGGGCACGACTTAGGAGACCAATGAAGTTCAGCTACGCAATGCTTCCGGACTACCCGCTCACGGAATCACTCGCCTCCATCAAGCTCGCTGACGAGCTTGGCTTCTACGCCTGCTACGCCGCCGACGAGCCGTGGCACAAGGACCTGTGGCTGCTGTTCGCAGCCGCCGCCGCGCAGACCTCCCAGATCCGCCTCGGACCGAGCGTGTCCGCGGTGACGCTCCGGGAGCCGACGCTCATCGCGCAGGCGGCCGCGACCCTCGACGAGCTCACCAACGGCCGCGCCGAGGTCGTGCTGGGCAGCGGCAACTTCGGGGTGCTCGCCCAGTACAAGATCGACTGGACGAAGACCAAGCCCCTCACCCGGGTCAAGGAGGCCGTCGCGGTCGTCCGCACGCTGCTCGACGAGGGCACCATCACGCGGGACGGCGAGTTCTACTCCTACGACGGGCTGTTCACGTTCGCGCGCCCCGTTCAGGAGCACCTGCCGGTCAAGATCGGCGCGATGCGCGGGCCCAAGTCGTTCGAGGCTGCCGGTGAGCTGTCCGACGGTGTGCACCACGCGCTGTCCTACTCCCGCGAGGCGTACGACTACGCGGTGAAGCACTTCCGCATCGGCGCGGAGCGCGCGGGCAAGGACCCGCAATCGCTGGACATCGGCGCGTGGGTTGTCTGCGCCACCGGCCCTGACTCGGCCGCCGCCAAGGAGGCCGCCCGCAGCATGGTGGGCCTCTACGCCTCGGCGATGCCCGCCGAGCAGCTGGAGCGCAACGGCGTGAGCCCGAAGGACGTGGAGCCGATCATCGACGCGATCGGCGGCGGTGACCTGGCCAAGGCCATCGAGCTGACCACCCCGGACATCACCGAGAAGCTCTCGCTCGCGGGCACCCCGGCCGAGGTCACCGCCAAGATCAAGCGGGAGATCGAGCCGGCCGGCGTCAACCACATGATCCTGGCCATCACCGACAGCGCCCTGGTGAAGTCCTTCACCGGCCGCGAGGTCGCCGGCGTCGCCGACGTGGACACCCAGCTCCGCCTGATCCACGACGAGATCATGCCGTCGTTCGCCTGATCAGAGGCCCCTCCCGCGGCGCGCGGAAACTCCTTTCGCGCGAGCGATGAGTTGCGGGTGGCGGCCTGGTCTAGAGATCATGGCCGTCACCCACGCCCCCGCCGCCACTGCGACCCTCAAGCGTTGACCCCGCGCGCCGGGCGGGCCGCCAAGGACGCCAGGAGCCCTGCGCCCTGGAGAGCGGCGATGAGAACGACACCCGAGTGGAAGCCTGCTGCACCCGACCCGCCCAGGGTGTAGGCGAGAGCGGCCAGCGACGGGCCGACGGTGAACGCCAGCGTCCGGGCGGTCATGCTGACACCGCTGCCGGCGCCGACCATGTCCGCCGGGGTCGCGGCCAGGATCGCGGTGTTGTTCGGGATGTTGAAAAAGCTCTGGCCGAGCCCGATCAGCGCCAGCCGCCAGGCCAGGTCGACCACGCCGGCGTCCGGCCCCAGCGTCAGCATCGCGAGCGTGCCGCCCAGGCTCAGCGCCCCGCCGGCGGCAGCGACCAGCCGGACCGGGAACCGGTCGGCGAGGTTGCCCGCGAACGGCGACCCGGCTGCGAAGCTGCCGACGAAGAACATCAGGGCCAGCCCCATCATCGCGGGACTGCCGTCCACCACGTCGGCCACGTAGAAGGGCAGCAGAAACAACGTAAGCCCGATGTAGGACGCCATCAGCAGCAGTGCCAACAGCGGCAGCCCGAACGCGGGACGGCGGGTCAGGCTCAGGATCGGGCGCGAACTGCGCAGCCGGGTCCACCAGATGCCCAGGGCGAGCGCACCTGCGGCAAGCAACCCGGCGAGAACGAACGCGTCGCTCTCCACCCGGTCGAAGGCCAGCAAGAGCGCGGTGACCGCGCCGCCCAGGATCAGGGTGTCGCCGTACAGTGTCCGATCAGGCCGTGGCATGCCGCCTGTACCGCGCGGGAGCATCCGGTATCCAAGCCACAAAACGATCGCCAGCACGGGCAGCTTCAGCACGAAGACCGGCCGCCAGCCCAGCCCGTCCGCCACGAACCCGCCGATCGAGGTACCTGCCATGGCGCCCAAGGGCATGACGGTCGCCACGTAGCCGAGCGCGCGACCACGCCGTTCGGGTGGCACGGCAGCCGCGACGATCGGCATGTACACGGCGGCGACCAAGGCACCCATGGCCCCTTGCAAGACTCGCGCGAGGACCAGCAACCAAAAGACAGGAGCCACGGCGGCCAGGACGCTGGACAGGGCGACGCCGACCACAGCGAACAGGAAGACGGTCCGGGCGTCGGCCTGGTCCACCCACCGCCCCACCGGGATGGCGAGGGCCGCAGTAGGCAGCGCGTACGCCAGGATCACCCACTTGGTCGCGCCGGATCCGACGTCCAACTCGGCGCCGATGGCGGGCAGGGTCACCGAGGCCAAACTCATCTCCAGGGTGACCATCAGCATGGCGAGAGCGGCGACCATGACGGGTGCCCAGCGCATCGGCGTGTCGGCGGTCGGCGATTCGTCAATGGTCAGTGTGTTCTTCATGGCGGTGACGCTAGGAACGATCCGCCCCCAGTCGCCTCTGTCGGATGACTGGGTTCGTCCCTGTTGATCAGTAACTCCCTGTTGATCAGTAACAGCGATGCCGCCCGACCTGCACGATCCCAGTCGCATGACTGAGGCGAGGCGGAAGGGGCCGCTCGTAGCGTCGTGATCAGCCGAATCATCGAGACCCGCCCCGCAGGGAGCTGATCACCATGTACGCCATCCGACTCCATGAGTTCGGTACGCCCGAGAATCTGCGCTACGAGGAGGTCGAGGACCCGGTGGCAGGGCCGGGCCAGGTTCGCATAGCGGTGCGGGCCGCCGGGGTCCACTTGCTGGACACCGCCGTGCAGGCCGGGGACGCCGAGGGCCTGCCCTTCCCGCTGCCCGATCTTCCGGTCACCCCCGGCCGCGAGGTCGCCGGAGTCGTTGACCAGGTCGGCGAGGGGGTCGACGAGAGCTGGCTGGGGCGCCGTGTGGTCACCCACTTGGGCCTGGTGAACGCTGGCTATGCCGAGCTGGCGGTACGGGACGTGGACGCGCTGTTCCCGATACCAGACAGCTTGGACTTCGGCACCGCGGTCGCCATGGTCGGGACGGGCCGTACGGCACTGGCCATCCACCACATCGGTGCCGTCACGGCGGACGATGTGGTGCTCGTGACCGCAGCCGCAGGCGGGATCGGACTCCTGCTCGTCCAGGCGGCACGGCAGGCCGGGGCCACGGTGGTCGGTGTCGCGGGCGGCGAGGCGAAGGTCGCGCGGGTGCGCGCCGCAGGCGCCGATGTCGCCGTCGACTACAGCGCGCCGGGCTGGTCGAAGGAGGTCCGGGACGCGCTGGCCGGTCGCGATGTGACGGCCGTCTTCGACGGCGTGGGCGGCGGTCCCGGACGCGAGGCGTTCGACCTGCTCGGCTTTGGCGGTCGGCTGCTGCTGTTCGGCTGGTCCGCCGGATCGATGACCGAGCTGACCACCAAGGACCTGTTCGACAAGATGCTCCAGGTCACCATCGCGCTCGGCACGCGTCTGGTGAACGTGCCGGGCGGGCTCCGCGCAATGCAGGAGAAGGCACTCGCGGAGGCCGCGGCGGGACGGCTCGTCCCGGCAGTGCAGTCCTACCCGCTCCCCGAGGCCACGCGGGCGCACGCCGATCTCCTCGCTCGCGCCACGGTCGGGAAGGTGGTCCTCGTTCCGAGGACCTAGGACCACCGCCCGATTCGCCCGGTCAGGGGGTGAAATACGCTCTCGACCATGCTGTACGGCAGAGCAGGCGAAACGGGCCAGATCGACCGGCTGCTGGCCCAGGCACGTGACGGCCGGAGCGCCGCCGTGGTCGTACGCGGTGAAGCGGGGATCGGCAAGTCCGCGCTCCTGGAGTACGCGGCCGGGGCAGCCGGGACCGAGATCCAGGTACTCCGGGCGATCGGGGTCGAGGCGGAGAGCGATCTGCCGTTCGCGGGCCTGAGCCTGCTGCTCAGCCGCGTCGCCGACCGGGTCGGCAGGCTGCCCGGCCGCCAGGCGCACGCGCTGCGCGGGGCCTTGGGGCTGGAGGACTCCCCTGCTGCCGACCGGTTCCTGACGGGCCTGGCGCTGCTGACGCTCCTCGGTGATCTCGCTGAGGAGCGTCCGCTGCTGGTGCTCGTGGACGACGCCCATTGGCTCGACCAGGCCTCGGCTGACGCGCTGCTGTTCGCGGCACGGCGGCTCGGCGCCGAGGGTGTGGTCCTGCTCTTCGCCGCCCGGGACGTGCACGCGCCGCCGTTCCCGACGCCGGGAATCGCCGAGCTCCGGCTCGCCGGGCTGGACGGTGCGGCCGCCGCCGAGCTGCTCGCCGAGCATGCCGGTGACCTGCCGCGCTACGCGCGCGACCAGATCATGGAGGAGGCCCGGGGCAACCCGCTGGCCCTGCGCGAGCTCCCCGCCGCGCAGCGCGAGGGTCAGATCCCCGAATACTTCGGCACGATGCCGGACCACGTCCGGATCCAGCGGACCTTCGCGGACCGGATCGCCGCTCTGCCCGAGCCGACCCGGATGGCGGTGCTGGTCGCGGCGGCCGAAGGCACCGGCGACCTCACCGCCGTCGTGGCCGCGGCCGGGCAGCTCGGCGCCGGGGTCGACGACCTCGAACCGGCCGAACGCAAGGATCTGGTCCGGCTGGTGGACGGGCGGCTCGCGTTCCGGCACCCGCTGATCCGGGCCGCCGCGTACCAGAGCGCCCCGATCGGCCGCCGGCTCGCCGCCCACCGCGCTCTCGCCGACGCGCTGCCGTGCGTGGGCAACATCGACCGCCGGGCCTGGCATCTCGCCGCAGCCACCAGCGAGCCCGACGAGTACGTGGCGTCCGTTCTGGAACAGACGGCCGAGTTCGCGCGGACCCGGGGCGGTTACGCCGCCGTCGCAGCCGCCTACGACCGTGCGGCGCAGCTGAGCACCGAGACGCCGCATCGGGTGCGCCGCCTGGCCCTGGCCGCCCGCGCAGCCGCCGACGCCGGGCAGGTCCGCCGCGCCGCCGAGTTCGCGACCCAGGCGGGACCGCATGTCACCGAGCCGCTGATGAAGGCGGAGATGGCGCAGGTACGCGCGTTCGACACGTACGTACGCGGGCTGCCCAAGACAGCGCACACGCTCCTGGTCGACGCCGCACTCGGCGCCATCGAGGCGGCCCCGGACAAGGCCGCGTTCATGCTCTTCGACGCGATGGGCGTGATCTGGGCGACCGGCGACGCGGCCACGACACGGGAGACGGCCGCGCGCATCCGGGACCTGCGGCTGTCACCGCACCCGGAGGCCGGCCCGTTCATCGACGCGGCTCTCGCGATGTCCCACCTGGCGGCGGGCGATCCGGCGGCCGGGCTGCCCGCACTGCGCACGCTGATGGAGGGCGGCGACACGTTGCTCGGCGGGCTTGCCCTGCTCGAACGCGCGTGCGCCGAGGAGTGGGCCGTACTCACCGGTGACCTGACGGTCGCCGACGATCTCAGCACCGCGCTGGTGGCGGAGTGCCGCGAGCAGGGCGCCATCGGCGTGCTGCCGGAGGCTCTTCGCGATCTGGCCAGGATCCAGCTTTTCCAAGGACGGCACCACGACGCCCGGGCCGCGGCATCCGAGACACTGCAGATCGCTGACGACACGGGCCAGATCCACTACGCCGACGATGCCCGCGGCATCCTCGCCCACCTTGCCGCCGCCGAAGGAGACGAGGACACCGCGCGCCGTCTGGCCGCCGAGGTAGAGGAACGCGGGAACGGCGCGTCCGACGTCTGGACCGCGAGTGCCCTCGCGCTGCTCGACCTGGGGCTCGGCCGGCATGAGGACGCGCTGCGCCGACGTGAAGAACTCGGCGCCGACGTCGCGCTGCACAGCATCGCCGGGCTCTACACCCTGCCCGACCACGTGGAGGCCGCAGCACGTCTCGGCCAGCCAGAACGGGCTGCCGCCGCGCTCGACCGGTTTGAGGCGTGGGCGAAGGCAGCCGGAGTCGCCTGGGCAGAGGCCGTCTCCCTCCGCTGCCGCGCCTTGCTGGCACCCGATGGAGAGGCCGGGCGGCTGTACGCGCGGGCGGTGGAGATCCACCAGGGGTGCGGCCGTCCCTTCGAGCGCGCCCGCACCGAACTGCTGTACGGGGAATGGCTGCGCCGGGCCGGCCACCGGAGCGACGCGCGCAGCCCGCTGCGTTCCGCCTTGGAGATCTTCGAACGGCTCGGCGCCGCGCCCTGGGCCGAGCGGGCCCGCGGCGAGCTGCGCGCCACCGGCGAGACCCGTCCGGCTCGGGACGCTCTGCCCCTCCACCAACAGGACGCCGCCGACCTGCTCGGCAGGCTGACGCCCCAGGAGTTGCAGGTCGTACGGCTTGCCGCGACCGGCATGACCAACCGGGACATCGGCGCGCAACTCTTCCTCAGCCCGCGCACGGTCGGCTACCACCTCTACAACGCCTATCCGAAGCTGGGCGTCTCCTCGCGGGGCGAGCTCGCCCGCCTTGCGACCGAGCCCGAGCCCCGGCCCCAGCCCCGGTCCGAGCCGCAGCCCGCCTGAACTGCAGCCCGCTTAACCGCGCCTCGCTTCAGCTGCAGCCCGCCTGACGTGGGGTTGAGTTCCCGCCGCCGCCGGGGGTGGGCACCGACGGCGGCGGGAAGCGAGATGGCCGTCCGGTCAGTCCGCCGGAACGACCGTCACCTGCAGGGTGCCGTCCAGATAGGCCTGGCGGCAGGCGGCACGGGCGATCTTGGCGCTGGTGGTCCGGGGCAGCGTGCCCGGCTCGATCAGCACGAGGTCGTGCACCCGCAGGTCGTGCCCGTGCTTGACGGCCGCGCGGACGCTCCGTTCCACCGCCTCGAGGTCGAGCCGCCGGATCGGCACCCGCCGGTTGCGCTCGGCCACGATGACCAGGCCCTCGGTCTCCCCCGCGGCCACCGCGAAGGCCGCGACGTACTCCTGCCGGATCGCCTCGTCGGCCCTGTAGGTCGTGTACTCGATGTCCTGCGGGTAGTGGTTGCGGCCGTCGACGATGATCAGATCCTTGATCCGGCTGGTGACGTACAGCTCGCCCTCGTGCATGACCCCGAGGTCTCCGGTGCGCAGCCAGGGTCCGTCCGGCATACCTTCGACGGGCTCGGCGAGCCGCGCGCCGAACGTCTCGGCGGTGGCCTCCGGCCGTCCCCAGTAGCCGGCGGCCACGTTCGGGCCGTGGATCCAGATCTCGCCGACCAGCCCGTCACGGTTGCGGACGCAGGTCTGCGGGTCGACGATCAGTACCTCCTGGCCGTACGGCGTGCCGCATCCGACGTGCGTGGCTCCGCGCTCCGCCCCGGCGGGGACGGGCACCGCCTCGCCGGCCGACAGCTTGTCCCGGTCGAACGTCGTCATCGTCGGCAGCTCGTACCGCGAGGACGACGCCACGTACACCGTCGCCTCGGCCAGCCCGTACGCGGGCACCTGGACCTCCGGCCGCAACCCGCACTCGCGGAACGCCTCCAGGAAGCCCTCCAGCGTGCCGGGGCGGATGGGCTCCGCGCCGTTCATGAAGACCTGCACGCCGCTGAGGTCGAGCTTCGCCTTCTCCTCCGCGGTGACCTGCGCGGTGAGGTATTCGTACGCGAAGTTCGGAGAGCAGGTGAAGCCGTCCTCCATCTGGCTGAGCAGTTCCAGCCACCGGGCGGGTCGCATGATGAACGCGACCGGGTCCATGAGGTGGACGGGGCTCACGTGCGCCAGCGGAAGCCCGACCGCCGTCACCAGGCCCATGTCGTGGAAGAGCGGCAGCCAGGTGGCGACGGACGACGAGCGCGGGACGCCCTCGAAGGTGCTCCAGCACTGCTCGGCGTTCGCCGCGAGGTTGCCGTGAGTGACGATCACACCGGCGGGCGTCCGGGTGGAACCCGAGGTGTACTGCAGGTACGCGACGTCGTCCGGATCGATCGGCTCGGGCGTCCACTCCAGGCCGTCTTCGACCTCGTCCACCATGACGAACTCGCGAGGCCGGAGTTCGGGATGCCGGATGAAGAACGCGGCGACGTGCGGCAGGGCCTCATTGGTCGTCAGCACGCCGGTCGGCCCGGAGTCACGGGCGACCGCGAGAAGCCGGTCGGCGTGGCCTGGGAGGTCGGGTGAGAACAGCGGCACCCCGATGACCCGCGCGTACATCGCCCCCAGCAGTCCGACGATGTAGTCGAGGCTCTGCGGGGCGAGGATCGCCACGCGCTCGCCCGGCTCGATCGTCCGGCGGATCGTCGCGGCCACCGCCCGAGCCTTGCAGTCCAGTTCCGCCCACGTCATCTCTGTGCTCACGCCTTGGACGTCCGCGGCGTAGTCGACGAACGTGTACACGCGGTCATCCGGGTACTTCTCGGCCCAGCGGCCGAGCCGTTCGATCAGGGGGGTGCGGTCGAGATCCTTCACACTTTCCTCCTCACGTGACCCTCTTCACGCCTCGTCACGAAACCCTCTTCACGGCAAGGCGCTCCTCGTCCGGCCAGCGGACGTCCCAGACCCAGCCGAACTTCTCGAACAGCCAGATGACCCGGGCGCTGATGTCGATCTGGCCCTTCAGAACGCCGTGCCGCGCCGACGTGGGGTCGGCGTGGTGAAGGTTGTGCCAGGACTCGCCGAACGAGGGGATGGCCAGCCACCAGACGTTGCGGGAGCGGTCGCGGGTCTGGAAGTGCTCCTTGCCGAAGACATGGCAGATGGAGTTGATGGAGAACGTGACGTGGTCGCCGGCGAAGACGCGCAGCAGGCCGGCCCAGAAGAACGCGGTGACCGCGCCGTGCCACGACCACGTGAGCAGCGCGCCGAGCCCCATCGGGACCAGGAGCGTGGTGGCCGCGATCAGCACGTACACGTCGTTGCGCTGCATCAGCACCAGGTCCTTGTCCGCGAGCAGGTCGGGCGCGTACTTCCTCCGCGAGGTCCGGTGCTTGCGGAACAGCCAGCCCATGTGCGCGTGGAAGAGCCCCTTGGTGAGCCCCCACACGCCGGGACCGAAGGCCCAGGGCGAGTGCGGGTCGCCCTCCTGGTCGGCGTACTTGTGGTGCCGGCGGTGGTCGGCGACCCAGAAGATCACCGAGCCCTGCCACATCTGGCCGCCGAGGATCGCCAGCGTGACGCGCAGCCAGCGCTTGGCCTTGAACGACTTGTGCGTGAACAGCCGGTGGTACCCGACGGTGATCCCGAGCGCGTTCAACGGGTAGAGGAACGCGAAGATCGCTATGTCCGTCCAGCCGAGTCCCCAGCCCCAGAAGAACGGCACCGCGGCCAGCACGGCGACGACAGGGCCGATCACGAAGAAGACCACGCTGACCCGCTCCACCAAGGGGACGGGTTTGGGGGAGATGTCCGGGAGTGGGGCTCTGTCGTTGCCGAGCTCGGCGACGCCGGCTGTCATAGGGGGCTCCTTCGGCAGATGAGCAGAGGTGCAGGTGCGATCGGTTCCGCCATGTGGGTGTGATCAGTTCCGCCAGGTGGCTGTGATCAGTTCCGCGATGTGGCCATGACCGTACGGACGTTCCCGCTCCGGCTCTTCACGGTGGACTCGCCATTTCATGAAGGAAATTCGCAGTTTGCTGACAACTCCCGCGACGGGTCCCCGGGCGAGTCCGCGTTTTTGTCACCGGAGCAACTTCTCCCCCGGTCCGCGTTATCAAGAATTGTCATCTCAAGGCGATGGCCCTCCCTCGCGACTCAGGCGTGGGCGAGATGCACCGATCTTGTTAGATTTACTGACATCCGGTGCAGGGGGTTGCGTGGACGGCATGCGGTGGCGGGTCCGGATCGACGCGTTCAGCGGGCAGGGCGCCGTGCTGGGCGCGGGTACCCTCGTCACTCCCCACCACATCCTCACCTGCGCTCATGTCGTGGCCGGCCACGACGAGCTCTGGGTGGCGTTTCCCGACCTGCACGAGCGCCGTCAGCGAGCCGTCGTCGAGTTCCGCGGCGAGTGGCGGGCGAAGGGCGACACCGGCGACGTCGCGGTGCTGCGGCTGGACGAGCCCGCTCCGGTGGCGCCGTGCCGCCCGGCGCCCCTGGACGCGCTTCGTGACCCGCCCGAACTGCGTGCCCAGGGCTTCCCGCGCGGTCACGAACGCGACGGAACGCACGTGACTCTGCGTACCAGCGCCGACCGGACGCTACGGCGCGAATGGCTGGAGGTCGATGTCGGCAGCGGGCATCTGCGGCGGCTGGATCAGGGGTTCAGCGGCGCGGCGGTGTACGACCCGAGAAGCGGCCAGGTCGTGGGCATGGTCACCGACGCCGAGTTGCACGGCGACCATGAGGGCACGATCGGCCGGATGTTGCCGCTGGAGACCGTGCGCCGCCACTGGGAACCGCTCGACGACCTGCTGCCCCTCGACTGGCTGCCTCCGGGGCCGCGCGCCGAGCTGCGCGGCCTCCTGGCGGACGCCGAGACCGCCGAGCCCCCGGCCGCCCTTTTCCGGCTCGCGTTTCCTCTTTTCCTGCGCCCGCCCGCGACGTTCCACTCGCTGTGGGATGCCGTGCGATACGTAGGCGAATGCGTCCCAGGCCAGGACCGCCTGTCACGCTTCCTCATAGTCGTGGCCGAACACCTGCCGGACGAACACGTCCGCGCCCGGCTCAACGCTTGGCTGCGTGATCGTTCACCCGGAGGCACCGCCGCACCACCGCCCGCTGCGGCACCGCAGACCTCCATCATCGTGCGGTTGGAGACGACCACCCGGGGGCCGTACGAACTGACACTCTCCACGCTCGTCGAAGGAGTCCCCGGTCGCCCGACCGAACGGGTGAGCGTCCGCAAGAACCAGATCCGCCCGCACGTGGAGAAGGCCCTGCCCGCGCTGATGCGATCCGTGCTCGGCCGCGACCGCGACTGGATGATCGAGTTCGTGGTGCCGGAGCGGCTGCTGAACGAGCCGTTCGAGGAATGGTCCATCAAGGAGGCGGGCTCCGCGCGTCCCCGCCCGATGCGTTCCGTCCCGCTGGTCGTGCGGCACGTGGAACGCCTCCGCCCGCTGCTGGCCACCGACCTGACCAGGCGCCGCTGGCGGACCCTCCGTGAGCGCGGCTCAACCCGGCCAGATCCCGTCGACTGCCGCCTGGGCTACGGATACGACGAGTTCTACGACTGGCTCGACGCGAGCGACGAGTCGTGTGCGCTCGTCTACGCCTCCAACCCCGAAGCCGACTGGTTGTCCGCCGCCCTCAGCGTCGGCATCCCCGTGATGTTGTGGCGCCGCAACGCCTGCGCTGGGCCCTGCGACTCCGACGCCTGCACCGGACGGCGTTTCCTGACCGAGCTCACCACCGCCATCGACAAAGCCCATCCCGACGAGCTCCCGACGCTTGTGATGAAGCTGCGCAAGCAAGCCAGGGTCCCGCCGGGGAACGCCGACCACTGCGGGAACGGACTCGCCCTCTTCTGGGACGATCCCGCACGCAATCCCGATCCCCCGCTGGCCATGAGGGAGACGTGAGGGTGTCCGTCGACCGGCTGAAAGAGGCGCTCGACGCCGTCGCTCCGGATGACTCATCCCTCGCCCCGCGCGACCTAGCCGAAATGCTGTGGCTGGCCTGCCACATGCCCACCCCAGCCCCTCAGGCCACGCCCCCACCAGAGCCAGATGCCCCTGCAGAGCCCCCCGCCGCTCAGCCCCCACCCGCCGAACGGCCGGAAGCCGAGACCCCGACCGCACCCGCCTCCACCCCGGCGCCCGCCGAGGAACACGAGCTGCACGCTCCCCGCCCCGCCCCCGAAGAGCCGAAAGGCACCGGCGAAGGCGTGCTCGTCCCGACCGCGCCCATGCTCCGCCATCCCCTCGCGCTCCAACGCGCGCTGCGGCCGCTCAAACGCCGCGTTCCGTCACCCCGGCACAGAATCCTGAACGAGGAGGCCACGGCTGCGCGCATCGCCGACGACCCGTCGAGCTGGATCCCGGTCATGGACCCCGCCGACGAACGTTGGCTCAGCCTGGCGCTGGTCATCGACGCCGCCCCCTCCATGCGGATCTGGCGTCCTCTCGTCCGGGAGCTCCGCGACATGCTGCTCCGCCTGGGCGCGTTCCGTGACGTGCGCCTCTGGCACCTGGACCGGACCGGCGTCCGCCCGTACCCCGGCGGCCCGCCGACCACACCCGCGTCCCTCATCGACCCTGCAGGCCGCCAAGCCGTCCTCGTCGTCAGCGACTGCTCGGGCCCGGACTGGTGGGACGGCCATATCGGCCCGGCGCTGCATGTGTGGGGCACGCACGGCCCGACCGCCATCCTGCAGCCACTGGTCGAACGCCTCTGGCGCCGCAGCGCCGCCCCGGTCGTCCCAGGACTCGCCATGGCGTCGCACCCCGGCGCCCCCAACACCGACCTTCGCTTCGTTCCGTACGAGGGACGCCCCCAGAACGCGTTGCCGATCCCGGTCCTGGAGATCAAGCCGGACTGGCTGGCCGACTGGGCCCGCCTGGTCACCGCCTCGGGCGGCGAAGGCAAACCGACCGCCATCACGTACGTGACCGGCGAACCCCGGCCCACCGCCGCGCCACCTCGCCGCGAGCGAGAACTGCCGATCGAAGAACAGGTCGCCCGCTTCTACGCGGCGGCCTCAACGACCGCGGCCGAGCTCGCCGCGCACGTCGCGGTCTCCGTCCCGGCATTGCCAGTCATGCGGCTGATCCAGCAACGCCTCCTGCCCGCCTCCAGGCCCGGCGACCTCGCCGAGGTGCTGCTCAGCGGCCTCCTCCAGCCGGTGGACGCCGAACGAGGCGTGTACGACTTCGTCCCGGGTGCGCGCGAGGCCCTCCTCGCCACCCTCCCGCGCCCGGAGTCCCGCGCCACCGCCGACGTGCTGGCCGAGGTGTCAGCCGAGATCCAGGCCCGCGCGGGCTCGGCCGCCGAGGTCTTCCGCGCCGTCATCCCCGCCGCCGACGGCACCCGCGCCCTGGCCGACCGCCCGTTCGCCCTCGTCAGCGAAGACGCCCTCCGCTTCCTCAACCACACCGCCATCCCCGTCCGCACCCGACCGGCCGAATCCGTCCCGGCAGGCACCGGCATGGCGCGGAGGACCGAGCAAACCACATGGCCACTCTTCGCACTCGGCGGCAGCGACCTGCGGATCTGGGACCCGACCAGTGAGAGCGTCCTGGCCTCCTGGAACCTCGCAGGCCACCCCGAAGCCGACACGATCACGGCGGTCTCCAGCTCCGGAAGACCGCTGCTGGTCAGCGGGCATGCCAACGCGGCGCTGTGCGTTTCGGACCTCACCGCCGGACGCCTCGTGCTCCACAACGGAGGCACGGTGTCGGCCCTGACGACGTTCCGGGACACGGCCGGCCGCGACGTGATCGCCAGCGGTGGATCCGACGGCGTCGTACGGTTCTGGAGTCCCTCGACGGGAGCCCAGGTCCGCACCGGGTTCCACGCGCACACCAGCGCGGTCCGCACGATGACCGCCTTCCCCCATCCAGACGGGCGCCCCTTCCTGGCCACGGGCGGCGACGACGGCATCGTGCAGATCTGGAACCCCGACTCCGATGCCAAGACCGGAATTCTGCTGCCCAATCAGGGACCGCGCGGCAACGCGGTACTGGCCCTGGCGACGTTCACCGGACCGGGCCGCCGGACCGTCCTGGCGACCGGGAGCCGCGACGGGGCGATCCGGCTCTGGTATCCCCTCACCGGCTCGCAGGCCCGCGCACCGCTCACCGGCGATAAGGGAGCTGTAGCGGCCCTAACCGCCCTGGTCGCTCGTGATCGGCCCCTGCTCGTTGCTGCCAGCGGCCGGACCATCCAGCTCTGGGATCCGCTCGAACGCCGCTCCATCGGCCCGCCGCTCACCGGTCACCGGGACACAGTGCTGGCCGTCGCCGCCTTCACCTTGGACGGGCGTCCTCTCATCGCCTCCATCGACGCGCTCAGCCTCCGGATCTGGGATCCGCTCGCAGGCACTCCGGTCGGCCCCGTCCTTGAGGCCCGCGAGGAGACCCGGCTGCGGTCCCTGGCCGTTCTGCCGCCAGAGACCCGGTCACACCTCGTGCAATCCGGCGACCGCCCGCCACCGCCCCAGCCCCCGTCGACCCTGCTGCAGCCCGAACGCCAAGTAGTCCCATTCCGAGGCCGCGAACGCGAGCTGGCCGAGCTCACCCGCTGGTGCCTGAGCCCGCCGGATCGGTCGCACGCCGTGTTGAGCGGACCTCGGGGGCAAGGCAAGACGCGGCTGGCGCTCCACCTCGCGGATCTCCTCGCGGAGGAGGGCTGGGTCACCGAATACGTGACCGACGCAGCGGACTCCATCACGACCGGCTCCGCCGGCCCCCTGCTCGTGATCGTCGAACGGGATGACGGTTCCGGCTGGCCCATCGACATCAGACCGGCCATGCCCACCAGAACGCGGATCCTCTACCTCACCCGCCTACCCTGGAGCCGCCCGCGACCCGACTTCCACAGGCGCCTGCCCGACCTCGAAGGGACGGTGGCTGGCCGTGAGGCCGCGTTCGACCAAGCGGTGACGGCCTTCTCCGCTGCCCTCGGCCATCCGCCGCGGAACCTCGTCCGGCCGGACCTGAGCTCATCGGCATACGGTCACGCGCTCACCTTGCATCTGGCCGCCCTCCGGGCGGTGGTGGGTCGCGAACGGGAGTTCTGGGAGATCAGCGCTCCGAAGTCCGTTCCAGTGCAGGCAGTCGGCAAGGCCGTGGCACTGGCCCTGCTGTCAAAGCCCCGTGACCTGCGTCAGGCGACCGAGCTGCTGCGCCTACTCCCAGACCTGGCGGATCTGGCGCACATCCCGGAACTCGCCCACTGGCTGAGCTGCGCCTATCCGCCGGAGGATGAGGAGTCCTTCTGGGGTACGGTCCAGCCAGGAGGGCTCGCCGACGCTCTGCTCGCGGAGGTCGTCCCTGGCTTCCTGTCATGGCTAGCCGAGGCGCTTCCGCGCGACCAGGTCCCGCATGCCATCTCAGTGCTCAACCGTGCGGCGCACGACCACCCGGAGATTCGCGAAGCGCTGTCACGGGCCGTCCCCGGGATCTCGGAGCCGGACACGGGCTCCGGGACCGGCAGACCACAACTGACCGACCTCCTCGCCAGAACGCACCCCACCCCGGGCCGACTGGAGTGCCCGATCGGCGCGGACTCGCCGGGCGAGCCTGTGCTGCTGGACGTCGCCGAACACGGCCTCGTCGTCGGGGACGAACGCGCCGATCTCGTGCGCACTCTCGTTCTGGGACTTACGGCCACCTACAACACCGACGAGCTCGCATTCCTCGTCGCGGACGGCAGTGGCGGCACGTCGTTCCCCGGGCTCGACGAGCTACCCCATAACGCGGCGGCTCCCCTGATGCCGCTCCCGGACGAAGCCAACCGGAGTATCAGCCGCCTCCACGAGGCGTTGCAAGGCGAGATGGTCAGGCGTCAGGAAAGTGCCGATCGACGGCCGCACCTGCTGCTCGTCCTGGAGAACTTCACGGAGTTGATGCACCGCAAGCCGGAGTTCTCCGATCTCCTCCTGGAGCTGACGCGAGCCGATCGTGACCTCGGCATCCACCTGCTGCTGGCATCGCATCACCCCCCTGACAGGGCGTTGCGCCTCCTCAGCGGACAACTCTCGTACCGTGTCGACTTCCCTATCGCTGACGAGACGACGGCCCAAGCACGGAACGCCGTATCGGATATCGACCATGCTCTCAAGGAGATGGCAAAGGGACACCGGCTCCGCCGGAACCGCGACTATCTAGCACGGTGGCGGCGCTACACCGACGCTGAGCAACAGAAGGTGGCCGCGGGCTTCCAGACACTCTGGACGCTGGCAGCCCCAGAGGTCCGCGCGGATATCAGCGACCTGCAGGCCTTCCTGAGCGCCGCCCGCGACCGTTCCGACGTCCTCGGCCTCCTCCCCGAGGATCTCGAGCAGGCTCGCGCCGGCCTGCAGAGGCTCGGCGATGCGTTCGCCTCCGGCACCTCATCCACCGGTCAGGGACGGCTGCAGGTCGCCGACCATCCACCCCTGCCCTTCACGCTCGCCGAAGGAACGCCCCAAGCCCGGCAGAGCATGCCTGTCCGACAGCTCCTCCTCCCGCCGCTGACCGTGCCGCCCCGCCTTGACGAGCTCATCTCGCGGACAGGGGCATCGGTGTCGCCACAGGCCGTCATCGGGGTTGTCGACCGGCCGCTCTATCACCGGCAAGAGCGGCTCGCCCTCGACCTGGGAGGCCCCAAGGGCAACGTGGCCGTGGTGGGCTCCACCGGCAGCGGCAAGTCGACATTGCTCGCGACCTTCGTCGAGTCGCTCGCGGTTCCGTACACCGAGCACCTCGTGCAGTTCTTCCTCTTCGACTTCGGCCGGGGCCAGCTGGCCCCCTTGGCGTCGCTCCCGCATGTCCGTTCAATGACCACCTACGCCGATCCCGACCGGGCAGCATCCGTGATTGGGGAAGCCGCGACCCTGCTCCGGCGACTCGTCAAGAACGACGTGGCCGATACCGGCCCGCGGATCTTTCTCATCGTCGACGAATGGGCCGAACTGATGCGAGCGCTGGCACCGGAGGCCGTCCAGGACCTGCACCGCATCGTCGAGCAGGGCTGGCGGTCAGGCGTCCACGTGGTCGCCTCCGCCACCGGATGGTCGCAGTTCAGCCCGGACATGCGTGACCGGTTCGGCACCCGGCTGGAGCTCGCTCTCGACTCCCCGGCCGACTCGCTGATCGACCCCGAACTGGCCGCCGAAGTACCACCGGGATCACCGGGCCGGGGCATCACCCAAGCCGCCGAGCACTTCTACACGGCGCTCCCTCGTCTCGCCGACCAATGATCGAGACGTCGCTGAGACGCTTCGCCGCTTTACTCCCTTTCGCGCGCCCCGGACGCGGGGTCCGGGGCGGACGAAAAGAGTTGCGATGAACACGAAACGGCTCGCCGCAGCAGCGGTCGCAGGGTCGTTGGGCCTCGGGCTCGCGGGATCGGTGACCGCGCCGGTCTCGGCCGCCGAGGTCGCCAAGAAGCCGGGGCGGAACTTCGTCGTCAAGCTGTTGCCGCGCAAGAGTGTGGTGTCGCCGAAGGGTCTGAAGGCGACCGGAAACAAGCACATCGTGATCAAGACGTTGCGCTGGCAGCGGCCCGTGGCGCTGAAGGTGCAGGCGATCAGGTGCAACGGTAAGCCGCTCGGCGAGTGGAAGTACGCCCCCCGCGGGCGCCTCGTGCGGCTCACCAAGGCCCCTCTCAAGCGAGGCGACTGCTTCAGTATCCGTTGGGGAAGCCCGGGCGCCCCCTCTCCCAGCAAGATCTGGATCAACCTGACCTACTAGGCCGGGTGCCGCTGAGCGTGACTCGGCGCTGATGCCCGATGTTCTGGCCAGGTGACCTGCGTGCGCCGCCGTTGTCCCGCCCCTTGTTGAGAGGGGCGGGACGCCGTTCGTCAGCACTCGTGGCGCAGCTGCTCTGCGAACTCGGCCACCGCTACCTCTCCTGCGAACCGCTCCGCCAGCAGACCGTGTAGCTCCCTTGCTCGCGGCAGGAGATCCCCGGATCGTCGTGTCGGCTCCAGTGCCGCCCGCCCGTACGTCAGCGCCCCGTCGAGCTGACCGCGGCGGCCAGCGACGAGGGCCAGGTCCAGGTTCGCCATGGCGAACCGCATCGGCCAGCGAACTGAGCCGTTCTGTCGCTGGCACTGCGCGATGACCTCGTTCGCGTGCTCGCGCGCGGCGTCGTCCTGGCCGAGCATGGTGTAGATCGTCGAGCAGTAGAACTCGTACTTGTCGTGATCGAACACGAAGTGGTGTTCGGGATGGTCGGGCCTCGGCAGCTGGTCAAGGATCTTTCGGCCGACACGCAGTGCCTCGGCGGCGCGGTTGTCGCCCATGCGGGCGTATCCCCTGCCTGCCTGCAACGTCAGCTGCACAGCGGCGTTGGAAACGCCCGCGTGGCGTACCCCGGCCTCGCTGTAGGTCACGACATCGTCATAGCGGCGCTCGACGAGGGCGAACCACGCGGCGATCTCCCAGGACCAGCCGATCAGCTCGCCGTGTTCGGCTTGCTCTCCCATGCGGCGGGCCATGCGCCGGGCCATCTCGGCGGCGTCCTGGTCGCCGTTGTCGTAGTACGCGCAGGCCAGGAGAGCGGCGAGCCATCCCGTGCGGACGAGCAACTCCCGGTGCTCAGCGAGAGTGGTCCGGCCGTCGAGCAGACGCAACAGGCGTTCCATGTGTGCCTTGCCGCGCACGCACAGCTGGTCAGGCGAGACGCTGGGGTAGTCCCGGCACAGCCGGTTCACCGCAACGTCGATCATCTCCAGCGAGCCAGGGCCAAGGTCGGAAGCATCTGCCCGCCGCATCATGTCAATGAGTCCACGGTCGGTGGCTGTCAGCGGCGACGACGGCCTGAGCCTGGCCAGGGCGCCACCCGCGTCGAGCAACTCGTCGAGCCGTCCCGCCAACTCGATGGACGGCGGCTTGTGGTCGTTGGAGATCCGCGACAGATACCCAGGATCGCAGGGCACCGTCTTGGCCAGCTGGCGCAAGCTGATCTCGCGCTCGGTCATGAGCTGGCGCAGCTTCTCGCCGAAGGTCATCGCCTCACCCGTTTCGGCCCGGGTTGACCCGTTGTCGGTGTTGCCCGCTGCCGGTGAGCAACAGGTCAACGTCTCCACGCTATCCGGGCAGGCGGGAAGTGTGGCGGGTAACGATGAGACGGCCCTCGGCCGGTGCGCAAACGCCGGTGATCCGAGGGCCTACCGGATGGAAGGGTCCGGCATGACGAACCTGGCGGAGGCCAAGGCCGCGCTACGGCGAGACTTCCCTGGCTGGTCCATCATCACGACCAACCGTGAACGGTGGTGGGCGACACGGAACCCCGACCGTGACCCGATGACCAATCGGCTGATGGACCACCACGTGACCGCAGTCGACGCCGACAGTGCTGAGGATCTCCGCCAGCAACTCGACGAGGTGACGCGGTGATGGCCACCGACCGCTTGGACGCGCTCGGCCAGGAGCTCGCGCTTCGCGGAGTCTCCTCCCGTCCACAGTTCGACCAGATCCCGGCACGGCAACGCGTGTTCCTGCCGAACACACCCCGCTTCGGCGACAGCGTCCGCGTCGGCACCGGCCCTGACGGGGAACCGTGGTTCATCTCCTCCACCGGCGCCCCACTGGCTCCCGTATGGGACCTGCCGTGCGCGGCCGAACGGATCGTGGGACAGCTGACCGCGTACTTGCCCATCGCCGACCAGTTCGGCGTCACGAAACCGGCTCCGCGCGGATGGTGGCGATTCGTTCTCCGACGCTCGTCCGCCTGGCAGCAGAAGCGCGGCGGCCCGTCGCGCTGGCACAGTGGAAGGAACGATGGCGATGGGTAAGCACGGCGACTCGCAGAACCCCAAGGACAACCCCAAGGGCGGTGACGGCCAAAACCCGCAGGGCGGCAAGCGTGGCGGTGGCGGCGACGGCGGCAACAAGGGAGACGGGAAGAACCCCAGGTGATCGAGACTGTTCCCCGGCACTTGTTCGTCCCTGACCGGGCGTTGGCGATGCCTGACAGCGACGAGCCGAACTACCCGATTGACCGGCACGCTCGACCTGAGGAGTGGCGGGCAGCGGTGGAGTCCAACACCGCGATCATCACTCAGGTCGATGACGGAGCCGACGATGGCGGCGGGTTGTTCACCTCGTCCTGCTCGGCCCCGGCCACGGTGCGCGACTTCCTGTCCGCGCTGGACCTGCGAGACCACGATCAGGTCCTGGAGATCGGGACCGGGACAGGGTGGACGGCCGCTCTGATCTCCTATCGGGTCGGGCCGCAGAACGTGACCAGCATCGAGATCGATCCAGACGTGCTGGGCCAGGCAGAGAAGAACCTTCAGCAAGCCGGGTACCTTCCTCACCTCATGCTCGGCGACGGGATGATCGGCCATCCTGACGGCGCTCCCTACGACCGTGTTCACGTGGCTTGTGGCGTCTGCGACGTTCCCCACGCATGGGTGGAGCAGACCCGGCCGGGCGGGGTGATCGTGCTGCCCTGGAACCCGCTCTACGGCAACGGCCACATGGCCCGGCTGACTGTGGTCCGGAACGGCATGGCGGTGGGCAGGCTCCTGGCGTTCGCCAACTACATGATTGCCAGGAATCAGAGGATCCCCGGGCGATCCGTCTCCTCCTACACCGCCGGTACCGAGCCAGTACACAGCTCTACAGGACTCGACCCCCGGACAGTGGCATGGGACTCCTACGGAGCCGACATCGCCATTGGCGCTCTGGTCCCGGGCGTGGAGAAACGAATGTGTGCAGCAGACGACGACTCCGGAGAGTGGACGTTCTGGCTCCTGGAGCCCGCCACCGGTTCCTGGGCGTCGGTGGACTACGAACCGGACCGCGCACAGTTCGCCGTGGAGCAGTGGGGACCGCGCCGCCTGTGGGACGAGACGGCGGCGGCTTACCTCCAATGGGTCTCCTGGGGCAGCCCGGCTCAAGACCGCTACGGCATCACCGTGACCCCACAGGGCCAAACGATCTGGCTCGACTCACCAGACAACCCGATCAAGCCGACCCGGCTGTTGTCGTATGAGGGTGAGGCGGCCGGGATCGTCTCTGGGCCAGGTCGATATGCCACTGGGTGCGCATGACCTCCGGCGGAGCAACCCTTGCGCGGAGGGCGCGCTCGTCGTGAACCACTCACAGGCGGGGCGAGTCGTCTCGGCCAAGGACGGCCGCTTGCCGATTCATCCGTCTGCTCGGTCTCGGCCAGCGTTCGCTGCTCGGAGAGGCAGACGGCGCGCGCATGGTCCTCGTTCTGGAGCAGCCCGGCGATCAGGAGTGCCTCGCAGCCCGTAAGAACTCGGTAAGCACCGCTGACCTTCCGGAACGGGACCGGCCCCATCACCATCATTCTCGTGATCAATACCTCTCTCACCCGCCGTTCCGCCCTGACCGCCGCCGCCGTCGCCCTCGCCGGTGCGGCGTTCACCACCCCCGCCCAGGCCGACGGGCCGACCACCTACACCTACGTCGACCTCGGCTCCGAGCCGGGCTACGCCACCAGCGTCGCCAACGACCTCAACTCCTCCCGCATCGTCGTCGGCTCATCGCGCAATGGCGTCGTCTGGCAGGACGGCGAGATCGGCACCCTCCCGATGCTCACCGGGCTGGGCGTCAACGAGACCGGCGCCATCGTCGGGTCGGCCTACACCGGAGCCTCCGATCAGCCTCCGCACGCGGTCGTGTACCGCGACGGCGAACTCACCGATCTCGCCGCCTCGTTCGACGACAGCAGCAGCAGCGCCGTCGAGATCAACGATGCGGGTACCGTGGCCGGGTCGCTGCGTGAGGCCGGTCAGCCGGGCCGGGCGGTGATCTGGGAAGCCGACGGCACCCTACGCCGCCTGCCCGGCCTCGGCGGTTCCTCCTTCGGCAACGAGAGCGCAGCCGTCGCGATCAACGACAAGGGCCAGGTGGTGGGCAGTGCGGTGACCAAGTCCGGCGCGACCCGCGCGGCGATCTGGCAGAACGGCACGATCACCGCTCTGGGCACCCTCGGCGGCGGCGGATACCCCGGCACCAGGGCCACCGACATCAACGACAACGGCGTGGTCGTCGGCGACTCGCAGAAGCTCACCGGCCACCTGCACGCCTTCGTCTGGAGCAACGGCAAGATGACCGACCTCGGCACCCTCGGCGGCCCCGCCAGCTTCGCCAGCAGCGTCAACAACAAGGGCCAAGTCGTGGGCATCTCCGACATCGACTCCTCCGGCAGCACCAACCGCCGCGCCTTCGTCTGGGAGAACGGGAAGATGACCGACCTCAACAAGGTCACCACCAACCTCCCCAAGGGCACCGTCCTCTACAACGCCAACGCCATCAACAACGACGGCGTCATCGTCGGCACAGCCTCCCCCCGCGCCTTCATGCTCATTCCCAACAACTGACCCGCCCACAAGCGGCGCGTCCGGGCAGAGACGCGCCGCTCTTGGCGAATTCATGGAACAAGCTTTGTGCTGTGCCCGGTCACAGTTGCGGGGTCATACCTTGAGCCAGGCCGCGTGGGACTGTCCTGAATTTTGTGGGTGAGGCGGTGATCGTTGTCAGTTGAGGGTGATGCGGTCGCCGTAGTGCAGTGACAGTGCGTTCAATGCGGCCTTCCATCCGCGGGTTGTGCCGGTCACGTTGGA